>JBAXKG010000014.1:0-54509 GCA_037137455.1 Bacteroidota bacterium
AAGTCGGGGTAGCAAGATTCGAACTTGCGACCTCCTGCTCCCAAAGCAGGCTTAAGAAATTTCAAAATAAAGAGAGTGGCAATATCCCCGGAATAAACAAGGATCATTCCATATAGGTTTTAAAATTACCAGGTTGCAATTTTTTCACTAATGTACTTTAATTTAAGTTTTATTCAGGATTTATGAATTATTTTTCTTCTTTCTCTATAAATCCAAATGATTTTATGGATTTTAATAGATGTTTTATTCACAATTATAATGTAATGATGTAGCATCATTAGTATTATAATTGTACGTCATTATCATAACTTATTGTTATATAATTATATTGAATATTGGTTTATGATATTGTAAACGTGAATCCTGAAAAAATATTTTCCCAGTTATCCAATTAAGTCATCAACCCCCGGCCAGTTTTAAGAATCTTCTTTTCTGCCGTCAAATCCGTGACCAGCTTATCAAGAATTCCATTAATAAAAAGCTTACTTTTATGCGAACTGAATTGCTTCGAAATCTCAATGTATTCATTCATAGTAACCTTCACTGGAATTTGAGAAAAAGAGGTCAGTTCGGTCAGCGCCATTTTAATCAGAAGGATATCTGTAAGTGCAATTCGATCCAGCTCCCAGTTCCGCGTTCGATCATCAATCAGTTTATCTGATTCTTCACTGTTTATAATCGTCTTGCGAAAGAGTTCAAGAATAAATTTATGATCCTCGGCCGGATCATCTTCCAGCTCCTTGCTGAACATCGATGTCAATGAATCATTATCTCCAAAAGTTTCTGACATCAGTTTAATTGTTTTCAAAACAAACACCGCAGCTACATCAAAGTCATCATACCAATAAATGCTACGTTCTTCAAAGTAGGATTGCAAATCGGATGATTTTGCAACAAATTTCCTGAAAAGCTTCTCAAGAAAATCCTGATCTTCACGGTAAGAATTTATCCCTGAATTGAGATAATCGGTATGTTCCTTACTGGTTTTGATTTTCTGGTAAACTTTTCGGACCATTTCCTGCTCTTCAGTCCATGAAATTTTATATTTCCTGATTTGAGATGCAAGATCACTGTTTTGCTGCAGCTGCAGAACCAGGCGGTTTTCTGATAATTTGTAACTTGGATTAACCTCTTCGGGAGTCGGATAAAACTTGGTTTTTGACTCTTCTGTCCGGAAACGATAGAAATTAATGACCTCTAAAAGGAATGACAATTGCAGGTAATATAATTCGTATACCTTGTCAAGACTGTTCAGAAGATTTTTTTCAGCAACTTCTATTCGTGTCTCGCCACCCTGAAAATAGGCATATAACGCCTGAAGTACTTTAATGCGGTAATGTCTTCTGCCCAGCATAATAATTTTATGAAAAAGAACTGGATTACAATTTCTGATTTGCGGCTGCAAATCTAAGGAATTAAGAAATAAAATTTTGTTTTCAAATAATATTTTTATTTTTGCGTTTACTGAATTGAACAAAGTCCATGAATTAATCTTAACCAGACTGCAGAATGGAAGAAAATGATAATGAAAATAAAGATAGGGAACGGGGAGAAATTTTTTCACGTGCTGTTCGTGCTGGAAAGCGAACCTATTTTTTTGATGTAAAATCTACTGTTGGAGAGGAGTATTACATTACAATCACTGAAAGTAAACGGCGCTTCAATAATGAACAAGGCAAGTTTTTTTATGAGAAGCACAAACTTTTTCTCTACAAGGAAGATTTCGATAAATTCTCTGCCGGACTGAGCGATGTAGTTGAGTTCATTCGTACCGGTAAAGCGCCTGATCGAACCGAGGCTGAACCTGAAGTATTAGTTGAACACGAACCCGAGGTACTCAAATCGACTCATCGTACGATCGAATTTGAAGACCTGACCACGGATTCTGAGAATCATTAATACTCCTGGTACAATAATTCCTGCTACTGTCCACCCGGACGGTTTGTTTGTTTTCAAAACTTTTCAACATTGTGCAGGGTGTTGCTATTTCAATGTAATTTTGTGAAATTGTTTAAATTGCCACATGGGTAAAGTAATTGCAATCGCAAATCAAAAGGGAGGCGTAGGTAAAACAACCACTGCCATAAATCTGGCAGCGGGTTTAGCCGTGTTGGAATATAAAACATTGATCATTGACGCCGATCCCCAGGCCAATGCAACATCAGGAGTAGGATTTGATCCCCGAAATATAAAAACGAGCATTTATGAGTGTATCATTGATGATGTTGAAGCAAAAAACATCATTTTGAGCACATCTACCCCATTCCTCGATTTACTTCCTGCACACATTGACCTCGTTGGCGCTGAAATTGAGATGATCAACCTGCCCAACCGTGAAAAAATGATGAGAAGAGTGATCGCCCCGATAAGGGATGATTTTGATTTCATTATCGTAGATTGTTCTCCTTCACTTGGTTTGATAACTGTAAACTCCCTCACCGCCGCCGATTCAGTTATTATACCTGTTCAATGCGAATATTTTGCGCTTGAAGGACTTGGGAAATTGCTAAATACGATAAAAATTGTTCAGGCAAGGCTTAACCCGGCACTCGATATTGAAGGAATCCTGCTGACAATGTACGATAACCGGCTTAGTCTTGCAAAACAGGTTGCAGAAGAGGTGAAAACCCACTTTCAACAGATGGTTTTCAAGACAATCATCAACCGTAACACTAAGTTAGGCGAAGCGCCTAGCTTCGGCCTGACCATCATGATGCATGATATCAATAGTTCAGGGTCCATCAATTATCTGAACCTGGCAAGGGAGATTCTTCAAAGAAACGACCTGACCAAGTTGACAAACGCTGAAAAAGAGATCAATGTCTGATAGTCACGGAAAAAAGAAAGCTTTAGGCAGGGGCCTGAGCGCACTGCTTGAAAATTCAGATTCGGGAAATACCCATAAAGAAATTTCAGGAGCATACATGTCGGGAACTGTAGCATCAGTTCTGATTGAACACATCGCTCCGAATCCCTTTCAGCCCAGGTCGCATTTCAATGAAACTGAACTCCGGGAGCTTGCAGCTTCTATTCAGGAACATGGTATCATCCAACCTCTGACCCTGCGGAAAATCGGTCACGACAAGTACCAGCTGATAACGGGAGAACGACGCCTCAAAGCTTCAATACTTATCGGGCTTACTGAAATACCTGCTTATGTTCGAATCGCCAATGACGAGCAGATGCTTGAAATGGCTCTCGTGGAAAATATCCAGCGTGAAGATCTTAATCCTCTTGAAATAGCTATCAGTTTCCAACGGTTGTTGGAAGAATGCCGGATTAAACAGGAAGAGCTTAGCCAGAAAATAGGAAAGGACAGGTCGACAATCTCAAACTATATCCGACTGCTCAAACTTCCTACTGAAATTCAGGTGGCAGTAAGGGATAACCTTATTACCATGGGCCATGCACGGGCAATCATCAATGTGGAGGATGAAAAAACACAATTGATAATCCTTCAGAAAACACTCGAGCGAAAATTATCTGTTCGCGAAGTGGAGGAGATGGTTCGGAATATTGGCAGAGAAAAAGTTACCCCATCATCTAAAATCATTAACGGACTACAAGGCAAATTTGAAAAAGCAAGAACATTTCTGCACCAAAAACTTCACTCAAAAGTTGAATTGAAAGTAAACAGGAAAGGTGCCGGAACCATAATAATTACATTTGAATCAGATGAGGATTTCGACAGGATCATTTCCAAACTTGATTCCTAAATGAAGCGATACTTTGCCTTTTCTGTTTTTTTATTACTATTTCTATCCCCGGCTACTTTTGCATATTCACAATCCGATACCACATTTGTTGAATTACCCGATTCTATAAGAGAAAAAGAACATTCACCTACAAAAGCGACCATCTTTTCGGCATGCCTTCCGGGATTAGGACAGATTTATAATAAAAAATATTGGAAAGTTCCTGTTATTTATCTGGGTTTTGGCATAATGAGCTACTTTATTTATACCAATACTGATGAATATTTGAACTATAAGTGCGCCTATATTGAATCATCCTATGGAAATAAGAATGGTTCGTACAGCTATCTCGTTAACAAATATCCCAACAAGGATGACCTATTATCTGCCCGCGAATATTATCGTCGCAATTTGGAGATCAGCATTCTGATAACGGCTTTATGGTATGCTGTAAATATTCTTGACGCGGCAGTTGATGCACATTTGTACACCTTTAACATCAGTGATAAATTATCAATGAAAGTTGAACCTGCATTATTACCTACACTGGTTAGTTATAAACCTGCACCAGGATTAAAACTCCTCCTGCATTTTTAAAAATCAACACAATCAAAAAGTTATGAAAATTGCATTATTAGGGTATGGAAAAATGGGCCAGGAAATTGAAAAACTGGCAATAAAACGGGGACATGAAATAGTTCTTACTCTTGATAGCCTTGAAGATTGGGAAAATGATTTAGAGGGCTTATCCGAAGCTGATGTTGCCATCGATTTTTCAACACCCATAAGCATTATTGAAAACATTTACCATTGTTTTGATGCAAATCTTCCGATTATCGTTGGAACAACTGGCTGGCTCGATGATCTAGAAAAAGTTCGTCAGGATTGTCTTGACAGAAACCAAAGCCTTTTCTTTTCACCGAATTACAGCATAGGGGTCAACCTTTTTTTCAGCCTTAACCGTTACCTGGCCAACCTGATGTCGAAGTGGGAAGGTTATGCAATTTCGATTGAAGAAACCCACCACATCCATAAACAGGATGCGCCCAGCGGAACAGCCATTGTGCTGGCTAATGACATTATTCGCCATAGCGATCGGAAGGAAAAATGGGTAAAAGAGACAGTTGAAAATCCCGAAGAACTCGGTATTAAATCATATCGTACCGACAATGTTCCGGGTACTCACCTCGTAAGGTATGAGTCGGAGGAGGATATTATTGAAATTATTCATACCGCCAAAAGCCGGAGAGGTTTTGCAATGGGGGCAATCATGGCAGCTGAATGGATAAGCGGTAAGAAAGGGTTCTTTGATATGAAAAACCTCCTGGATTCGCAAATATTAACAAAGTAAGAATAAGAAAATACCTGTTTTTACGTTTGATATATAAATTAACTGATGTATATGAATCTTTACTTGATTTTAACTCTCCTGTTTTTTATTCTCTGCCTGATTGGGCTGTGGGGAATATTTGAAAAATCGGGTGAAAAAGGATGGAAAATCCTGATCCCATTTTATAACTTTTACATCTGGCTTCAGATTATAAAAAAACCCTTGTGGTGGTATATTTTCCTTCTTATACCTTTTATAAATGTATTCGTCATCCTGCTTATGACTGTTGAAATTCTGAAATGTTTCAGAAAGCATGGACTATTAGACCAGGCGCTGGGTGTTATTTTCCCTTTCGTCTACCTCCCCTACCTTGCATTTTCACCGAAAGAACAATATGCCGACCCCACAAAACAGCCTCCTGTCCGCAAATCAGCTACACGTGAATGGGTTGATGCTATTATTTTTGCTGTAATTGCCGCGAGTATTATCCGTATCTTTCTCATTGAAGCATATACAATACCTACGTCATCAATGGAAAAAACTTTGCTGGTGGGTGATTATCTGTTTGTAAGCAAAGTTAGTTATGGACCAAAAGTTCCGAATACACCTCTCGCCTTTCCATTTGTTCATCATACGCTTCCCCTCACAGAAAACACAAAATCCTATCTCGAATGGATTAAATTGCCTTACTACCGCTTTCCCGGAATGGCCAAGATAAAAAACATGGATGTAGTAGTCTTTAACTACCCCGACGGAGATACGCTTTCCTCAAAATTTCAAAGCAATGTCAGCTATTATCAGTTTGTCAGACAATTCGGCAGGGATGCCGTGTGGAACAACAAACAATATTTTGGCGACATTATCGCCCGCCCTGTTGATAAACGCGAGAACTTTATCAAGCGCTGTATCGGTATTGCCGGCGACACAATCCGTATTATTGACCGCACAGCTTATATCAATGGTAAGCCTGAACAAAATCCCGGGAAGAGGCAATTCAAATATATTGTCAGAACCAATGGCGATCCGATTAATCAGAAAAATTTTGAGAAGCTGGATATTACCGAAAATATCTCTACCGATAATAAAAACACATATGAACTAACGCTATCTGATGAAGCCATCGAAAAACTCAAGCTATACAGCAATGTAGTTTCAATTGAACCTGTCATAATTCCAAAAAATGACTGGGACCCGAATATTTTTCCGTTTGACTCGGCTTACCGCTGGAACATGGATAATTTCGGACCATTGTGGGTTCCGAAACAAGGTGTTACCATTCCAATCAATATGTCTAATATCTGTTTTTATAAACGGATCATCAGTATATTCGAAGCCAATAACCTTGAAATTAAAGATGGGAAAATATATATCAATGGAAAAGAATCCAACGAATATACATTCAAAATGAACTATTTTTGGATGATGGGCGATAACCGCCATAATTCGGCCGACTCACGCTTTTGGGGCTTCGTTCCACAAGACCATGTCGTGGGAAAAGCTGTTTTTGTGTGGCTTTCCCTTGCTCCGGATAAATCGATCTTCGATGGAAAAATCCGTTGGAACAAGCTGCTCAGATTCGTAAAATAAGTATTTTTGTCAATTGTACTAAAAAACGCTAACCATGAGAAAATTTCTTTATGCATCCATTTTGGGATTTTGCATTGTCCTTATCAGCCCTTATACTGTAATGTCTGGCAAGCCCTTTGAAGGCGTGATTACATTTAAAATCACATATCCCGATAATAAATTCTCAGAAAGCCAATTGGCCATGTTCCCAAAGGTACTTACAGTTTCCATAAAGGGGTCAAAATCCAGAACCGATCTTCAGCTGAGCGGCATGAATACTGTTGAAATCACTGATTATAATGATAAAACCAAGGTTGCACTGCTTAACATGATGGGACAGAAATATGCAATAAAGCAGACAACGGCAGAAATTGAAAAAGAGATGGCCCAGTCTGGCACAACAACCGTGGAATTATTAGGAGAAACAAAGGTTATTGCCGGATACACTTGTAAAAAAGCCATCATTACAGTTAATGATGATGGAGTTAAGAACACGTTTGAGGTGTTTTATTCAAGCGAACTCGGATCAAAAATGGCCAATTTTGATAATCCTATGTATAAAGACATTGATGGTGTTTTATTGGAATTCCTTCTTAAAAACCAGGAAGTCAATATGAAGTTCACTGCAATATCAGTTGAAAAAAAGAGTCTTCCCGCAAAAGATTTCGAAATCCCTTCAGACTACACCCCCACCACTCAGGATGAGCTGAAAAGCAAGTTCGGTGGCGGTAATGAATAACTCCGATGGCCCGTCCAATCATTCCGCCAAGAACAAACACTTTCAAGGAAGAAACGATAGATGAGATAATCATCGAGGAGGATTTGTCTGCTTCGGATAAGAAAAACAAGAAGGTTACAGAGAAACAAACAAAATCTCGAAAACCTTCTATTGAAAAAAAAATACTTTCAGAACAGGATCAATCGCGGCATGAACGACGTTTCAGGGTTTTGGGCCTGTTTTTCCTCCTTACATCATTTTTTCTATTCTTTTCATTCACATCCTATATATTAAGCTGGCAGGCTGATTTTAGCTTTACTGATACCGTATTCAAGCATTTTACATTTAATGGGTTCTTCGATAATGTAGTCCCGGTCGACAACTGGATGGGTAAAATCGGTGCGTTGACCGGCTTTATTTTTATTTCCAAATGGTTTGGCGTTGCATCCTACTTTTTTATTATCATCCTTTTCAATACCGGGATGAAGCAGTTTTTTCACATTCAGATTTTTCCGATATGGAAAACGCTGAAATATTGTTTCTTTGGAT
Organism: Bacteroidota bacterium; assembly: GCA_037137455.1. Classification (GTDB taxonomy): domain Bacteria; phylum Bacteroidota; class Bacteroidia; order Bacteroidales; family FEN-979; genus CAIVAT01. Next base: position 7,859 of record JBAXKG010000014.1, read on the forward strand.
TAATATGGCTCCCTGTGATGCTTGGCCTTGTGGCCCCGGGTATTGACATTCTTACAGGTGCAATTGGATTCCAGATGAATCTTTGGCTTATCGAACTTATCGGGACTTCTGGTTTAGCCATGTTGCTTGGGTTCACACTCCTTAGTTGCCTGATCCTTTCATTCAATATTCCTTTCCGGTGGTTAAAATCAAAAAAACAGGATGAAATCCCGTTTGCAGATCAAAATTCACTGGATTCCAGCCAATCGGGGGATTCGGCTAATGATATCCTGAAACCGGCATTTGTACCGGTAAATTATATGAAGGAGCCAATCGATCCACAAACAACTGAAATAAATTTAGAAGTCAATTCAAGTTTTGAACCAACACCAAAAAGCCATTCCAATATTGAGCTTTTGATTGAAAAACCGATAGAAGAAACTATTGGCAATGGCAGAATTGGACATCAAACACTGGATACAAGATATGATCCGACTCTTGATCTTGCAAATTACAAATATCCGCCACTCAATTTGCTTAGTGACTACGGTGCGGAGTCGGTAAATGTCATGAAAGAGGAGCTGGAGGCCAACAAAGATAAAATTGTTCAGACTCTTTCGAATTATGATATAAAAATTTCGAAAATCAAAGCTACAATAGGTCCGGCTGTTACACTTTACGAGATAGTGCCCGAGGCAGGCGTAAGGATTTCAAGGATTAAAAACCTCGAAGACGACATTGCACTCAGTTTGGCCGCCATGGGTATCCGGATAATCGCTCCTATTCCCGGAAAAGGGACCATCGGCATCGAAGTTCCCAATCAAAACCCTGAAATAGTGTCGATTAAATCGTTATTGGGAACCGATAAATTCAAGAATACTCTTTATGAATTGCCTTTTGTTCTTGGAAAGACGATATCAAATGAAACCTATATTGCCGACCTGGCAAAAATGCCTCATTTGCTCATGGCCGGGGCTACGGGCCAGGGTAAATCAGTAGGATTAAATACAATTATCACCTCTTTACTCTACAAAAAGCACCCATCACAGGTCAAATTTGTCCTAATAGATCCGAAAAAGGTTGAACTTACCCTGTATACAAAAATTGAGCGCCATTTTCTCGCTAAACTTCCTGATTCAGAGGAAGCAATAATTACTGACACCAAAAAAGTAATCAGGACACTCAATTCGCTGAATATTGAGATGGACAGTCGCTACGATTTACTGCGCGATGCCCAGGTCAGGAATATCAAGGAGTACAATGAAAAGTTTTTTTCACGGAAGCTTAACCCGAACGATGGGCATCAGTTTCTTCCATATATTGTGCTGGTTATTGATGAGTTTGCCGATCTGATCATGACTGCAGGCCGCGAAATAGAGACTCCATTAACACGATTGGCACAATTGGCGCGTGCCACGGGAATACACCTGATCATTGCAACCCAGAGGCCATCTGTAAACATCATTACGGGAACGATCAAAGCCAACTTTCCAGCGCGGATTGCTTTCCGCGTCATTTCCAAAATCGATTCGCGTACCATTCTTGATTCATCCGGTGCAGATCAACTTATAGGACGCGGCGATATGCTCCTTTCTACAGGTAGCGACCTGATCAGGATTCAATGTGCCTTTGTTGACACACCCGAAATTGACAGGGTAACAGAATTTATCGGATCACAACGGGGATACCCTGAAGCATTTGCATTGCCCGAATATTACGATGAAGAGAGCGGCTCATCCTCCAAAGAGTTTAATGCAAATGAAAATGATGAATTCTTCGGAGAAGCAGCCAGACTGGTTGTTCAACATCAGCATGGCTCAACATCGTTAATTCAGCGCAAACTTAAACTTGGCTATAACCGTGCCGGCCGTATCATTGATCAGCTTGAAAGCGCCGGAATAGTAGGGCCATTTGAAGGCAGTAAAGCCAGAGATGTTCGATATAAAGACCTCACTTCGCTTGAAGAGTACCTTGCTCTTTTAGGAAAAAAATAAATATAAAATTAAAATGAAAACCTACTTAATCAGCTTGTTTATATTAATAACCTTAATCGGATATGGTCAGGGAAAAGATTCTAAAGCCTCTGCATTGCTTGATGAAGTAAGCGCGAAGGCAAAAGCATTTAAATCGATAAAGGTCGACTTTTCGTACACAATGGAAAATACGAAAGCCAAAATAAATGAGGAAAAAACAGGCACACTCCTGGTGTCGGGAGATAAATATAAAATGTCGGCAGCCGGTCAAACTGTGATCTGCGATGGAAAGACCATCTGGACCTTTATCAAAGAATCAAACGAAGTTCAGATCAATACTCTTGAAAATAAAGATGATGCATTAACACCATCCAAATTACTTACATCCTACAATGCTAACTATAAATCAAAAATTATAAAAAGTTCTGATCCAACAACAGAATCTGTTGAATTAATTCCCTCAACGACTAAAAACTTTACTAAGGCCATCCTGGGAATTGACAAGTCTAAAAAGCAGATTAAAAGTTTCACCCTTTACGATAAAAGCGGAAATACATTTACATATAAAATTAAATCGTATCTCACTGACTCTCCAGTGGCTGATGCCGATTTCAACTTTGATGCGAAGAAATTTCCCGGAGTGGAAATAATCGATATGCGTTAAACATGCAGCAATGGCAATAAGCATCCATTCAATTCTGCATTGCCAGGCGATTTGTCCACTTTTTAAAGAATATAAATATCCTCCGGGTAAGCGATACAGTTCAGAGTAAGCCCTTTTGCAGGAACCGAACTACCAGCTTTTGACCTGTTTTTACTTTCAATAATATATTTCAAATCTTCCAGTGATATTTTCTTTTTACCCAGCTCCAACAGTGTTCCCACTATAGCCCTGACCATATTTCTCAGAAAACGGTCAGCCGTTATAGTAAATACAAGCTCTGAGCCTTCCATCTCCCATCGTGCATGGCTAATATTGCATATGTTTGTTTTTGTATCGGTATCGACCTTGGAAAATGAGGTAAAATCATTATACCCCATGATCAATTCTGCTCCATGATTCATATCAATATGATCGATTTCACCGTAAATGTAATGTGTGAATTTTTGGCGAAATGGATTTTTAACCCTGGCAATGCAATATCGATAAGTTCGTGATAACGCACTGAAACGGGCATGAACCTCATCTTTCACCTGAAAAATATCAAAAAGAGCAATTTCACACCCAAGATATCTGTTCAACCGGAAAACCAATTTTTCAAGTTCAACTGTTGTAAGCCTATTACCGATATCAAAATGTGCAAAAAATTCATCAGCATGAACACCAGAATCAGTGCGGCCAGCTCCGGTTAATAGTATTGGAGATCGCAACATCATCGACATCCCCTCTTCAATAGTTTGCTGAATAGTAATGCCGTTTGGCTGCCGTTGCCAACCATGAAAATTGCTACCATCATAGGCAAAACGCATAAAATATCTGAAATGGTCCATATTGTTAACGATGTTCTTCGCAAATTTAATAAAATGATATATGCTTCCAGAAATTCTTATGGTTTGTTAGTTTTATTGACAATCAATTTAGACTATTTATAAATATGAATAAATATGCAATAATATTTTATTGTGAAATAAATAACAAAGAAAAAATGTATCTTTGCATAAAAATTTGTCAATATTTTTATATTCGACAATTTTAAAACATAAAACACTATGTATTAACAATTTAAAATATATTCTATGTCTGATTGCAAATCATTAATCCAGGAATTAGCTGACAAATATGGTCGGGAAAAGGCCAGTTTGCTCCCTATTCTTCAAGGAGTTGTTGCAAGAAACAATTTTCTGTCAGATACATGTATGACAGATATTGCCAAGGAACTTGATCTTTCAGCCGCTCAGGTATTTGGAACAGCGACTTTTTATTCATTTCTTGATACCGTGCCACGTGGCGAATATGTTATCAGGGTTTGCAAGACAATCACCTGCGATATGCATGGTAAAAAGACCATCATTCAAACGTTGGAAGACATGTTGAAAATTAAGGTTGGAGAGACAACCCCAAATAAGAAGTTCACCCTGCTTGAAACCAATTGTCTCGGATGGTGTCATGAGGGGCCGGCAATGCTGATCAACGACACTCCCTTTAGTGGTCTTACCACCGAAAAGGTACATGATATTATCAGGGAATACATAAATAAATAACATTTATAGAAAATAGGAGAAACAGTCATGTCAGAACAAACCCTTAAAAGAGTTGACTTAATCTTCGGGGAATATTCCAACGAAAAATATAAGATTTTAGCTAGTACACTGGAGCGGTCCAATGAGGATATCCTGAAAGACCTTCTTGATTCAGGTCTTCGTGGTCGTGGTGGCGCCGGCTTCCCAACAGCCATAAAGTGGAAATACACTGCAGAGGCTCCTGGTGATGAAAAGTTTGTCGTTTGTAATGCCGATGAGGGAGAGCCAGGCACATTTAAAGACCGTGAGATCCTATATCGGGTTCCCCGTAAGGTCTTCTCAGGCATGGCTATCTGCGGCAAGGTTATCGGCGCAAAAAAAGGGTATATGTACCTTCGTGGTGAATACAAATTTATGGTACCCGATTTAATGAAAGAATTGGAAACGTACCATGAGCATATCAAAAATCTTGGATTTGACTTTACGATAGAAATTCGGATGGGTTCTGGTGCATATATCTGTGGTGAAGAAAGCGCCTTGTTTGAATCGATGGAAGGTGGACGTGGTGAACCCCGCAATAAACCTCCATACCCTACAACAAGTGGTTTCATGAAAAAACCCACAGTAATCAATAATGTTGAAACATTTGTGAATGTTCTCATGATCATGCGCCTCGGCTCTGATCAATATAAAAAACTCGGCACTACCGACTCTCGTGGTTCAAAAGTTTTCTCAGTTTCAGGTGATACTCCCATTCCGGGAATTTATGAACTTGAACTCGGAATGCCCCTCGATCGTTTTGTGGATGAATTCGGCGATGGCGATACTAAAGCAGTTCAGGTTGGGGGAGCTTCGGGCTTTTGCGTACCGCGTAAAAAATTCAAGGATACGGTTATTGGCTTTGAAGGTGTTCCTACCGGAGGCTCTATGATGATCTTTAACAGCTCACGTTCCATGTATAACGTGTTGCACAATTATCTCGAATTTTTCGAAGAAGAATCCTGCGGACAGTGTACACCATGCCGTGTCGGATGCCAGCAATTACTTAAAGGAATTGTTGCAGTAAAAAAAGGAGAAAAGAAAGCCATATATCTTGACCAACTCATGAAACTGAGTGAAAGCATGAAAATTACTGCAAAATGTGGCTTAGGTCAATCCGTAGCCAATTCATTCTCCTCCATCGTCAACAACTTCAAGGAAGAGATGATTTACTAATTCAGTATTAACAAGAAAATATAACAATAAGTCATGACTAAAAAAATAAATCTGACAATTGACGGTATCAACGTTACTGTAGATGAAGACACCACTATTCTTGAAACAGCCCGTAATCTGAACATTCATATTCCAAGTCTCTGCTACCACGAAGATCTTTGTGTTGCAGGTAATTGCCGCGTTTGTGTTGTTGAGCAAGAGAAAGTCAGAAACCTACCCGCCGCCTGTGCAACTCCCGTTGCCGAAGGAATGGTAATCCACACTAACAGTATGAAGGTACGCATGGCTCGTAAGCATATTGTAGAACTACTTCTTTCAGAGCATAATGCAGATTGCACAAAATGTTATAAAAACGGTAATTGCGAGCTCCAGGGACTTGCTTCCCAGATGCTTACGGGTGATCATTTGTTTCTGGACCTGGTTCCCGATAAAAAATACACCATTGATACGTTCAATACGGCCATTATCAAGGATGACAGTCGGTGTATCCGTTGCCAGCGCTGCGTGCGAACCTGCGAAGAACTGCAAAGTGTAAGCGCTTTGGGTGTTGCCTACAAGGGCAATAAGATGAAGATTTCAACCTTTTTTGAACATTCATTGGTTGAAGTTGTATGCACCAATTGTGGCCAATGCGTAAACCGCTGTCCGACCGGAGCTTTGATTGAACGCAATTACATCGACCAGGTATGGAATGCCATTTATGATACAACAAAACATGTTGTTGTTCAAACAGCCCCTGCGGTTCGCGTAGCTTTAGGCGAAGCACTTGGCATGGCTACCGGCAAGATCGTTACCGGAAAAATGGTAGCAGCACTCAGACGAATGGGCTTCGATTCAGTGCTGGATACTGATTTTACTGCCGATCTGACCATAATTGAAGAAGGGCATGAGCTTCTTACACGCCTTAAAAAAGCGCTTGTTGATAAAGACCCATCTATTTCACTGCCCATGGCTACATCCTGCTCTCCTGGATGGATCAAATTCATTGAACATACCTTCCCTGAATTCCTTCCCAATCTTTCGACATGCAAATCACCACAACAAATGTTTGGAGCGCTGGCAAAAACCTATTATGCTCAAAAACGCAAATTAGATCCAAAAAATGTTGTTTCGGTTTCCATTATGCCTTGTACTGCCAAGAAATTCGAAGCTAACCGCCCCGAAATGCGATCAAGTGGTTACAAAGATGTTGATTATGTATTGACAACTCGAGAACTTGGGATTATGATCAAGCAGGCAGGTTTGGATTTTGAAGCGTTACCCGAAGAGAAATTTGACAGTTTCATGGGCACATCCTCAGGTGCAGCAGTTATTTTCGGATCCACCGGAGGAGTTATGGAAGCAGCGCTGCGAACAGCCTATGAAATCGTGACCGGACGTGAAGTTCCATTTGATGGTCTGAACATCGTACCGGTTCGCGGAACAGAAGGCGAAGTTCGTGAGGCTGACATTAAACTTGAAAAAGTAAAACCCGAATGGAGTTTCCTGGAGGGTGTTGAGTTGAAATGCGCAGTTGCCAATGGTTTGGCTCATGCAAAAACTTTAATGCAGAATGTAAGAGATGGCAAAGCTACTTACCATTTCATTGAAGTTATGGCTTGTCCCGGCGGTTGTTTGGGTGGTGGAGGCCAACCGATACCTACAAATAAGGAAATCCGTACAAAACGTAAAATAGCTATATACGAAGAAGATATGGGTATGCCTATCCGCAAATCTCACGAAAATCCTGAAATTACCGAGATCTACAAAGAATTCCTCGAAAAACCATTGGGTCATAAATCCCATGAGTTACTACACACTCACTACACGCCCCGTAAGAGATACTAAACCTAAAAAAACTGCCGTTAATCAGACGGCAGTTTTTGCGCACATTACTAACAATGATATGTATAAAGAACAAGGTTGATTCAGATCTTAGGTTTCTTGATTGACGTTTTATCTTGTTGTGACGGTGGTGGCGGTGGGACTGATGGCGGTGGTGGTGGAGGAGGTGGGGTTCTATCCAATTTAACATCATCATCTACATTTACATCGACCTTAACCCGACGTTCCGGATAGTTTCTGTTAACAGGCCTTCTTATAGGTTCGCGAATAACAATAACCCGTTCCTGATTTTCGAACATCGGAGCATCATTTAGATCAATGATTATCCGTTTACCGTTTTTCCGATCCTTTATTGAATAACTTGTTACCCGCTCCATGGGTATATCACCCAGAATATCAGAAAGTGTTTGTCCATGGCCACCCAAACGTTGAACCCTCCGGTCCAAACCTGGCGCCCTCCGGTCCAAAATGCGATCCTCCATATCACATCCAGGCGCAAATACTTCACAATCAAATTCTTCTAATTCCTCCAGGCCCATAGGACACTCAGGCGGTGATGGAATTTCAAAATCATAATTGAATCCTTCGGGCATTTTATGAATTTTGACCCGGGCATGTTTGCCACCTTTACCTAACAATATGACTTTGTCAATTTCCTCTTTAACTGAATCAATCATGGCCGAGTCGGGAACTTCCATTATAGTGTCAATCACGGTGGTTTTACCGTTATCGTCACTGATAATTTTTAGAACAACTTTCTTTTGGGATTTTTTTTGGACAGTTTCCTGTGAAAATACCGGGCTTATGACAAATATGGCCAAAATCATTCCCAGACCAGAAAAAAGGGCAATTTTTAAGTTTAATGGAAAAAGTTTCATGGGATCCTCCTTTGTTAGGTTTAATGATGCAAATCTATATCGGGTAAGTGCCTGAAAATGTTAACAAAACGTTAAAGTTGGTTAATGAAAAGTTAATCTTGATAAATAGCCTACTCCTTTCCTTATTTTTGCATCATGAAGAAAAGGACATTGTATATTCTAATTGTCAGTATTTGTATCTCATTACTCGGGATTATCATTGTTCAATTTTTCTGGATCAGGAATGCCTTTCAGGTAAAAGAGTCGCAGTTTGAACGCAGTGTAAACGATGCCCTTGGAAGTGTGGTCAATAAAATTGAAACCCGGGAAAACATGTACTTTATCAGCCGTAATTTTGAAGGTGACAGTATAATGAGGATTGTAAAGGCATTTACAAAAGATACAACACAGGCAATTAAAGAAAGGCTGGATTCATTGATGGCATTGAACGAAATGCCAGTTATTTCAAAAAAGAATCTGCCCCCACCCCCACCCCCACCGCCCCCTCCACCTTATCAGCATCGCCTTCCAACTACAGGAGTAATTCATTATTCATACCAATACAATGTTGTACCAATTCAAACAGGTTTCGATTCTGTTACAGTCACAACAGAGCAATTTTATCAGGAGCTGCCTGTAACGGAGATGGATGATTTCAATTTCGAGTGGAATGACCAGCTTGCAAGGATTGATTCACTCATGGAGACGAATGCCATGGAGTCTGCAATGCAACCAGAAGAACAACGGCCCGGTCCGGAAAATATTGAAGAACGCCAAATCATAATAGAGACCCCAGGCATCAATGGGTCGCCATCTGTCAGGTACATTGTTCCCCAAGACTACCACGCCAGGCCTCCCCGGCAGCAGCATCAGGCGAACAAAAAAATTATCAGGGATAAAAACATCCAGAAACTGGATAAAAAAGCAAAAAAAATAGAGGATTTCATTAAGCAAATGGCAATTGCAATTGAAACAAAACCTGAGCCAATCCAACAACGAATCAATAAAAAAAGCCTCCAGGCCACTCTCAGTAAATCCTTTATTGATAAAGGTATTGATTTGCCATTCGAATTTGCTGTATATTCACCCTCCAATGACTCCAACCATATCCCGATTCGCTCTGCTGAATTTAAAAGCGGATATGAACAAACCGGACACAGGGTATCACTATTCCCAAATGATCTTTTCAAGAAACCTGATTTACTCCTGGTTTTTTTCCCAGGACAAAAAACCCATGTCCTTAAATCATTGTCTATTTTGTTGGTCGGCTCCATCTTGTTTACTCTGATCATCATCCTTTCATCAGGCGCCAGCATTGTTGTTATGATCCGTCAAAAGAAAATATCGGATATCAAAACAGATTTTATCAATAACATGACACATGAATTCAAAACCCCAATCGCCACAATTTCTATTGCAGCCGATTCAATTACCAACCCACGCGTAATATCTGAACCGGAAACAATCAGGAATTTCACAAGGATTATTAAGGAGGAAAATAACCGCATGAATACAAGGGTCGAGCAAGTACTGCAAATGGCCTTGCTTGATAGTCGCGATTTTAATCTTCGTCCCGAGTTACTCAATATGAATAATTTGATTGAAAAGGTCGTGTCGCATTACCGGTTGCAGATTGAGAAAAGAGAAGGTTCAATAACCACGCGTCTCGAAGCCGAAAATGACTTTTCAGAAGTTGATGAAGACCATATGCGCAATGTTCTTCTTAACCTTTTGGATAACGCTAATAAATATTCAATTATAAAGCCCGAAATTGATGTGTTTTCATACAATCGTTCAGGAAAATTTTTCTTTTGCGTCAGGGATCGGGGACTTGGAATGAGCCACGATACCCAACGTAAAGTATTCGACAAGTTTTTCAGGGTAACATCAGGGAATATACATAATATAAAAGGTTTTGGTCTTGGGCTCAGCTATGTAAAGGCAATTGTACTGGCACATCACGGAGAAATAATTATTCAAAGTGAATTGGGAAAAGGTAGTACGTTTGAAATTAGTTTGCCTTTGTCAGGAAAAGGAAATAGTGATAAAGGAATAGAACAATAATAACAATAGAATGGACTTTAGATAAAAGCAGGCAGAAATGAACCAAAAAATAAAAATATTGCTGGTCGAAGATGATCCAAACTTTGGATCCATAATGAAGTCATATCTTGAATTAAATGATTTTGAGGTCGTATTAAAAGCGGATGGGAAACAAGGGTTATCGGCATTTAGGTCAGAATCATTTGATATTTGTATACTTGATGTTATGATGCCGGAAATGGACGGCTTCACCCTTGCCAAAGAGATTACAAAATCAAATAGCGAGGTCCCATTTATCTTTTTGACAGCCAAATCATTAAAAGAAGATATGCTGGAAGGTTTCAGGACCGGCGCCGATGATTACATTACAAAGCCATTTGACTCGGAAGTGCTTTTGTTTAAATTACACGCAATCCTTAAACGTAATCATCAGCGAACTATTAACGAAACAGATGTAAATGAGTTCAGTGTTGGCAAATTATTATTCAACTTCAACCTCCGTTCCTTGACTCATGAAAACATAACCCAGCAACTCTCTCCTAAAGAGGCAAGCCTGCTCAAAATGCTGTGTACTTCCAAAGATGGAATTCTACTCCGTAAGGATGCTCTGGAGAAAATATGGGGCAGCGACAATTACTTCAATGGCCGAAGTATGGATGTTTTTATTGCCCGCCTTCGTAAATGCCTTAAAGTTGATCCCTCCATTGAGATTGCCAATATCCATGGTAATGGCTTTAGAATAATCTTTACATAATGCAATTTTTGATCGAAGTATTGTCATTTCTGAAGAATTATTCCAATATACAATTAGCTCTATAACAGCAAGTTGACGCCATGTTACTCATTTTATAATTAGTTATCAATAATTAATTTGTTAATTTATTAACAAAGTTAATTATATAACAATAAGATTTGTAATTTTGCATCGCAAGAATGGTGAATTCATAACATAAAATCTTTCAAACAGAAATTGGCATTGCACTTAACTCAATAGTATGGTACGATAAAATATATTATGGAAAGAATCAAATCATTTGCCGATTTAAAAAAGATGCAGGAGTTTCTTCATGCCAAAATTGATTTTCGGGAAAAAAGCAAAGATCACGACCCATTTATTCAGGTTAAAGTTGCAATGGCAACATGTGGAATAGCATCTGGCGCCAAAGAAGTTATGGAAGTATTCATTGAAGAATTTGCTAAGCGTAATATCGAAGCAATAGTCACTAAAACAGGTTGTATGGGATATTGCTATGCCGAACCTACGGTTGAAATCACAATAGCAGGTAATGAGCCCATTACCTTTGGCTATGTTGATGTCAAAAAAGCAAACAAGATAATCGATAAATACGTGCTTAACAATGAATTGGTTGATGGGATTATCCCGACAACTTTTGAAACAATCGATAATAAATAATATCCGAAAATTGTCAGATGGCAAATATTAAATATCACATGCTTGTTTGTGGCGGAACAAATTGTCATGATTCAAACAGCGAAGATATTCTGAATAATTTTCAGGATTTAATAAATATTAAGGGACTTGAAAGTAAGGTTCAGGTCATTAAAACAGGCTGTTTCGGATTTTGTGAAAGAGGCCCGATTGTAAAAATGATGCCTGATAATATTTTTTATACACATGTAAAACCAGAAGATTGCCAGGAAATTCTGGAAGAGCATATTATCGAGGGAGGAATAGTAAACCGTTTGCTATTTCATGATACAGAGACCAATGGATACAAAAGTGATGCCAGGCCAATGGGTTTTTACAGGAAACAGATCAGGATTGCCTTACGGAATTGCGGTTTCATTGACCCCGAAAACATTGATGATTATATCGAACGTTTTGGCTACCAGGCTCTTGGAAAGGCCCTAAATGAATTAACCCCTGAAGCTACAATAGAAATTCTTAAGAAATCCGGACTTCGCGGACGCGGAGGCGGGGGATTTCCAACAGGTTTGAAATGGGAAATTACACGCGCAGTCAAAGCCGACCAGAAATATGTAGTTTGCAATGCCGATGAAGGAGATCCTGGCGCATTTATGGACAGGTCGGTTCTTGAGGGCGACCCGCATACAGTGCTCGAAGCAATGGCCATCAACGGTTACTGCACTGGCGCTGACAAAGGAGTAATTTATATTCGTGCCGAGTATCCATTGGCAGTAGAGCGTTTGAAAATCGCTATGAAACAGGCCAGGGTATACGGATTGCTTGGAAATGATATTCTTGGTACCGGGTTCAATTTCGATATCGAGATAAGATATGGTGCTGGGGCATTTGTTTGTGGGGAAGAGACAGCCTTGATCCATTCAATGGAGGGACTTCGTGGCGAACCAACGGTAAAGCCGCCTTTCCCTTCTGAATCAGGATTTCAAGGCAAGCCAACGAATGTGAACAACGTTGAGACATATGCCAATATCCCAGCCATCATCCTTAAAGGCTCTGACTGGTTTTCAAGTATTGGAACTGAAAAATCAAAAGGAACAAAAGTTTTTGCCCTGGCAGGTAAAATCAATAATGTAGGGCTGATTGAAGTCCCTATGGGAATTACCCTTCGTGAAGTTATTTTCGAAATTGGCGGGGGGATTAAAAACAACCGTAAGTTTAAAGCCGTGCAAACCGGTGGCCCTTCCGGGGGAATGCTTACTGAAAAAGACCTCGACACGCCTATAGATTATGATAATCTCATCGCGGCAGGCTCAATGATGGGATCGGGCGGGATGATCGTAATGGACGAGGACGACTGTATGGTTGCCATGGCTAAATTCTATCTTGAGTTTACTGTTGAAGAATCTTGTGGAAAATGTTCTCCGTGCCGAATTGGCAACAAACGATTATTTGAATTACTTGAAAAGGTTACCCAGGGCCATGCAGTTAAAGAGGATCTTGATAAACTGCGAAATCTCAGTCATGTAATCAAAGATACCTCTCTTTGCGGACTTGGACAAACCTCACCGAATCCAGTTCTCTCATCCATGGATAATTTTTATAATGAATACATAGAACATGTAAGCGATAAAAAATGCCATGCCGGAAATTGTAAGTCTCTGATGCAATATATTATCAATGCTGAAAACTGCATTGGCTGTACGCTCTGCGCCAGAAATTGTCCGGTTGATGCGATTTCAGGCGAACGCAAGCAGGCACATCAGATTTATATGGAAAAGTGCATTAAATGCGGCGCGTGTCTGGAGAAATGCAAGTTCAATGCGATCTTTATCAATTAAACAGAAGAAATAAATGGAAATGGTAAAACTGACCATCGATGGAAAACCTGTTGAGATCGAAAAAGATACAACGATTTTAAAAGCTGCCAAAAAAATTGGCATAGATATACCTACCCTTTGCTACTTTCAACTCGAAGACATGAACATTGAAAACCGTCCGGGCGGATGCCGCATATGTGTGGTTGAAGTTGCAGGACGTCGAAACCTTGCCCCTGCCTGTTCTACCAATATTGCAAAGGATATGGTTGTTAACACCCACTCTATAAGGGTATTAAATGCACGCCGTACTGTTCTGGAGTTAATTCTCTCCGATCATCCTGCCGAATGTCTGACCTGTGCCAAATCGGGCTGTTGTGAGCTCCAGACCATGGCACAGCAACTTGGCGTACGCGAAATACCTTTTCAGGGGGAGCAGTCGACTTACCGCAAGGATACATCGCCTGCTATAATCCGGGATGTTGACAAATGCATCATGTGCAGGCGGTGCGAAATGATGTGTAATGATGTACAGACGGTAGGTGCGCTTTCTGCCGTCAACAGAGGGTTTATGGCAGTGGTAGCTCCGGCATTCGAAATGAATCTAGAGAAATCTCCCTGTACTTACTGTGGACAATGTGTATCTGTTTGTCCTACCGGTGCCCTGACCGAAGTTGACCACTCGCGCAACGTGATTAATTCACTCGCAGATCCTACAAAAACAGTTGTTGTTCAAACAGCACCTGCCGTCCGCGCCGCCCTTGGCGAAGAATTTGGCCTTACGCCAGGCACTCTTGTAACGGGTAAGATGGTTGCAGCACTCAAACGACTAGGTTTTGACTACGTGTTCGACACCGATTTTGCTGCCGACCTGACTATTATGGAAGAAGGAACTGAATTACTCGACCGTCTTACCCGTTACCTCAAGGGTGATCAAAATGTCAAGCTACCTATCTTAACCTCATGTTGCCCGGGATGGGTGAATTTTTTTGAGCATAATTTTCCGGATTTGATGGACGTTCCTTCAACCTCCAAGTCGCCACAACAAATGTTCGGGTCGATCGCCAAAGAATATTTTGGTAAAAAAATCGGCATCGACCGTAAAAATATGATCGTTGTGTCGATTATGCCTTGCCTGGCAAAGAAGTACGAATGCCAGCGGGATGAGTTTAAGGTAAACGGCGACCCGGATGTCAATTTCTCTTTGTCAACCCGTGAACTTGCACACCTGATCAAACTGGCCAATATTGATTTTAACAGTTTGCCGGATGAAGATTTCGATAACCCGCTTGGTGAGTCATCTGGTGCAGCTGTGATCTTTGGTAATACCGGAGGTGTTATTGAAGCTGCATGCCGCACTGCTTATGAACTTTACACAGGAAAGAAACTTGAAAAAGTTGAATTCAATGAATTACGTGGATTGGAAAATGTACGCCATGCAACGCTTGACTTCAATGGATTGGCCATTAACATTGGGATTGCACATGGATTAGGAAATGCACGAAAGCTGCTTGAAGATGTTCAGGGAGGAAAGAGTAAGTTCCATGCAATTGAAATCATGGCGTGCCCTGGTGGTTGTATTGGAGGTGGAGGGCAGCCTTTCCATCATGGTGATTCTGAGATAATAAAACAACGTTCAATTGCCATTTACCGTGAAGATGCCGGCAAGCCCATTCGCAAGTCCCATGAGAATCCATTTGTAATTGAACTTTATAAAGATTTTTTAGGTGCCCCATTAGGCGAAAAGTCTCATCAACTGTTACATACCCATTACTTTGACAAGAGCTTTGGAACATTTGTTGAAGAATAGGGATTGGAAAATGACGAATGACGAGTGACAAGTGATACAAAATGAACGGAAGTTAATGATTTTACATTTTGGGTTGGGTTGGGAGTTTGGGTTAAATATTTGTTTATGGCAAAGATAAAATTATCGGAAAGGAAGTTGCAAGAGTTGAAGGATGTTTGTAAATCCTTTAACAATGATAAAGGTGAGCTCATAAATGTTCTTCATAAAGCCCAGACCATTTTCGGGTATCTTCCTGCCGAATTGCAAGAAGTAATTGCAAAGGAATTAAATGTTTCAGTTGCTCATGTTTATGGTGTAGTTACCTTTTATTCCTTTTTTACGATGATTCCCAAAGGTGAGCACCCTATATCGATTTGTCTTGGCACAGCTTGCTATGTGCGTGGTGCAGAAAAAGTGCTCGAAGAGTTCAAACGTGTTTTAAAGATCCAGGTGGGCGAAACAACTGCAGATGGAAAATTTTCGCTGAGTTGTTTACGTTGCGTTGGAGCCTGTGGACTTGCACCTGTATTAATGGTTGGTGAAAAAATTTATGGCCGTGTTTCTCCGGACGGAGTTAAAGATATTGTTGCTGAATACAACAATTAGGCGTTTTTTGGTTAATACGCTTTGATCGAAGCCTGCCGGATATGAATCTGGCGGGCTTTCGATTTTAAAAGAACTTCTTCAGAAGAACTTAATTGTAACCTCTTTCAGGAACTTTTCTTCAAGAGTACGTGCAATGCGATGCACAACAGTTCTTCTCAATTCCAGTTCAATCGGAAGGGAAGGATCCTGATGGGCCACGTTGATGCTGGTCCCTACAAGAAAATGGATCTCGTCGCTTTCCAAAATGATGCGCACCACTTCATCAGAAGGGCCTTTGCCAAGTATAAAGTTGTGGCTGTATTTTTTAAGTAATTCGCTAACTTTACTAAGAGTCAGAATACCTTCAGTAATAAGGTCTACGCCATTCATGTTGGAAACTGGAGGCAATTCAGGATCGATCATTACAATGGAATCGGTGATTGACTCTCCCCACTCCCGGGCCACCATATCAGCGGTTGTGGCTCCGCAAATCACCTTTTTCCCTTCAAATTGTCTAAGCAGGTCAGTAAACATTTTGTCATTTTCAGGAAACTGGGGAGGTCCGGAAAAAATCACCAGCTTGCGTGGATCACGAAAATATATAACGCCGCAGCTTATATCATCAAGTGGATGAAAATTGTCATTCTGATTTGCCTTATTGACAACCTTTGTTCCTAATTTGACTGCAGAGATATTGTTCTCTTCCCTGATAGTATCTTCCACAAATTTTTGAAGATTTTCAAGACCCCACCCCATTTTTAACTTTTCACTGCCAAGGCCCGACTGAGTAACTCCATCAGAACAAAACACGATCCTGTCCTCTTTAAGTGGCTTGAATGTGGTAGTAAAAACCTCCCGACCAGAATCTTTTTCACCCTCCAATACCACGCAATTCCATTCAGGCTCAAATAAATGTGATCCTCTTAAAATAAGAGTTTTAGGATTTTCATATTCCAGGATGCGTACCATATTCTCCACATCAATTTCAATGATCGTGAAGGTAGAATAGGTCATGTTTTTCAGACTATCGACTGGCAGGGTTTTCAAAATGATTTCGGTAATCTTCTGAACGCTCTTATGCTCCTTGGTAAAATTCACAGCCAGAGTTGCAGTGAGGATTCCTAACATATTGGCTTTTATACCATGCCCCATACCATCGGATAGCACCACTATCAAACGGCCCTCTTCTTTGATTCGTTGGGATATGAATACATCGCCGCACACACGGGTTTCGCCATGACATTTTTGCTGACAATTAACTTCTATGAAAAACTTTTCGTCCACGGAAAATTAGTCAATTTATTTTTTTGTCGGGTCTTTATATGAATCGATAACTGAATTCAGCATTTGCTCTGATTTGGCTGCTCCTTCACCCAGCAGGTATGCAATTTTTTGAACCATATCGAAGTTTTCATCAATTACTTCAGCCAGGCGATTAACTATCTGTTCTTTTCTGACTTCAGGGACATACATATCGCGCAGGATGCCTCCGACATATTTATGGCTGCGAATGGAAAAAATTGAAACCCCTAATTTGATATCTCCAAACTGAACATCTTTATTTTCGATTGATTCATCGGATGAAAGAACATATGAGAACATTTTATAGAAATGGACCGGAAGCAGCGATTTTAGATCAGCCCCAATCAATCCGGGTATTACCTCGTTTATCAATGCTGCCTCTTCTCCAACAATTCCGATAAAGGCTTTATTTGATTGATATATTTTCAAATTTTCATCAACAATTACAACTCCCGAAACCAAATTTTGAAGCATTGTGGAAATGATATGTGCCGATTCTTTCTGAGCCTCATGTTCAAATTTTGCTTTTTCCTCTGACTCCTTAAGGGCTAACTTGGTTTTGGCAAGATTATCGTTGGTCGTGCGCAGCGTTTGGATATATTCCTGCCTGTTTCGTCCACTGAATATATGACACATCTCGGTGGTAGCCAGGCCTTGGGAAATTGCAATTGCCAAACCGCGACAATTGGTATAACCGCATGATTCGCAGCCAATTTCATCGTCAATATGACCATCTCTGCTAATCATTTTCAGCACCTCCTCAATCTTCTCATCATCAGGCACCGGCAATCGTTGGTCATCGGCAACAAACTGACGGATGAGGTCAAGATTTTCATAAGAGGTGATTTCAGCGTTCCAGTTATGCAGGTCAAATTTCGCAAGTCTCTTATTGGCAAATTCAGTTACCAGCGCCATACGTAAAAATTTTTCGCCTCCCGGAGAGACACCTGGCCCCATCAGGCAGCCTTCATCATAAAAAATATTGAAGTTTCGTTTTATTAGTTCAATATTTAAATCAAATTCCTTCACCGCATCAAGCATATTAATCCTGCCCTCGGTAGTAATGACTCTGCCCGCAAGCAAGTCTTCGCTGATATCGCCCGCCTGAAGAAAACCATTACTTATAGGATATAGTGAACCATTATGCCCTGATGGCGGATCAAATTCTGAGAATTCAACCTGACTCTCCCTGATATTAAACTCGTTAAACAATTGCCTGAGTTCAACGAAAGTGAGAACTGCATCAATTTTTGCATCTCCTTCGAATTTCAATGCCTCATTTTTTGCGGCAATACAAGGTCCAATAAAAATTACCCTGATGTCCTGTCCGTATTTTTGCCTCATCACTTTAGCAGAGGCAACCATTGGAGATACAATGGGAGCCAGGTTATTGATCAATTCAGGGTAATACTTTTCAATAAAAGCTACCACTGCCGGACAGTTTGCAGTAATGTAATATTTGCCCCTGAAGTTTTCAAGTAGTTCCTTGTACTTTTGTGATACTATGTCGACTCCGAAAGAGACTTCGCTAACAAAGGAGAAGCCGAGTTGTCTGATCATTTCAACGAATTTTCGGTAATCGGTGATATCATGAAATTCGCCAGAGATTGCGGGGTCGCAAATTGCAGCAACTTTATCGCCTGATGATAACAATATCTTGGTTTCATTGATAGAACTCCTGAAAGATATTGCATGTGGCGAACAAGCCCGATAGCAACTGCCGCAACCAATGCAACGATCGGGAATAATTGAAGCTAATTCTGTATAAACATCCACCCGGATGGCTTTTACCGGACATATTCTCACACAGGAATAGCATCTGATACAAAGTTCGTGAGAAGTATAAAGAAGTGGTTCCAAAAGGTTTAATCTGGTTATTATGGTCAAAATTATGAATATCTTTGGTAATAAGTACGATGATTGAAAATTTTTATGACAAATTTGGCTTATTAATATTTGTTTATTTTTTCACATTGATAAATATTTCACAATAAAAAATTTTATTATTAATATTTTAATATTATTTTTGTAATGACCATCACCCGTAAAAGATGTCACCATGAAAGAATCATTGGAGAAGTTACTTTCCAGGTATCCTGCGACAAAGAAAGAGGGATTGATTCCCATATTACAGGAGGTTCAAAAGCAACAAGGCTATTTGCCTGAAGAATTGTTAGGGGAAGTGGGAAAGTATCTTAATTTACCTGCGAACAAAGTATATGGAGTTGCTACATTTTATGATCAGTTTCGTTTCCGTCCCCGGGGCCACCAGCATATACATATTTGCAGAGGTACAGCCTGTTACCTGTTTGGTTCATCAAACTACATTACAGAACTTGAAAAGCAGTTGAAGGTAAAGGTTGGCAGTACCAGCAGGGATCGCAAGTTCAGCCTGGAAATCTCGAATTGCATGTGTGCCTGCGAATCGGCTCCTGTGCTTCGTATAAATGATATTTATTATCCTCACGTTACTCCTGAAAAATTGATGTTGATCATCCGGGCTCTCAAAGATAAAACAGAATAATATGGCCAACGTGATTTCAGCCACAGATAGCGAATTTCTGGTCGAAAAAATCCTGAAAAGCTATTCCAATATCTTTGATAAAGCAACCAATGAAAGGCTGTCTCAGATAAAAAGAGATAAAGTGAGTCGCCCGGTTTTGTTTGTTGGCATGGGTACCTGCGGATTAATTGCCGGTGCAGAAAAAACTCATTCAGCAGTAATTAAATTCCTGACAAATAATCAGATTGATGCTGAAGTTGTGAAGGTGGGTTGTTTGGGTTTATGTTCAGCAGAGCCTTTGCTTGATGTACAATTGCCTGGGAAGTCACGAATTTTGTTTCATCATGCAACCGAAGAAAAAGTTGAAGATTTATTGAATTCGGTTTTTCATCGCACCCTTGTTTCTGAAACGGTACTTGGACAGTACAGGCATACTTCCCACGAAGATTGGCCAAATATAGCCTATTTAGAGCAACATCCCTATTTCGCCCACCAACACAGGATACTTCTTCGCAATTCAGGAATTATTTCACCTCATTCTATCGATGATTATATAGCTCATGGCGGCTATAAATCACTATATAAAACAGTACTGAATTACACTGCTGACAAAGTATGTGATATTGTTGAACAAAGCGAATTGCGAGGCAGAGGAGGAGGAGGATTTCTTACAGGAAAAAAATGGATGGTTGCAAATGAGACAGGAAGTGATCAGAAATATCTTATTTGCAATGCTGATGAGAGTGATCCCGGGGCCTTTATGAGCAGGGCCCTCATAGAAGGGGACCCACATCGGGTAATCGAAGGGATTGCAATTGCCTCATATGCCATAGGAGCCAACAATGCCTTCATATATGTCAGGTCTGAATATGAACAACCACTCTTTATTATTGAAAATGCCCTGAGACAAGCCAAAGAATATGGAGTAATCGGTGAAAATATCTTTGGAAGTGGATTTAATCTTTCGATCCTTATCCGACAGGGAGCCGGGGCATTTGTTTGTGGTGAAGAAACAGCGCTAATTGCAAGTCTTGAAGGTCATCGCGGTTTACCCCAGGCAAAGCCACCTTTTCCTGCTGAAAAGGGAATGTTCGGACACCCTACGATTGTCAATAATGTTGAGACACTGGCAAATATTCCAACCATTATGGAGAATGGACCATCCTGGTTTAAATCGATAGGCACAAAGCAAAGCAGGGGGACAAAATTATTCAGTATAGCTGGTAAGGGGATACACACCGGGTTTATCGAAATACCCCTGGGCATCAATCTGTCGGAGGTTGTCATGACAATTGCAGGTGGGGTAAAAAACGGGAAGGAACTCAAAGCCGTCCAATTTGGCGGACCATCAGGTGTTTGTATTCCAGGCAAGCATCTTGATATTTCCATCGATTATGAAACATTTCAAGATGCAGGATCTTCGATGGGATTAGGCGGAATAATCATTCTCGATGAAGAGACATGCATGGTAAACCTTTCAAAATTTTTCATGGAGTTCCTCAAAAAGGAGAGTTGCGGAAAATGCAT
The DNA here is from genome assembly GCA_037137455.1 of Bacteroidota bacterium. GTDB lineage: Bacteria > Bacteroidota > Bacteroidia > Bacteroidales > FEN-979 > CAIVAT01. The sequence goes on from JBAXKG010000014.1 coordinate 28,838, forward strand.
TCCTTGCCGTGAAGGAACTGGCCGGATTCTTCAGATCCTCGAAGAAATTACCCGTCGCCCCAGGGAAGAGAGTTCGCATGAAACACTCGAGAGGTTTAAAGGGGTAGTGGAACTTGAAAGCCTTGCAGAGGTAATCCGTGACACATCGTTATGCGGGTTGGGACAGAATGCACCTAATCCGGTTCTGTCATCATTAAGATGGTTCAGAGAGGAGTATGAAGAACATATTTTTGACCGGAAATGTCAGGCAGGGGTTTGCCATGATCTTAGAACATTTTATATTGATGTTGAGGTTTGCAATGGTTGTAATGTCTGTCAGAAAAAATGTCCTGAGAATGCAATTGTCGGTTCGGTAAAATTACCACATTTCATTATTGAGTCGAAATGTACCGGATGTGGCAGTTGCTTCGACAGTTGTATATTCAATGCTATTTACTTCAAATAACCTGTGACATGCAATTTACCATTGAGATAAATAACCAGCAGGTTTCAGCTAAGAGGGGGGAAACGATTAAAAATGTTCTTGACAGAATCGGTATACATGTACCCACCCTGTGTTATTTGAGCGGTTTTAGTCCTACCGGTGGCTGCAGAATGTGTGTTGTAGAGATTGACGGAACTTCCGGGCTCGTACCTTCTTGTTCTCATCTTGTTACTGAGTGGATGAAGATTAAAACCCATTCTCCCAGGGTACTTAAAGCCAGAAAAGTACTTGTTGAACTGCTGCTTGCCAGTCATCCTGATGATTGCCTTTACTGCGAAAGGAGCGGAAGTTGTGGTTTGCAGAACTTAGCAACGGAGATGAACATCCGAGAACGAAAATATCATGGGAACCGGCAAAAAAATCAAATCGATAATTCATGTCCTGCCATAATCCGCGATCCGGCAAAATGTGTACTATGCGGACGTTGCATCAGGGTTTGCGATGAACTTATCGGGGTCTCTGCTATTGATGTAATAGGCAGGGGAGCCGATAGCAGGATTGGCACTTCCTACAACAAAGGCTTGAATACCCAAGCCTGCGTGAAATGTGGTCAATGCATAATGGTTTGTCCCACGGGGGCTATATCAGAAAAATCGAACTTTCAAACTGTTATTGAAGCGCTGAACAATCCAAATCTTTTCCCCGTTGTACAATTCTCTCCAACAGTTCCTGCCTCAATTGCCGAAGATTTTAATATTAAAGCAAGTAAAGATATCCTGAATTTGCTAAGAGCAGCATTGAAAAAGATGGGATTCCGCCAAATATTTGATACATCCATGGCAGCCGATCTAAACATCATGGAAGAGGCAGCCAGATTTGTTGAACATTTCAGCAACGGAAGCAAACTTCCTATGTTTACCTCTTGTTGCCCTTCGTGGGTCAGGTACATTGAAGAGATGAAGCCACATTTGTTGCCAAATTTATCAACGACCTGTTCACCGCAACAAATTATGGGACGTTTGATTAAAAACTACATTACCAGTTCAGCCAGCCAGAAATCTGAAAATGTATTTGTAGTCTCTATTATGCCATGTACGGCGAAGAAATTCGAAGCATACAGAGATTCAGTCAGAGAGGGCAGTTCACGATATGTAGATGCTGTTATTACCACAAGGGAATTGAATAAGATGATTAGAATGCTCGGGATCGATTTTAACGCTCTTGAACCGGAACCAAGCGATACGGCTTTTAGTATGCGCAGTTCATCAGGGAACCTTTTTGGCGTTTCAGGGGGGCATCTTGAAGGCTTGCTGCGTACAATACACCACATGATGACAGGTCAGGAAATGGGAACCCTTAAAATCAGTGAATTACGTGGTTTAAAATTCAAAAAAGAAGCCAAAGTTAAAATTGGCAAGAACGTTTTAAATGTAGCAGCTATTAGTGGCTTATACAATGCGAAGTTGTTGGTTGAAGAGATTGAATCCGGACGTGAAGATTTTCAGATTGTTGAGGTTATGGCATGTCCACATGGATGTATTAATGGCGGAGGACAGAAGATTGATTCGGACGAAAAGAGCCTGAAATCCCGAATGAAGGCACTTTATGATGTTGATGATGAGGAGATGATAAAAGTAGCACATAAAAACCCAGTCATAACTGACCTTTATGAAAAATTCCTGGCAAAACCGGGCAACGATCGAAATATGGAACTGCTTCATGTTTCACAAAGAAAAGCGGAGTTAACATGAGCCATTCGTTTCACCGTCAGCTTGTTTTTACAATAAAGGATCGATGCAGGGTATGTTTCACCTGTGTTCGTGAATGTCCAGTGAAGGCCATTAAGATTATAAACGGACAGGCCGAGGTTATCAACGACCGTTGCATCGGTTGTGGAAATTGTGTACGTGTATGCAGCCAGGGAGCCAAAATACCACTGCGTTCAGTTGATGCAGTAAATGAACTGTTAAAATCGAAATGTAAAATTGCCGCTTGCATCGCTCCCAGTTTTCCGGCTGAATTTGCGGAGATTACTGATCATGAGGTTTTGGTTGGCATGATCAGGAAACTTGGTTTCGACTATGTAACCGAGGTCTCCTTTGGCGCCGATATTGTTGCACGGGAATATGAGAACAGGATTAGCAGAAGCGATTGGGTTGGGGACATATCTTCCGACTGTCCGGCCATTGTCTATTTTATTCGCCATTACCATCCCGACATGGTGCCTTACCTTGCCCCGATTGTTTCGCCTATGGTGGCTATGAGCCGAATCATGAAAAAAAAGCATGGTGAGGAGCTAAAGGTAGTTTTTATCGGTCCATGCTTTGCCAAGAAGGCTGAGACAACCGAAATTGACGAAGTGCTTACTTTTTGTGAGTTACGTGACATGTTTAACACATTTAATATTTTTCCTGAAAACACGGAACCATCAGGCTTCGATCCGCCTCATAGCGGTAAAGGGGCCATTTTCCCGATAAGCCGCGGTTTATTCTATACTGCCAAAAACCAGGAGTCCATCCCTGAAGAACTTGTTATTGTTGCTGAAGGAAGGGTCAATTATAAGGAGGCTATCAAGGAATTCGAAGAGGGGTATATCCGGAACAAACATCTCATGTTACTTTGTTGTGAAGGATGCATAATGGGTCCGGGCACATCTTCAGGAGGAAAACGATTTTTACGTAGCAGCGCTGTAGGAGTGTACGTCAACAGAAAACTTCAGCAAATCGACAAAGAAGCCTGGGCAAAGAATATCGAAGAATACAGTAAAATAGATTTATCACAGAGCTTCACCCCTGAGGACCGAAGGCTTGAGCAACCTGGCGATGAAGAGGTGCTGAATGCGCTGCACTCAATTGGAAAATTCTCTCCCCAGGACCATCTGAACTGTGGAGCCTGCGGTTACGATACCTGTGTAGACCATGCCGGCGCTATTGTCAATGGCCTGGCCGAGACCGAAATGTGCCTCCCCTATGCCATTGAAAAACTGCACGATTCTATAAGCAACCTCAATGTATCCAATGAAAAACTGGCCCGGGCCAAGGCGGCGCTGAAGCAATCTGAAAAACTGGCACATATGGGACAACTTTCAGCAGGTATTGCCCATGAGCTAAATAATCCGCTTGGGGTAATCACTATGTACAGTAACATCCTCATGGACGAAGCGCCTGCAGGAGCTGTGGTGCGTGATGACCTGAAGCTGATCGTTGAACAGGCCGAACGCTGTAAAAAAATTGTTAACGGATTGCTCAATTTTGCACGTAAAAACCAGGTAACCCTTTCTGAAACAGATGTAGTAAAATTCATGCAACATAGTTTGAATTCAATTGTCAGACCAGAAAATATTTTTTGTTCATTTGAGTCGGATATTGCAGATCCGATTGCATTGCTTGATATTGACCAGATGATGCAGGTTCTCACAAATCTTGAAAAGAACGCCATTGAAGCTATGCCAAACGGTGGCGATCTCAAAGTAAGTGTTGAAGGCGATTCTGGTGAAATAACCTTTATTGTCGCCGATACTGGAAGTGGTATTGAAAAAGCGAATATTGACAAGCTGTTTACTCCTTTCTTTACCACAAAAGAGATGGGAAAAGGAACTGGTTTGGGATTGGCGCTCATTTATGGCATTGTAAAAATGCACAAAGGAAAGATTCATGTTGATTCCAATGCTGATCCGGCACAGGGGCCAACCGGAACAACATTCAGGATCAGTGTGCCGAGGGGGAGGTGAAATGGGTGATTGAGTGATTGAAGGATATAAATCTTTAATAAACTAAAAAATGAAACCAGCCAATATAAACATTCTGATTGTAGATGATGATCAGGACTACCTTTTTCAGTTGCAGACGAAAATTCACCAATTCGGATATAAAACTATAACTGCAGAGAGTCAGAAGGAGGCAGAAAAATTGCTTGAAACGGTAAAACCAGATCTGGCGATTCTTGATCTGATGTTGGAGAATGAGGACAGCGGTTTTATCCTGTGTTATAAAATAAAGAAAAAATATCCAGATGTGCCCATTATCATCGCTACCGGTGTTGCTGCTGAAACCGGCATCAGCTTCGATATAAATGATGAAAATAACCGCAAATGGATCAAAGCCGATCGGTTTCTTGACAAAGGCATCAGAAGTGAATGTTTGCGTGAGGAAATCGATATTTTACTGTTAAAAAATAACAAGTAATGTAAGAATGATTATTTTTCGGCTTATTTTTGAAGCTAAATAAATCTATGTCAACGCTAAAGATACTTGTTGTCGATGATGAACCCGGAATTCGGAGCGGAATATCACGGATACTCCGAAATTTCAAGGTGGATTTTCCATTTATGGATGAAGCTTTTGAATTTGAGATCATTGAGGCAGCAACCGGTGAAGCAGGGATTGAGCTCATCGAATCAAATCAGCCTGATATTTTATTACTCGACAATAAACTCCCAGGAATTCAGGGCGTTGAAGTACTCGAATACATAAAAAAGAAACAGAAAAGCATTATCGTGGTTATGATTACTTCGTACGCATCACTTGAATTGGCTGTAAAGGCTACCAGCGATGGAGCGTATGATTTCATTCCAAAGCCCTTTACTCCTCAGGAATTAAAGTCATCAATTGAGAATATTACAAAGCGGGTTTTTCTCAAAAAGATGACAAATAAACTCCAGGATACCGGTAAACAAATCAGGTTTACTTTTTTGTCGGTGCTTTCACATGAGCTGAAAGCTCCTCTTAATGCAATTGAAGGATATCTGAAAATGATCAGGGAAAGGCAAAGCGGTGATAAATTGGAGGATTATGATATTATAATTGACCGATCTCTTGACCGGATCAAGGGGATGCGCCATCTGATCCTCGACTTACTTGACCTTACTCGTGTTGAATCGGGAAAGGCCAAACGGAATATCACTGAAGTTGACCTGGTTATGATTGCCAGAACAGCAATGGATACCATGCGGCCCTATGCCATCCAACGCGATGTGCAACTGAACCTTCATCATAATGGGCCTGTTCTTATTCAAGCAGATGCTGAGGAAATGGAGATAATTTTCAATAATCTTATCTCAAATGCGATCAAATATAACCGTGATGGTGGCTCGGTTGAGTTCAGTTTAGGGCCAAATGAAGGAGGCATGGAAATCAAAGTAGTAGATACGGGGATTGGGATGACTCCCTTGGAAATAGAGAAAATTTTTAATGATTTTGTTCGGATTAAAAATGATAAAACCAAAAATATAACCGGAAGCGGGCTGGGTCTTTCTATTGTAAAAAAACTTATTGACAATTACGGGGGGAAGATCGAAGTCAGCAGTATTCCAGACAAGGGTAGTATATTCAATGTCAGACTTCCAATTGAAAAGCCATGTTTATAAAAAATTTACCCCATAAAACAGTGGAACGGTTGAGCCAATATCGCCGGGCATTATTAATGATCCTTTCGAAAGAAAAGACTCATGTTTTCTCACATGAAATCGCACAAATGCTTCACATCACGCCGGTTCAGGTACGGCGCGACCTGATGCTGATAGGCTATTCAGGTAATCTGCGCAAAGGTTATGATATCAAGGAACTGATCGAACTGATCGGAAAGATCATAGATTCGGAGCGTGGCCAACGCGTGGCGGTGGTAGGACTTGGTAACCTTGGGAAGGCCATCATCAGCTATTTCAAAGGGAAACGGTCGAAGCTTTCTATAATAGCGGCTTTTGACATCAATCCTGAAAAGATCAACCGGGTTTACGATGGAGTTGCCTGTCATCATATCAGCCAGATGACCGAAATCATCAAGCAGAACAACATCTCAATCGGAATTATCGCAGTTCCATCGGAATATGCGCCTGAAACTGCGGAAACACTGGTTCTTGCAGGTATCAAAGGACTCCTGAATTTTACCCCAAAGCCGTTGAACGTTCCGCCATTTGTATATCTTGAAGAATACGATATGATCACCTCCCTGGAGAAAGTTGCTTTCTTCGCAAAAAAGAATGATGAACGCTTTAAGTAGAAAGACAAGAAGGTGAAAATATTTCACGATTTTGACCATGTTGGGGAAATCCGCAATGCAGTAGTCACAACAGGGTCGTTTGATGGCGTTCATATCGGCCATAAGGTAATACTGCAACGTTTGAAAAAACTTGCGGCAGAAATTGAGGGTGAAACAGTACTGATAACCTTTCATCCCCACCCCAGGAAGGTTCTTTACCCTGAAACTGCCGGGAAAGGATTATTTCTGATCAATTCTAACCCCGAAAAAATCAACCTGCTTCAAAAAGCCGGTCTTGATAACCTGATCATTGTTGAATTCACCATTGAATTTTCGAAGATAACCTCTATTGATTTCGTGCGAAATATTTTGTTAAACAAGCTCCATGCACGAAAAATAGTTATTGGGTTTAATCATCATTTCGGTCATAACCGTGAAGGAGATTACGAAGCTTTGCGAAACCTTGGCGCCATCAGCGGATTTGATGTGGAAGAGATTCCGGAACAGGATATTCATAACGAATCTGTAAGTTCGACCAAGATCAGGCAGGCTATTAATGACGGAAACATTCAAAAAGCCAATGCTTATCTTGATCACCAATATATCATTATTGGCCGCATGAGTAAAAGCAACCCGGTTCTTGAGGAAATTGGATTTCCATGTTTTTCACTCAGAATCGAGGATGATTGCAAACTAGTTCCGCCTAATGGCGTTTACGCTGTTACCGTGGTTGGGGAAGACATTTTTTCGCGGGCGATGTGTTTTATCAGGAAAAATGAGATCTCCCCACTTGATAATCTTGTCGAGGTTCACCTTCTCGAAAACTATGGAAGCATAGAAGGAGAGATTGCAACCCTCCTTTTTCACAAACGAATTAGGGAAGAAAGAATTCTAAAGACACCCGATGATTTGAAGAAACAATTAACCATCGACCGTAATCAGGTTGATGAACTTATATTCTGATGTCAATCCATGCCAGTGACCGGATGAAAATTACCTTTCTTGGTACAGGAACCTCGATTGGTGTACCTGTTATTACCTGCGATTGTCCGGTATGCATTTCAGACGATCAGCGTGATAAGCGAACACGCACTTCAGCCATGATTGAGGTTAACGGATTGACCTTCGTCATCGATTGCGGTCCCGATTTCCGTCAACAGATGTTGCGCCAGGGTGCAACAAATCTGGACGCTGTAATATTCACTCACGAACATCGCGACCATATAGCCGGGCTTGATGATGTGAGAGCCTTCAACTATGTACTGAATAAAAAGATAGATATTTACGGAACCCCGCAGGTTTTGGAAGCCATACGCATTGAATTTCCATATATTTTTTCGGAATCCCGCTATTTTGGAGCTCCGCAGCTTACAACACACCCGATCAATGACCAACCCTTCAATATTAATGGTGTTGAATTTACACCTATCTCAGTTATTCATGAAAAGCTACCCGTGACCGGATTCCGGATTGGTGATTTCACTTATATAACCGATGCGAGCTCTATCAGCGCCACGGAACTTGAAAAGATAGAAGGTTCAAGAGTGATAGTATTAAATGCCCTTCGCAACTCTAAACATGTCTCTCATTTTTCGGTGGGCGAGGCTGTTGAAATCCTGAAAAAACTTAAGCCTGAAGCTGCATTTCTTACTCATCTGAGCCATTTTGTAGGCCTTCATGAGGAGGTTAATAAGAAATTACCCGACTTTATTCAGCTGGCATATGACGGATTGGAGGTCATTATTTAATAGTGAAATGGTGAAATATGTTTAAATTATGAATTATTATGGTTATTGATATTATTACGTTGTTTCCGGAGATGTACGAAGGCGTTTTCAGTCATTCCATATTGAAAAGGGCTCAAACAAAGGGACATGTTACCATCAGGCTTAATAATCTTCGCGACTGGTCATTCAATAAACATAAAACTGTTGATGATTATCCTTATGGTGGCGGTGCGGGAATGGTAATGATGATTGAACCGGTTGTAAGGTGCATTGAAGATTTAAAATCAAAGACTTTATATGATGAGATTATTTACCTTAGCCCTGATGGTGAACTATTGAACCAAAATCTCGCCAACCAGTTATCAATACGACAAAACCTCCTTATCCTGTGCGGTCATTATAAGGGCATTGATGAACGCATCCGGGATCATTTCATCACCCGTGAAATTTCGATAGGTGATTATGTACTTTCAGGAGGTGAGATGGCGGCTATGGTGTTGACGGATACCATAGTCAGACTTATTCCAGGAGTTTTGAACGATGAAACCTCTGCCCTATCCGATTCATACCAGGACAATTTATTGTCGCCCCCGGTATACACCCGGCCATCCGATTTCAGAGGCCTGAAAGTACCTGACATCCTGCTATCGGGCAATGACAAGGAGATCGCAAAGTGGCGTTGGGATCAGTCAATTGAGCGAACCCGACAACGAAGACCGGGGCTCCTGAATGAAAATCATTGATCAAGATAAAGTTGGTTATTAACTTCCGGCGACAACCTTCACCTTCACTGATTTAAAGGCCGGGGTTTCACAACCGATGCAGGTATTGTTGATAGATATCAATTCGTTGGTTTCAGGAAAATAGGCAGCAACACATCCCCGCTTAATTGGGTAAGGAATCGCATAATAACCTTCAAGTTTCCTCAGCTTTTGATCGTAATTGCTAGTGATATCAACCAACTGCCCGGGTGTAATGGTTCTTACATCCATATCAAGCCGGTTCATGAAAAGTACGCGTCGTTCATTGCTGATACCCCTGTATCTGTCATTCAACCCGAATACAGAGGTATTAAACTGGTCGTGACTGCGGATGGTCATAAGCATCAGTTCGCTGTAATCCGGAACAACCATTTCAAGGCTATGGTTGCTGAATTGAGCTTTCGCATCTATGGTATTAAAAATCCGGCTACGTAAAGGATTTTCTAGATAAAACCCAGACTTTGCCTGAGTCTCATTTTGCAGATCCCTGAAGGCTGGAATAATTTCAGACATTGTTGATTTGATGAATTGATAATCATGTTCAAACCGTTGCCATTCAATCATTTGATTATTACCCAACGTAGCTATGGCCATTCCGGCTATAATAGAAATTTCGCTTTTCATGTTTGGTGAAACCGGAGAAAGGCAACCAGTTGAAAAACCAATCTTACCCATTGCATCTTCAATGGTAACAGTTTGTTTCACTCCATTGCGGATATCCTCATCAGATCTTGACAAACAGGGCAATATCAAAGCATGCTTTCCGGTTATAAGATGACTTCTGTTTAGTTTGGTAGAAATCATAACTGTTAACCTGCAGCGTTGCAGGGCTTGCTCAACAAATGCGGTATCGGGAAGCGCCGATGCCAGATTACCTCCAAGGGAAACCAAAACTTTAGATTTCCCTTCTGCCATCGATCTTATGGCTGGGATCACGCTCATACCCGGAGTCCGGGGAACCGTGATTGAAAAATGCTGTTCCAGCGTTTCAAGAAAAGCAACCGGCATATTTTCGCCAACGCCCGATGTGCGTATTCCCTGAATATTGCTATGGCCCCTTACCGGACAAACACCAGCTCCAGGTTTACCTATATTTCCGCGTAACAATAGGAGGTTGATTATTTCCCTGATTGTTTCTACGGCATTCAGGTGATGTGTGATGCCCAGGCACCAAGATGCAATTACATTTTCAGAATTAAAATATATATTGGCCGCCTCGACCATCTGAAATTTCTCAACACCGCTGGCTGATACAAGCACCTCCCAGGGAGTATTCAAAACTGTTTGTTTATAAGGTTCAAAACCATTGGTGTACTTCCGGATAAAATTCGTATCAATAATGCCACCATCGCGATCCTCCGCTTCCAATGTTGCCTTTATAATACCCCGGATCAAGGCCATATCGCCATTGATAACTGGTTGCAGATACAAATTTGCCAGTGAGGTCTGTTTCCCGAAATAGGTCCCCGGTTCCTGAGGATCGGCAAAACCCACCAGACTTGCTTCGGGCATTGGGTTAACCGCCACTATTTTGCAACCGTTCCGAACTGCTGTTTGTAATGATTTGAGCATCCGGGGATGGTTTGATCCGGGGTTGTGACCAAAAACAAAAATTGCATCTGCCTTTGGGAAGTCATCGAGTGTAATACTGCTTTTGCCGAACCCGAGGCTCAGGGCAAGCGCTTTTCCCGAAGGTTCATGACAAAGATTGGCGCTGCTTGGAAGATTATTTGTTCCAAAAGTGCGGGCAAACAACTGATACAGGAATGCTGCTTCGTTTGACGTTCTGCCAGAAGCATAGAAAACAGCATCATCAGGATGATCGAGAGCATTCAACTCATCGGCAATGATCAGGAATGCATCATTCCATGAAATGGGACTGTAGTGTGTTGCATTTTCATTCAGTACCATTGGTTCAGTGAGTCGTCCCTGTTGTTCAAGCCAGTAACCCGATGTATGCAGGAGATCCCGGACCGACCATTTTCTAAAAAAATCAGCTGTTATAAGTTTATTTGTTGCCTCAGAACTGAGATTTTTCGCCCCACTCTCACAAAACTCGAAATGTGACCGGTTTTTATCGGGGTTTGGCCAGGCACATCCCGGGCACTCAAATCCTCCTTTCTGATTTACCTGGGCAATTATCTTGCGGCCTCTTATGATCCCGGTTTCCCGGTACAAATAACTGAGAGAAGAAATTACGGAATCCATACCACCGGCAAAAGCCCTGGGTTCATCATGACCCAACCCGACTATTGACGCTGCTTCCTTTTCCATATCTGCCGATTCAAGAGAACGGATTGAGCGGATTATCTCTCTTCCAAGTGATTCAAGGCCTGCAAGCCATGAAATCCTTTCATGAAACTCTCCTGATTCATTCGGTTTTAAAATATATTTTGTTAAGCCACCTGCCACCATCAGGCTCACCAGAGCCGGAACCTGAAAATCGGGGAGCTCATCAAGAATAATCGCGTTCCTTATTTTATTATGAATATCAATAACCAACGGTAAATCGGGTGAGAATAATTCACATTTCCTTGAATGTAGGATCGATTCCTTTTTTCTTTGTGACAATAAACCACGCGACAGCAGTGAATCCCAAACAATTTGGTATAAAGAAGAGCCATGAGCAGCTACCAATGTAAGTGCTTTATCAAGTGGAATAGGCTGTTGAAAAACAAGTAAGCAACTTAGGGTTTCATTCAGCGCCGGATTTTCTGTTTCAGTAGTACTCAGAACAGTCAGTTGTTCCCAGTCATCATTGATCAAACCGCCGAAGGATGCATCGAACAATAAAGCCCCGGCCAAAGTAAGTTGCATTATCTGATCTGCGACAGGAAATGAACGACCCGTAACTGGATCAACGGTTAAAAGCAAAAGCTGTTCAGAAAAGGTGAGCATTGGAGAATTTATCCAAAGGTAGAAAAAAGGCACTTCATTCTTTTTTCCTGCTTCTTCATTTTATTTCAAAAAAAATCAATATATTTGCAAACTTTTTAATGAGAAACGGATCTAATTACACGAAAGCCATGAACAAAGCGGAAACTATGAAATATGTCGAGGAGACGGTGATTCAAAAGAATATATTACCTTCTTTCAAAGCGGGAGATACCATTACGGTTCATTATAAGATTAAAGAAGGAAATAAAGAGCGTATTCAAACTTTCCAGGGTGTGGTTTTACAGCGTTCGGGAATGGGATTAAACGAAACCTTTACAGTAAGAAAAATATCAGGGAACATTGGTGTCGAGCGCATTTTCCCTTGCACCTCCCCTTTCATTGATAAAATTGAAGTCAATAAACATGGTGTTGTGCGCAGGGCACGTATTTTTTACCTTCGTGGCTTACAAGGCAAGAAAGCCCGCATCAAGGAAGAACGTATCTGAGGCATAAATGAATCCATAAAAAAACCCCGTCAAAAGCGGGGTTTTTTATTTAGTTCATCACCAGGTTGATGTATCCGGTTTCAGCAGTTGAGAGTACAGTAAGCGCTTTCGAGTAATTGAGCAGGTTACGGATCACCGATTCGCAGGGAGAAACCACTTTTCTTCTCCTTCGTTTTTCAACGGAAGGTTCGTTTACCTTTGATTGAAATGATGTCAAAGAATAAAATGTAGCAGTTCGCTTCATAGGCTGAATTTTGATTTAAATTGTTATTCATACCTAAGAAACGGGATATAATTCCCAATATTTTATTAGTTGAAAAATAATCTTTTTCCAATAATTAAACCGTAAGGATGATATCCTTCTCCTTCACCAATTTGCGGAGGTTAATGAGAGCATACCTCATCCTGCCCAATGCAGTGTTGATGCTCACATTTGTAGCTTCGGCAATGTCCTTGAAACTCATATCACCATAATGACGCATGACCAGAACATCTTTCTGTTCAGTGGGAAGGTAATCGATCAACTTTTTCACATCGTGATGGATTTGCTCCATTATTAGTTGTTCCTCAACCGATTCAACCGGGATCCTGACTCTGTCAAAGATGTCATAGTCATCGTTGTTTTCAATAATAGGGATCCTTTTCGATTTCCGAAAATAATCAATGATGAGGTTATGGGCAATACGCATTACCCATTGGATAAATTTTCCCTCTTCCTTGTATTGTCCGGAGCGAAATGTATTTATTACCTTGATAAATGTATCCTGAAAGAGATCCTCGGCAAGCTCTTTATCCTTAACAACCATAAGGATATAAGCAAATACGCGGTTCTTGTGACGACGGATTATAATTTCAAGGGCGGACTCATCACCGGTCAGATATTTACCGATTAAATCCTGATCACTAATGACATGGGCTTGCATTGGGCCTCCTTTTTAAATTAAAAAAGAGTAGAAGTCAAGTCGATAGTGTCCCTCCTATTATTATACGCAGGTGGTTTATTGCTGCGTCGGTTAATACCTCATACGGGATTTTCCCATGATTGGTTTCGGCAAAAATAAATAAAAAAAACCAAAAAGCAAGTTTTCTTTATAATTTTGCCAAAATCAATGCCGGAGCGAAGGAACAAATGAACGTTGATGCACTCGACCCCAAGTACTATATCATCATCAAAGGTGCACGGGTCAACAATCTAAAAAATATTGACCTGGCCATACCTCGTAACCAATTTGTGGTGATTACCGGTTTATCGGGGTCGGGAAAATCTTCACTGGCATTTGATACTTTATATGCCGATGGGCAGCGCCGTTATGTAGAGAGTCTGAGCGCTTATGCCCGGCAATTCCTTGGGCGCATGAGCAAACCCGATGTCGATTACATCAAAGGAATTTCCCCTGCAGTAGCTATTGAGCAAAAGGTAAATTCCTCTAATCCCCGGTCGACGGTTGGGACTTCCACTGAAATCTATGAATACCTGAAATTGCTATTTGCCCGAATCGGGAAGACTTACTCCCCGGTATCAGGCAGCATCGTACGACGTGATACGGTTACTCAGGTGGTGGACCAGATTATGGCGCTTGCCGAAAACGTTAAAGTCAGTATTTTCGCACCCCTTGATCTTACGGCAAAAAACGACAACCTGGAATCTAAATGCAATGTGCTTATGCAGCAGGGCTTTACAAGAGTCATGATTGATGGAGAAATTTTTCGACTTGATGAAATCTCCGGGCATAAAAAGAAAAAATTCAAGGAGTTGTTTGTATTGGTAGATCGGTTTGAAATAATACATGGTGACGAAGATTTGCCTGGTCGGATTGCTGATTCAGTTCAAACAGCCTATTTTGAGAGTCACGGTTTTTGTATTGTCGAAACCACTGACATTGGAAAAACCCGTAATTTATATTCAAATCGGTTTGAAGCTGATGGAATGAACTTTGAAGAGCCATCGGAGAACCTTTTCAGTTTTAACAATCCATATGGCGCATGTAAAACATGTGAGGGCTTTGGAAGTGTAATCGGTATTGATGAGGATCTCGTAATTCCCAATAAGCGATTGTCTGTTTATGAAGATGCCATTGCCTGCTGGCGTGGTGAGAAAATGAGTGAATGGAAAAACGATCTTCTGATGGTGGCGTACCGGTTCGATTTCCCTATTCACAAGCCCGTATATGACCTCACTCCTGCCCAGTTGGAATTGTTATGGACCGGGAACGAACACTTTCATGGTTTAAATGATTTTTTCAAATATATTGAGACCCAGAATTATAAGGTTCAATACCGGGTCATGATGTCGCGATATCGTGGAAAAACGAATTGCCCTGAGTGTAAGGGTACCCGTTTACGGAAAGATGCTTCCTTCGTGAAGGTCAATGGCAAGTCAGTCAGTGATCTGGTATTGATGCCGATTAGTGAGCTGGCCATTTTTTTCACGAGCCTTGAACTCACTCAATACGAGTTGACCGTTTCGAGCCGGTTGTTGACAGAGATCAACAACCGGCTCGATGTGCTCAATGATGTTGGGCTTGGTTACCTGACCCTGAATCGCTTATCAGCCTCATTATCGGGTGGAGAATCTCAGCGTATCAACCTTTCTACCGCGTTGGGCAGCAATCTGACAGGTTCCATGTATATTCTCGATGAACCCAGCATAGGTCTTCATCCACGTGACACTCAACGTTTGATAAAGGTTTTGGTTCGTTTGCGTGATCTTGGGAATACAGTTATTGTTGTAGAACACGATGAGGAGATAATCCGGGCAGCCGACCAGATCATCGATATCGGCCCATTGGCAGGTCATCATGGAGGTGAGATCATTTTTCAGGGTGATTTCCGAAAATTGAATGATGATACCAGAAGCCTCACCGGCCAATATTTAAACCATATACGAAAAATTGATATTCCCCTTAAACGCCGGAAATGGATTGAGTTCATTGAAATAAAGGGAGCGCGTGAAAACAACCTTAAAAATATTGACATTAAAATACCACTGCATATATTTACGGTAATCACCGGGGTTAGCGGATCGGGCAAGACATCGCTCGTCAAACGGATTTTATTTCCCGCCCTTAAGAAACTCCAGGGCGGGTATGGCGAAAAGACCGGCAAATTCGACCGTCTTGATGGAGATTACAGCCAGATAGGATCGGTAGAGATGGTAGACCAAAATCCCATCGGACGTTCTTCGCGCTCAAATCCGGCCACATACATCAAGGCATTTGATGAGATCCGCGACCTATATTCCGATCAGCCATTGTCAAGAGTCCGCAATTACAAGCCTGGCTATTTTTCGTTCAATATTGCAGGTGGGCGTTGTGATGAATGTGAAGGCGAAGGCGTTGTGAAAATTGAGATGCAGTTCATGGCCGATTTGTTCCTGACTTGCGAAAATTGTCATGGAAAACGATTCAAAGATGAGGTACTGGATGTGAAATACCGCGAAAAATCGGTAGTCGACATTTTGAACATGACAGTTGATGAAGCGATAGAATTCTTTCAACAACCAACTAAGGCAACTGCTCATGAAAAACACATTCTGGCCAAATTAAAACCGTTGCAGGATGTGGGGTTAGGTTACCTGCGATTGGGACAATCATCAAGCACACTCTCGGGCGGCGAAGCCCAGCGTATTAAACTGGCTTTTTTCCTGTCAAAAGGGATCAGTGAAAAACCGACTTTGTTTATTTTCGATGAACCAACCACCGGATTACATGTGCATGATATTCATAAATTATTGATTGCTTTCGAATCATTGATCGCCAACGGGCACAGTATCCTGGTGATAGAGCATAACCAGGAGGTGATCAAATGTGCCGATTGGGTTATTGACCTTGGAAAAGAGGGCGGAGATGAGGGAGGGCATATTGTTTTTGAAGGAACTCCGGAGGATTTGGTTCAGGTTGAGGAGTCGTATACGGGGTATTATCTGAAGACCAATTTGAAAATTTAATTTTATTCAACAATCGTAATCATGAAAAGCATTAATCCTGCGACCGGTGAAATGATTAGTGAATACCGCGAACATTCTGCACCGGAAGTTGAAAAAATATTAAATGATGTTCATTCGACATGGAAAACCTGGAAAGATTCATCTTTTGATATGCGCTCGGAACTGATGAAAAATGCTGCACATATCCTCCGGGAAAGAAAGGAAAATTTATCACTGTTGATGACGATGGAGATGGGTAAACTTCTTCGTGAATCTATGGCCGAGATTGAAAAATGTGCCTTGGTTTGTGATTTTTATGCCAATCATGCAGCTGAGATGTTAGCTGATGAATTAATTGCCTCGGATGCGAGCCGGAGTTTCGTTACATTTCAGCCGCTTGGCGTTATTCTGGCCGTTATGCCCTGGAATTTTCCATTCTGGCAGGTATTTCGTTTTGCCGCTCCGGCCATGATGGCCGGTAATGCAGTTGCGCTCAAACATGCGTCCAATGTTCCAGGTTGTGCAATGGCTATCGAAGAGATATTTTATGATGCCGGTTTTCCTCAGGATTTGTTTAGATCTCTCTTAATCCCATCATCAAAGGTTGAGGCTGTCATTGCAAATCCGAAGATTATTGCAGCCACACTTACCGGAAGTGAAGCCGCTGGAAGCCAGGTTGCCTCCACAGCCGGAAAACACCTTAAGAAAATGGTCCTCGAACTGGGAGGAGCTGATCCGTTTATTGTTCTGGAAGATGCCGATCTTGAATCAGCTGTTAAAACGGCCGTAACTGCACGGATGATCAACCAGGGACAGAGTTGCATTGCAGCCAAAAGATTTATCGTGATGAGTGCGATTTCCCGGCAGTTTGAATCAGCTTTGAAATCAGCATTTGAAGCGCTACGCATAGGCGATCCTCTTGATCCAGGGACACATGTTGGCCCGTTATCAAGGCCCGATCTTGTTGATGAAATTGAACAGCAAGTAAATGCTTCAATTGCTGCAGGCGCCAGACTGGTGACAGGAGGGCGCCGTCCCGACCGGATTGGCTGCTATTATGAACCAACAATACTTGCAGATGTCATTAAGGGAATGCCTGTTTATTCACAGGAAACATTCGGGCCGGTTGTTTCATTGATTACTGTTCAGGACGAAGCCGAAGCCATACTCGTTGCCAATGATTCAGATTTTGGGCTAGGTGGTTGTGTTTGGACACGTGATTTGCAACGCGGTGAAGAAATTGCCAGGAAAGTTGACACCGGTGCAATGTTCGTAAATGGAATGACGAAATCGGATCCGAGGCTGCCTTTTGGCGGAATCAAAAAATCGGGGTATGGACGTGAGCTGGCCTCATATGGGATAAAGGAATTTGTTAATATTAAAACGATCTGGATCGGATAGGCATACATGACAAAGGAAAAAAGATAGCATGATAAAAATTCTCCGGAACAGATCCGAATTTATTAAAAACTCCTTTAAACTGGTTGCCGGCACTGCTGTTGCGCAGGCCATTTCAATTCTGGTGTCTCCAATTATCACACGGTTATATACACCAGCAGATTTCGGGACATTTACTTTCATAATTTCCATAGTAGGCGGATTCGGTTTAATAGCCACACTCCGGTACGAAATGGCCATTGTTTTGCCCAAAGAAGATAAAAATGCTGTTAACCTGGTTTTTATTTCATTGGGTACCGCTTTTATTATGTGCCTCGGGATTGCGATTGGTATATTCGTTTTCAACATATGGTTTTTGAAATCCTCGCTGATTTATCAAGCCTTTAAAAACTGGCTTTATGTAATTCCGGTAATGGTACTACTGCTGTCTGCCGGAAATGTATTCCAGCATTGGTTCAACCGGCATAAAGATTATAAAATACTTGCATTTTCAAAGGTGGTGAACTCGGTTGGAAATAACCTTTGTACTTTGTACCTGGGGTTTATCGGGCTTGGCGTTTGGGGTTTGTTGATTGGAAATTTTCTGGGATTACTTTTTTTTAATATCCTTTTTATCAGTGTGATTTTAAGTAAGTACAGTGAATATTTAAGCCATAACGATCGCTCCGTATATAAAACACTTGCCATTCGATATAAGGAACTCCCCCTCGCAAATACCCCTCAAATGCTCGTGGAGCTGATTCAATTATATGGTATTGTTTTTCTGTTACAGGCTTTTTATTCTTCTGAAATTGTCGGATGGTATTCCCTTTCCCAGCGCTTGCTTCAGGCGCCGATGTGGCTGATCGGGACTTCACTCTGCCAGGTCTATTACAAAGATGCCTCAGAACGATTCGCCCAGAATAGAAATATCACTGAGGTGCTAAAAAAAACAATCAAAATGTCAATATTCATAGCCCTTCCGGTTTTAATTTTGCTATTAACAATCGGGCCATGGCTTATAAGTTTTATTTTTGGGGATTCATGGCGCGAATCCGGAGAAATTGCCCGTATCCTTGCGCCCTGGTTCTTTTTTGATTTTATAAGGTATACAATATCTCAGACTCCTCTTGTAATCGGAAAAACCAGGCATATGTTTTATATTTCGATGATCGGGGCCATATCAATGATCATTGCAGTATTGACCGGAGCAATATTTTTTAATAGTGCAATAACTGGTTTCATATTTTTGTCTGCGATCCTGAGTTGCTATTCCATAGCAGTAATATTGTGGATTGTCAGTTCGGCTAAAAAGGCTTTCACTCATGAAAATAATTGATAAAAACGACATTCTTTCAAAACTTTCCTTAATGGAAACGGTTGTGATTGAACTTGGCTGCGGATCATCCAAACAGATAAAAAACGCCATTGGCATCGATCAGGCAGACCATGCTACTGTTGATATTGTTTGCAACCTGGAGAATGGTTTGCCATTTTTACCCGATAACAGCGTTGACATCATATATTCTTTTCATCTCCTTGAACATTTGCCCGATTTATCCTTTTTTATGACTGAGATATTCAGGGTATTAAAACCGGGCGGGAAAAAAATCGGCACTGTGCCTCATTTCTCGAACCCTTATTATTACAGTGACTACACTCATCAAACTACATTCGGACTCTATTCATTCTGCTATTTTGCCCAAGATACTCCTTATCGCAGAAAAGTTCTTCATTATCAAAAGGAGATTAACTTTAAAATCACCAGGCAAAAAATCATCTTTTATTCGCCATTTAAATTCATCAACCTGTTTCGTAAGGTCTACGGGATTATTTTTAATACATCTGTTTTCATGCAGGAATTTTATGAGGGAACCGTAAGTTTAGTGATCCCTGCTCACGAATTATCATTTGAACTGGAAAAGAAATGACAGTCAGCAAAAATACAGCCTTTGCCAGACTGAGCATCATCATTGTCAACTTCAATTCGGGGGAGTTGCTCAGAAACTGTATTGAAAGTATATGCAGTAATATTGATGTGGATTTTGAAGTGATTATTTACGATAACGCTTCATCCGATGAATCTGCTTCATCATTGAACATTGACCCCCGGATCAGGATCATTTCAGGAAAAGAAAACCTGGGATTTGCAAAAGCCAATAATCTTGCTGCCAAACAGGCTACCGGAGAATTTCTTCACTTCCTCAACCCCGATATCATTATTAATAAGTCGCTGGCCGATGAGTACAAGAATATTCTCGGAACCCGGAAATCAGCAATTTATGTGACAAGTTTAACTGACGTTACAGGAAATCTCCAGAAAAACAGACACCTGATTCCAAGGATCGGAAATATTGCCAGGTATATTATGGGATCGTCAATTGTAGCTTTTTGGAACCTTGGCGCCAGCATCATCATTCAAACTGAGGCATTTCGCAAAATCGGTGGCTGGCCTGAAGATTATTTCATGTATGTTGAAGATCTCGATTTTTTTTACATTGCCCATAAATACAAAATCCCTGTTTATTATGCCGATACAAGGCTTATCCACATTGGAAAAGGAGTGACACATCAGATATGGAGTGACAAACAGCGCGCATTCATCATCGAAAAATCGTTTAAAAAGTTTTACAATAAGTACAATGCCGGTTGGGAGTACATCATTATTCGTCCAATCCAGATGCTTTACCTGCTTTTTAATGCGCCCGGATCATTTCCCCTATATTGCAAAGTATTTATTCAAACATTATTCAAAAAATAATCCTTGAGAGTCCTGCTATTAGCCGACATTAATTCGATACACACGCAGAAGTGGGCGATTTCTTTGAAAATTAAAGGAATAGACATTGCAGTGTTCAGTCTGAACAAGTTAACGACCTCAAATCAGGAATTACAAAATATCGAAATATTTCACCCTGGAAATTTTGATCAGGATCTTTCATCTGTGGGGTTAAAATATAAAATCAAGTATTTAAAAGCATTTCCTTCCCTAAGAAAATGTATCAGCAAATTCGCTCCTGACATCGTTCATGCACATTATGCATCCAGCTACGGGTTTCTGGGCAGTTTAACCGGGTTTCATCCGTATATCCTTTCGGTATGGGGAAGTGATATTTATGATTTCCCCGGCAGTTCACTATTTTCCAGAATGTTGATCAGATATAATCTTAAGAAAGCCGACCGGATTCTTTCTACAAGTCATGTGATGGCCGCGGAGACTCAGAAATACACTGACAAAAAAATTTATATCACCCCATTTGGAGTCGACCTTAACAGGTTTAAGCGCTACCCGGTAAAAAGTCTTTTTCCTCCGAATTCAATAATTATCGGCACTATTAAAGCATTAGAAAAAAAATATGGCATAGATTATTTGATTGCAGTTTTCCAAAAACTTCATTTAAAATATCCGGAGCTACCACTGAAATTACTGATCGTTGGAAGCGGCACGCTTGAAACATCTTTAAAAGAGCAAACGCATTCACTCGGGTTAGAAAATGAAGTTATTTTCACTGGAAAAATTCAGCACGAAGAGGTTCCGGATTTTTTGAATATGCTTGATATTTATACAGCTTTGTCAATCAGCGATAGTGAAAGCTTCGGAGTAGCTGTAATTGAAGCATCGGCCTGTGAATTGCCGGTTGTGGTAACAGACATAGGCGGTTTAAAAGAGGTGGTTGATAACCAGGTGACAGGGTTATTGGTCCCTCCAAAAAATATTGAAAAAAGTGTGGAATCTTTTGAAAAACTTCTTTTCGATGTGCAACTCAGAAAGCAGATGGGCAAAAATGGCCGGGAGCGGGTCAAAAGATACTATGATTGGAATAATAATGTTGATGAAATGATAAACATCTATCTTCATTTTTATAGTTCAAATCGATAAAACGGGTTTTTGGAGAAAATAAATTCTATCTTTGCACCCTCAATTCCGGCGGGGTAGCTCAGATGGTTAGAGCGTCGGATTCATAACCCGGAGGTCACGAGTTCAACTCTCGTTCCCGCTACAGAAATAAATTGCGAAATGGTGAAATGGCGAAATGGTGAAAACTGTTTCGCCATTTTGAATTTTACCATCTTATGGTCTGTTTCCCCGATGATACTTCTTATGTCAATTAATGACGATTTTTTTTATGACGCGCTCACCGCCGGATTGAATGACAGCAAAGTAGAGTCCGGGCGCCAGGTGAGTTCCTGCAAACGAGAAGGGGACGACCTGGTTGGCGGTTCCTGTAACCTCCAGCCGGTAAACTTCTATTCCGCTCAGGTTCATAAGTGACAGGCTGACCGGTCCGTCGGCCAGGGGGTTTACGACAATGCGTATATCCTCTTTGGTGCCAGGATTGGAGGAAATCACTGTAACTAACTTAGGTGAAGACGAGGGTTGTTCCTCCTCTTTCGGGATGGAGAAACTGGACATCGGGGAATGGATTAAATTTCCTTTCTCATCGCGGGCTCTAACGCTCCAGTAGTAGGTAACCCCTGGTTCAGGTTGAAAATCTGCTGTGGAAGCTTCAGTTGCTTCCCCTGTTTTTTTCCGGTAGATAATGCTGGTTTTGGCAATGGGAGTAGATTTTGCGATCACCAGCTCGTAATCGCCCAAGGTCCCATGGTCAGGACGCCAGGTGAATAACAAATCGTTCTGATTGATCTGCTTCCCGTTTGGAGGAGATACAGGGATCAGTGATTTCTCGGCATCGGTCACCACCCAGGCCAGATAGAACGGCTTTTGATGATTCAAACCCTCGTAAAACCACCAGTTCGGATTTACATCATTCGTAAAAAGATATAAATCCACGCTGAGGTAACCTATATTAACGCCAAAGCTTTGTACGGAAAGTTGTTCGAGGGATGCAAATATCTTTTTACCAAATTCTGACACTGTGCTCGTTTCGCTCATCAGGCTGCCGCTGTATCCGGTCGATACTTTGATATCAATCAAACATACTTTCGGTATCTTTTCAGTATATCCGGCTTCAACTTCAAAATCCCAGCTATTGGTTTGTGAATCCGATTGTTTTTGCTCTTCGCTGGTCTCGATGGTTCCATATCCGCCGGCTCCCGGACTGTCCCATGTCAGGTTCAGGACAGGATCAAGATCCCAGAGACCGGCCTGTTCTATCAGAAACTCACGGCCTTTGTCAAAATACCAGTCTTCCATGGCAGGTGCATTGGGTTCTGCGATGTTGAATGGTGTCTCACTGATGGGTTTTGGATACTTGACAGGTTTATTGGCGATGGTCTGAAAAAGATACTGAAAGGAACCATCAATCGGATAATCCTGTTTCGAGGGATCATCCCACCAGGGAAACAAGGAGAAGGAGAACCGTTTGATCTCCGGCACGACATACAGAAAATAGCCATACTCCTGCGATTCCTCCTCCAGCCCCATAGGGGTCGTATAGGTCACTTGATGGGTTTCGGAGCTGGATACGGTTTTCTCAAAAGTTTGGGAGAATTTCAGTTTAAAACCGATTGAGCCCTGCATGTTATAGCTCTGTTGTTTACTCTCCACATCGACGCTCAGGCCGGCGCTCCATCCATTCTCCGTTTGTGTAGTGAATTCAGTGGCACCAAAACTCTCTGATTCCAATTCAATCATGGTAGGAGCGACAGGGTATCCCCAGGTGGAATCCCACTTATGCCAGTTCATAGAGACAGGCGGAGGGCCATCCACAATCCCTGTCAGGGTCCACAGGGTGCTTATGCCCGGATACTTCACGTCATTATCCAGGTCGGGACTGTATTCATAGTCAGGACTCACACACCAGAAATCCGATTGATACATGGCCGCATTGAAATGCCTGTCATGATCGGGATAGAGCAGCCACATGTATTGCTGGTACCCGTCGGTACCGCTCATCACCGTTTTGTAATCTTTGGGCAACAGCATATAACTGGCATACAGGTGATAATAATCACTTACTTTATAGGGTCCAGTAACGGCGGGAAGAGCCAACTCTCCCTTGCCGTCCAGGATCAGGTTATCGTTATTGAAATGATATTCACCATATTGAACATGATAATAACCGTCGCTGGATTTGTCACGGCACTCACCGATGAGGATCAGCCGGTCGGATTCAGCTTTATTCGGAATGTCGGAAGCCACCCGGTTTCCTTTGATCGTTCCGTCGAAGAGCGCAGTTGCAGCAATGGTGGATGTGAAGGGGCTGGAATGGCTGTTATCCAGTATCAATTCCCAGCGGAAGATTCTTTTACCTGATGAAATATCCGGAATCAGTTTGCCGACCTGCCAGTTACCGGCCTGATCATAAAAGGTTGTCAGAAAGTAGGTATTTCCGAGGCTGTCGATTCTGGAATAAATTCCTCCGAGATAGGGATAGGTTAAGGATGTATAGACAATGGTATTGTTATTGGATTTGAAATGGCTGTCGGTACTGTCGAGCCTGTATTCCTGTATTTGCCAGCGGTTTGGTGTTACTGACTTGTCCCATGCCAGAAAATAGACCAGGCTGTCAAGCTGAAAAGCTCCCTGTTTCAGCACCGTTGAAACCGGTTTCAGGGTATTGTAATAGGTAAAACACTTCATGTCGGTGTTGTCGGGAATCCGGGCAAAACATTCATAACTATCGTTATCGGGTTCACTTTGACCATCCGGTTGGTGGGCCGAACGAATATGGATAAAATACCAGATCTGCGTTTCATATTGGAAGAAGAAGGCCCTGCCCAACGCCGGTCCCTCATCATAGGAATTGCTTTCTCCCGGAAATTTGAATTCAAGACGGTTGTCGTGGTCGGCCGAAGGTCCCAGTTTGAAATCACTCATTTTGACATTGCTCAAATCGGTCTGGCTGGTTTTCAAGGCCTCATCGATGGTGTACATGTAAACATGACCGCCACCGCGGGTGCCGTTTCCCTGATAATTAAACGATGTCAGGATGCCATTGTTGGAAGTAAAGGCGGTGCCGATCCCCTTATCACACCAGGGGCGGTCGTTACCGTCGTTCCAGTGTGCTTCAGGAATAAGCGACTGACCAAACCCGAAAAGCGGGATGAGCATTAAAATAAAATGTATCAATGTTTTCATGATCTGTTCTCCATTAGCTTTGATTAAAAATTGTAGTGAAGTCCACCGTCAACCATGATGTCCTTACCAATTCCGGCATGCAATTGGAGCGTCAGCTGAGGGATGATTTTCCAGCTCACGGCCACGCTTCCGTCTAAGAACGAACGGGGCACAAGCACATAGATAGCCTCTTCGGTGATGGTTTGCCCGTCGTTGATATTCGTGTATTCGCGGCTGTATTTGTGTTTTGCCCAGAGATAATAGAAACCTGGTCCGGCCATGATCGTCACAGGTCCGACTGTGTAACCGGCCATCAGGCTGCTCCGGAGATAGAGTGTGCTGAATTTGTCTTTCTTGACGGAGGTAAAGTTGACCGGATCGGGGTTGACCTGGTCACTGATATTGGTGATGGTGCCCATGGTGCCAACCACATATGGACGGAGAGAAAGGCTCCAGTGCGGGGTAAACTGGTACCCAAAGTTAAAACCCAGTCCCAGGCAGGGTTTTGAAAAACCCGAATTAAACGAATACTCCTGAACCCCGGTCTCATTGTTTCGGACTGTGGTCAGGTTCTGTGCAATCCCTAAAAGCAGGGTTCCCGAAAATTTCCATCTGACCGCAGGGTTGCTGATGAAATTCATGCCGGCTTCAAGGCTGAGCGCGTTGACATTGGAATGCCGGTCGACAAAACCATTGAGGTTGTCAATTTCATCGGATTCAAAATCGCGGGTTCCCAGATCCGATCCATACCAGATTGAATGGAGCGAAAGCGAGTTGAGTTTCATGTCGACCGACATGAATGAATAGGAGGCACCAACAAAGAAGGGCCGGGTTTTGGCAGTTTGCACACTGGTACTTTCCTGCGCCAGGGTGGAGAAACTCCCTGTGAGCATCAGGATAACGAACAGATACGTTTTCATCCGGTGGTTGATATTATTTGGTTTTCACGCTTTCATGATCCGCTCTTTTCTGGCGGCTTGTCGTTTTATAGGCCAACAAACCTACAATCAATACCCCTAGAATAACGGAAAGCGCCCAATCGTACCAATGAAAGAAATCGAGTGCCGTAAGGAACGCA
>JBAXKG010000015.1:0-51060 GCA_037137455.1 Bacteroidota bacterium
AAAACAATATTTATCACAGGCGCCACTGCGGGTTTTGGGAAGGCAATTGCCACGAAATTTGCTGAGAACGGGCATGACCTTATTATCACCTTAAGAAAGTGATACCTGGGATCAGGCCATATTCATTTTGCCTGTATTCGGTTGCAGTTAATTTGAAGTTACAATGTGAATCCGATATTAATTTTCCTTGACATTGAGGTTTGTATGTTGTAGTTTTATCTGCTTATAAAAAAACAGATTATCATACAATCCTTTTTTATGAAAAAGTTCTTATTCCTCTCGATTTTTTTGGCGGCCTTTGCGCTCTCAATTTTCGGTTTGTTTCTTCTGAAGATGTACTTACCTGATAATATTTCAAAAAAATCAGGAATCCGGAATGAACAGAAAAAAATGTCTAAAGATGGCCTGCTGGCCATGCAAGCCGGTTACCAGTTTATGAAACTAAAAGATCCAAACACCGGAATTATTCCGGTTGGGATCCGTTCACGTGAACTTGCATTTACCGATAAGTTGCCCCGTTATCCCGAAGGCGAGGGCCAGTCGTGGACATGGCGTGGGCCTGCAAACATAGGAGGGCGTATGCTTTGCATCGCGATTGATGTGGATAACGAGAACCACCTTTTGGCTGGCAGCGCTTCGGGCGGTATGTGGGAATCATTCGATCAGGGACAAAACTGGCATAAAACCACGGCCCCCGATGCTGAACAAAGCGCCACCTGTATTGTACAGGATAAAAGACCGGGCAAGCATAATATCTGGTATTATGGTACCGGTGAAATGCTCAGTACGACCGACCGGAACATCAGCACCAATGCAAGAACTATTGGAATTGGAAATGGGATCTATAAATCGACCGACAATGGGGCAACCTGGCAGCCGTTAGTTTCAACCCAGGGAGGATCACCAGCCAACCTGCAGGAAATTTTTCAGGGGGTCTGGCGAATCGTAACCGACCCCTTAAGGATGGATAAAGATATTGTTTATGCCGCCTGCTATGGCGCCATCATGCGTTCGGAGAATGGCGGAGCAAGCTGGGAATTGGTACTTGGCGACCTTGCAAACAAATCATTTGGCGTTGATGTGGCTATAACTTCAGATGGCATTCTGTACGCCGCCTTGGGTAGCTTTTGTATGGCAGTACAACCTCCCGGAAAAGCCGGTATCTGGAGATCGGCTGATGGGAAAAACTGGAAAAAAATCACTCCGAACGGCTTCCCGACCGATAACCGCGTTACCCGTCTGGCCCTGGCGCCTTCCAATGATAAAGTCATGTATCTCTTTACCGAATCCCAGAACCCTGACCTCAATCCATTTAATGGCTATACGAATACTTTGAATACTTTCTGGAAAATGACATGGAATCAATCATCCGATTCGGCTACTTGGGAAAACCGCACCCATGGAATCCCGGGAGGTGGCAACGGTAACATGAACAGTTTCCCTTTTTCTCTTGTTGTTTATGGAGGATACTGTTTTTCAATGGGAGTCAAGCCCGATAATGAAAATGTGGTCTTTATTGGCGGGATGAATATGTACCGGTCAGAGAACGGTTTTGCCGACAGCCTGATGTCGACTTATGTGGGAGGTTATCCTTACGACATGGACTCACCTAATCAGCTGCATCCCGACCAGCATGCGGTAACTTTTCTCCCATCCGATCCGTCGAAGATGTTTGTGGCCAATGACGGCGGAATTTACATCACCCAAAATTGCATGGCCGACAGCGCTAATATGACCTGGGCCAGACTGAATAACAAGCTTACTACAACGCAGTTCTACAGCATTGCTATTGACCATGGTTCAAAAGGGGATGACTGGGTACTTGGCGGATTACAGGATAACAACTGGTATTATACCATTACCGATAATCCCTCAGAACTGTGGTTCGACATCGATATCTGTTATGATGGATTTGCCACTGCTGTTGCGCGCAACTGGGAGTATTGCGTCATTTCAGCTTACAGCGGAAATATCTGGACAACCCGGTTCGATAATGAAATGCATACCAAGGACATCTTCCCACAACTTCCCGATACCCTTTTGAAATATTATGACCCGGTGATGGGAAGCAACTCTCTTTTTCCTTTTTACCAGAACATTGCGCTGGACCCGGTTACAAACGCGACATTTTACCTGCCTACCGTTTCAAGTATATGGCGTAAGGAGAACATGAAAGCTGCCGCCTACGATACAAGCCTGCGGAATACCGGGTGGAATCATCTGAGCAATGTGGATGTGGGGAGTGCAGCAGTTATAAGTTACCTGGCCGTTTCTGTGTTTCCTCCCAACCGGGTTTATTATGGAACCAGTCTCGGTAAATTGTTCCGTCTGGATAATGCAAACCAGGGAAATCCTTTCCCGGTGGAAATTACCGGTACGAACTTCCCTGTAAATGCGTTTATTTCGTATATCGATGTCGATCCCGATAATGCCGGTCATGTAATGGTCACCTTCTCAAACTATGGCGTTCAAAGCCTGTTTCATACCACCGATGGCGGTTTATCATGGATCGCTGTCGGGGGAAACCTCGAGCAGTTCGTTGATGGGACTGGAAACGGGCCATCAATAAGATGCTCAAAAAAACTATTTTTCCAGGGTACAAAAATCATTTTTGCAGGAACTTCCAGCGGATTGTTCTCAACCAGAGAACTGAATGGGGACTCAACCGTGTGGGTAAAAGAAGGGGCCAATTCTATCGGAAATGTGATAGTTGATGACATAGATGCCCGCCAAACCGATGGTTTTATTGCCATTGGCACACATGGTAATGGAGTATACAGCGCTTACTTCAATCCTGCAACTGGCCTGGCTGAATCGCCTGTAAATAGCCAGATGCAGGTTGGAAATATCTTTCCGAGTCCGGTACACAATGCGGGCACTTTGGAAATAGTTGCGGAAAAACCCGTTCATCTGAAACCAGCGCTTTACTCGACCTCCGGTAAATTGGTGAAAACATTTGCCGATCAAACCATTTCTCCCGGAAAAAATCATCTAACCCTTCAATTTGGCGAACTGCCTGCCGGGATTTATTACCTGGCTTTAAAGAACGGCAAAGAGGTGATTGTTAGAAAGGTTGTTATAGCCGGAATTTTATAATTGGCTATTAATGAGGGGTATGGGTTAAAACTTATTCGCCTGCTGGCACTGGAACTAATTGCATTTCGCTCAATGAATTCATTTTCTCTTACTGCCGGCCATTTATCAATAATTTTATATCTGACAGGGTCTATCATTTTCAAACTACCTTGAGCGCTCATTTGTTTTTTCCTTTATAATTTTAATTATCATTGCATAAAATTCTGATTTATACATTAATTAAATTCGAAATGTTATGGAAGTAACCCGCATATTTGATCTTTTGCCTTATCATGAAGCTACATTTAAGCCCAAAGAAGACGTTGTGGCCTCTAAGGAAAATGGAGAATGGGTAAAATACAGCATTAAACAGTACAGGGAAATCGTTGACAACATAAGCTTTGGATTTCTTGCATTGGGTGTTCAACCGGGTGATAAAATTGCACAAATCAGCTCAAACCGGGCAGAATGGAATTTTGTGGATATGGCAATTCTCCAGGTTGGGGCGATACATGTACCAATTTATCCGACAATCAGTGAATCGGATTACAAATACATCCTGAGCCATGCGGAGGTGACCTATGTCTTCATTTCCGGTCAGGACCTATTACGTAAAATTGATCATATTTTACCGGAAATGAACAATATCAAAGGGATTTTTACATACAAGGACCATCAGGAGCACAAACATCTTAATGAACTGATTGATCTTGGAAAACAAAATGCAAACCGAACAGTGCTTGAGGATCGAAAAGCGGCAATATTACCCTCCGATCTGGCAACTATCATATATACATCAGGCACAACCGGAAATCCCAAAGGGGTGATGCTTTCTCACCATAACATTATTTCGGATTTTAAGGTTTGTGCCTATATTCCTTCCTTCGGTGAAGAGGCCAAAGCTGTGAGCTATTTGCCATTATGCCATGTTTATGAACGTATGTTGAATTACCTTTATCATTATCTTGGCTTTTCAATATATTATGCCGAGAACCTGGGAACCATCACAGAAAACATGAAGGATGTAAAACCGGATATCTTGTCAACGGTGCCACGCTTATTAGAGAAGATCTATGATAAATTGTTTGCTGCCGGGCACAAGCTTCCCCGCCTGAAACGATGGATATTTTTCTGGGCGATGCATCTTGCCTTAAGATATGAACTAAATGGCGCCAATGGCTGGTTTTATGAATTGAAACGCAAACTCTATGACAAGCTGGTTTATTCAAAATGGCGCGATGCCCTTGGTGGGAAGCACTTGTTGGTGGTATCAGGTGGCGCCGCGTTACAGCCGCGTTTGGCCAGGATGTTTACCTGTGCCGGCATCAATGTGTTGGAAGGATATGGTTTAACAGAGACTTCACCGGTGATTTCAGTTAACGACCTTACCGAAAATGGAATGATGTTCGGAACTGTTGGAAAAGTTGTAGAGGGAGTTCAGGTTAAAATTGCCGACGATGGAGAAATTTTATGCAAAGGGCCGAATGTTATGTTAGGTTACTTCAAGGAGCCTGAAATGACAAGTGAAGTCATTGGAGCCGATGGATGGTTCCATACAGGCGACCTGGGCAGAATTGAACCCCAAGGCCATTTGAAAATCACCGGAAGAAAAAAAGAACTTTTTAAAACCTCCTTTGGCAAATATATAAGTCCACAGCCCATCGAAGATACTTTCAAAGAATCATTGTTTATCGACCAACTCGTGGTTGTGGGAGAAAACCAGAAGTTTGCCGGGGCGCTGATTGTTCCCGACTTCAATTTTCTAAAATCCTATTGTACCGTCAAGGAAATTGAATACACTACGAATCTTGAAATGATAAATTTACCGCGTTTAAGGAAAAGGTTTCAGACTGAAGTTGACAAGTATAACAAATGCTTCGGTGATACAGAAAAAATCAAGAGTTGGGATTTGCTCGATTCAGAGTGGACATTCGATACCGGGGAAATTACTCCTACAATGAAGCTTAAGCGAAATGTCATCGCGAAAAAATATGAAGATAAAATTGCAAAACTATTTGAATAAACCATCATTTTTTTCGTTTGGATAATATGAAACCAATAACTCGGATTTTTGATCTTCTGGAATTATATAAGGATGAATATAAATCCATCGAGGACCTTTTCAATATTAAAAAGGATGGCGCCTGGCTGCATTTCTCTGCCAATGAATATGTTCATTATAGTAATATGATCAGTTTGGGTCTATTGTCCCTTGGCATTTCCAAAGGCACCCGGATTGCCACTGTTATGAATAATTGTCCGGAATGGAATTTTTTTGACATGGGAATTCTTCAAACCGGCGCCATTCAGATTCCTGTTTATCCGACTATCAGCGAAGAAAGTTACCGTTATATTTTTAAAGATTCCGCGATTGAATACCTGATCTTTTCAGACAATGAAATTTATAGTCGGATCAAAAATTTAATATCTGAAATTTCGGGATTAAAAGCAGTTTTTTCTATTGAGCCGGTTAAAGGGATCAGGAATTGGAAGGAAATAATAGAGCTGGGAAAAAAGCACCCCAATCCCGGGGAACTTGAAGTCATAAAACAAACTATTTCACCGGGCGACATGGCAACGGTCATTTATACATCCGGAACGACAGGCCGGCCAAAGGGAGTGATGTCGTCGCATAATAATTTTGTCACTAATTATAAAGCCCTGGCTGAAATTCCACCTTTGAAAATGCACGACCGGGCGGTGAGTTTTTTACCACTTTGTCATGTCTACGAGCGAACCGCAGGTTATGTTTATCAATCTTTTGGCGTTTCGGTTTTTTATGTTCAGAACATAGATGAACTTGGGGAATATATCAGGGAGGTGAAGCCACATGGATTTGCATCAGTGCCGCGGGTTTTCGAAAAAATATACAACAAGATTGTTGCAAAGGGCCGCAAGTTGCCCCTGCCGATGAAAGTACTGTTTTTCTGGGCGCTGAGGCAAGGGCACAAATATGAACTGGATCATGCCCGTGGTTGGGTTTATGATGTGAAACTCTTTATTGCCAACCTGCTTGTTTTTCGTAAGTGGCGCGAAGCTTTGGGCGGAGAGCTGAAATTCATCGTTTCGGGCAGCGCTTCGTTACATCCGCGTTTGGCAAGAATTTTTTGGGCGGCAAAGATTCCAATAATTGAAGCATACGGCCTTACCGAGACCTCGCCTGGCGTTACATGTTACAGGTTTGAACCCGGATGTATGAAATTCGGCACGGTGGGTACGCTGCTTACAGGAAACCAGATGAAAATTGCCGAAGATGGAGAGATCCTTTGCAAAGGGCCTAATATCATGATGGGCTACCTGAACCGGCCCGAAAAAACAGCTGAGGTTATCGATGCCGATGGATGGTTCCATACAGGAGATATTGGTGTGATTGAAGATGGTAAATTCCTGAAGATCACTGATCGTAAAAAAGAAATTTTTAAAACCTCGGGTGGTAAATATATTGCACCACAGCCAATCGAACAGAGGATTAAGGAATCACCATTTATCGAACATATCATGGTAGTTGGCGAAAACCGTAATTATGCAGCGGCCTTGATAATCCCGAATTTTGAGTACCTGCAAAACTGGTGTGAGGTAAAACATATCGCTTATGGTTCCAGAAAAAAGGCTGTGAACAACCCGAAAGTTATAAGGAGGATCAAACAGGAGGTTGAAAGATTTAATCAGGATCTCGATCAAACGGATAGAATAAAGAAAATCAGGCTGCTTGATGCTGAATGGACCACCGAATCAGGCGAAATTTCGCCTACACTAAAACTCCGCCGCAAATTCATCATAGAGAAATACAGCCAGATCATTGAAGAAACTTACCGGTCGTCAGAGTTTAATTACCGCGTTGAAGGATAAGAATTGGCAGCTGGCTATGAACTATTAATGCAGAATCTTAAATACCAATTCCTTCATAAGTTCACCATCGCTTGCTGATGCATTATCAACACCCTTTGACTTGAGGTCGTATTCACGAAGCAGCGAAATGATGGAGACTGTTTTACTAACCGGGAAACTCTTCGCGGCTTGCTGATAATCAGCAACGAAAAATGGATTAACGGATAGGGCTGCTGCAACAGCGTTCTTCGATTTATCGGGGAGGAAATGATAAAGGAGAACTTTCGAGAAATGAGAATATAAAATCGGAATCACCTTAACCAAGGGGTTTTCGCGGGGATTGGCCGCAAAATACAGAATGATCTGGTTCGCCTTCAGCACATCCTTTTTTGAAAGCGCCTTCTGCAATTCAAACACGTTATAGTCTTTGCTTATCCCGATATTTTTCTCCACATATTCTTCGCTGATCTCCGACCCGGCCGGAATATTGATAAGTAATTTCTGAATCTCATTAACAATCTTTCCCAGATCGGCGCCCAGAAATTCGGTGAGCATGGCAGCGGCCTTCGGTGTTATCGAATACTTCCTCTGGCTCACATATTTATCGATCCAGTCTGGGATTTTATTGTCGTAAAGCTGCGCCGATTCAAATGTCACTCCGATTTTTTCAATTGCTTTATAAAGAGATTTCCGCTTATCAAGTTTTCCGTATTTATAACACAAAACCAGAATTGTAGAGGTCAGCGGATTTTCCATGTACGATTGAAAATCTTCAATCTTATCCAAATCCTGAGCCTCCTTTACAATCAGCACCTGGTAATTCGCCATCATTGGGAAACGCTTGGCATAACTCATTAATGTGAAAACATTGGAATCCTTTCCATAAACAATGGTAAGGTTGAACTCTTTTTCAAGTTCATTCAAAACGTTATGCTCAATAAAATCCGAGACAGCATCAATAAAATAGGATTCCTCTCCATGGAGAAGATAAACAGGATAGTAAATCTTATTTTTCAGGTCTCCGAGAAGTTGGTCAAAAGTGATATCGCTCTTGCCTGCCATAGGGTAGTAATGTTTTCCGTTCAAGGTCAGGAATCCAACCAGGAAATCAACGTTGTTAATCGAATCTCAGATGTTTAACAAGTAATTTCTTATCAATAAGGTCTTTCATTGTTTCAACACCGATACGAAGGTGATCCTCAGCATACTTCTGGGTTACCTTTTTATCGCTGACCTGGGTTTTGATTCCACGGCCTACCATAGGCTGGTCTGAAACGAGGAGGATGGCCCCGGTCGGAATCTCATTGGCAAACCCGACCATGAACAAAGTAGCCGATTCCATATCGATAGCAATGGCCCTGGTTTCACGTAAATGCTTCTTGAAATGTTCATCATATTCCCACACCCTGCGGTTTGTAGTATATACCGTTCCTGTCCAGTAGTTTTTATTATGGTTGTAAATAACTGTCGACATGATCTTCTGGAGGTTAAATGCCGGTAATGCTGGAACGCGTTCATGAAAATAATCATCTGATGTTCCATCTCCACGGATGGCAGCGATAGGAATGATCATGTCGCCCACTTTGCATTTCTTTTTCAGTCCGCCGCATTTGCCCATAAATAATGTGGCTTTTGGCTTTACAGCGCTCAGTAAATCCATGATGGTGGCTGCATTCGGACTGCCCATTCCGAAATTGATCAGGGTAATGCGTTCAAAAGTAACACTAGGCATGGCTTTGTCTTTTCCCTTTATCGGAACATTGTACCATTTGGAAAAAAGATCGAGGTAAGTGTTAAAATTTGCAAGGAGGATAAAATCACCGAATTCATCAAGGGTCGTTCCGGTATAACGTGGCAACCAATCATCAACAATCTCTTTTTTTGTTTTCATCTTACAATAATTAATTTTAGCGCCTTAACAATCAATTTCCGCACCATTGAAATCAAATATCGGAGCAAAGATACAGGATTTGTCAGATTTTTATCTGTTAGGGTGAAATTGAAAAATGTCATGTACATTTGTATCTGAAGTATCATGCAACAACTAAACTTACCGGTATTTTCAGCCCGATTCCGAGAGGGGAAAAACGGGAAACAGGAAATCTTCGATGATATCCGGAAAAAATTCGTCAGGCTTACCCCGGAAGAATGGGTCCGCCAGAGCTTCGTCCAATACATGATCACTCATCTGGGCTTTCCGGCCTCACTGATTGTTGTCGAAGCTGCCATTATTTATAACGGGATGAAGAAACGATTTGATGTACTGGCATACCTGGCTGATGGAAATCCTTGCCTTGTGGTTGAATGCAAAGCCTCTTCTGTTGAGATTACCCAGACTGTTTTTGACCAGGTAGCCATGTACAATATGACGTTGGCAGTTGATTATCTTGTTGTTACAAATGGATTGGCTCATTATGCCTGTAAAATCGATCATCAGAAAAAACAGTATACTTTTCTGAAGGAAATTCCAAAATTTGACATCCTGAATCAAACATCGTAGATCCCAAATCGTAAATCTAAAATTGTAAATATTCATGGAAATCATCGGAACCGTTCCTAAAACCCTGATCAACTTCGCGCTGGTCACCCTGTTTTCGTTGCTGATCGGGTTGTCGCAACGACGTCTTCATAGTCAGGCTCATGATGCCGACCATACCTTTGGCACCGACCGTACCTTTACTTTTATTGGAATTCTTGGATTTTTACTATACATTCTTGATTGGCAGCATGGATTTTTATTCGCCGGAGGAGGACTGGTTCTGGCCATGATCATGGGAATCTCATATTATTATCATATACGGGATTTTAAAGATTATGGGGCAACCACGATTTTAGTGGCATTGATAACCTATTGTATTGGACCGTTGGTTATTACCCAACCTCAGTGGATGGTACTGCTTATTGTGGTCACGGTACTGATTTTCACAGAGCTTAAGGAGACATTTGCTTCGATCTCACAAAAATTCGACCGCTATGAATTCATCACCCTGGCAAAATTTTTAATCATAGCCGGTGTTATCCTGCCAATTCTTCCAGATGGACCTATAGTCAAAGGATTAAGCCTTACTCCATATAAAATATGGCTGGCCATCGTGGTAATTTCATCCATATCATACATTAGTTATCTGTTAAAGAAATTCATTTTCCCAAAATCCAGTATCATACTTTCGGGTATTCTGGGTGGACTTTATTCAAGTACAGCGACCACCATTATTTTGGCAAAAAAAAGCAAAAAGGAGCCCCAGCACCTGAACCAGTATATGTCGGGAATAATCTTTGCTACTGCCTTGATGTACCTGCGTATCCTGATATTGATCCTGATTTTCAGTCCGCCATTATTCAATCAGGTCTGGCCGTTTTTCATTGCCCTGTTTGTTTTAACTTTAATAATCGGGTTAATCATTTTGTTCTATAAAAACCGGGTGGTGGGCACCTATGATAATGAACTCCATGTGGATAAAAATCCGCTTGAGTTTAAAGTGGCACTGATTTTCACCGCACTCTATATTGCATTCACATTTATTACCTATGAAGTAATTACCCGTTTTGGCTCTTCCGGGTTAAACGTGCTTTCGTACATTGTCGGGTTAACCGATATTGATCCTTTCTTAATCAATTTATTCCAGGGAAAATACGGAGTTACAATTGATGTTGTTGCATTGGCCACATTCAAGGCAATAATCAGCAACAATGCCCTAAAGATGGGTTACGGATGCTTTTTTGCCGGGAAAGGCGCTCGGATATACCTGATTACAGGTTTTCTTCTTATCATTGCATTAACGATTGGCGTTCTGTTCATCGTTTAAAAATAATTATGGCCGATCAATTTTATGTTGTTATTAACAAGTTGGATGAGTCATTCAATTTGCAGGAAACCCGCAATTATGGATTAGCTATTCTTTTCAGCGAAACCAGTTTTGCATACTGCATCCTTGATTTCAAACTGAATAAATATCTTGGGGTTCAAAAATTGATCAGAAGTGATGTGAAACCACCCCATGCCGGTCAAAATCCCAAGCATTCTTTCGATGATTTTCATAGAAGTGTTTTCAATTCTTTACCCTGGCTCAAGAGTACATACAAATCGGTAAAAATTGGATATGAGGGGAAAAAATGCACCCTGATTCCTGCCCAGCTGTTCGATCCAGGTGAAAAAGAAAACTATTTGAATTTCAGTTTTCAGCAAAAAGAAGAGGAGCAGGCTTTCTCTGATCATTTGATGCCTATGGATTCGCATCAGGTATTTGCAGTACCTGTCCCTGTCCTGAAAGCAATAAGGAGCTATTATCCAAATAATAAAATTGTCCATTTTTCAAGTGTCCTTATTGAAAGTATCTGGATAAATTATAAAAACCGTATCAATTCAAACAAGGTGTTCATCCATGTCCGTGAAAAATTGTTCGACTTAATGATATTTGACGGTCGCCAGATGAGCTATTTCAATACATTTCCTTTTCAGAATCATGAGGATGTTGCATATTATTTGATTTTTGTTCTTGAGCAGTTAAATTTCAATCCCGAAACGATGCCCCTTGTGTTGCTTGGAAATGTAGAGAAGGGTACAGGGTTATTTGAACTTCTGTTCAAATATGTGCGTCATATTGAATTTGGACGAAGGAATGAAACTTTCAAGTACAGTTACATCCTGAACCAGTTGCCCCCACAGTCTTATTATCCTCTGCTTAATTTCTTCTCATGCGGATTGTAAGCGGAAAACACAGGGGCCGGCGGTTACAGCCTCCGGTGAACCTGCCGGTAAGGCCCACCACCGATTTTGCCAAGGAGGGTTTGTTCAATGTGCTTAGTAATTTGGTAGATTTTGAATCATTGAGGGTGCTTGACCTGTTTACGGGCACCGGAAGTATCGCTTTTGAATTCATTTCCCGGGGCGCAATTGAAGTTACCGCTGTCGATAATAACCACAAATGCATCAATTTTATAAAAAAAACGGCAGAAAATTTTGGCACAAAAAATATTATACCGGTAAAATCCAACAGTTTCGTGTTCATAAAAAGGATGTGTTCAAAATATGACCTGGTTTTTGCTGATCCGCCTTATGATCTGGAAGGGATAGAGTCGATACCAGATTTAATTTTCGATTCAGGGTTGCTTGAGAAGGAGGGACTGCTTGTACTGGAACATTCTATACGCTATCGTTTTGAACAGCATCCGAGGTTTTCCCAGCATCGTAATTATGGAAGTGTGAATTTTACTTTGTTTACGGGAAATGAAAAAGAATAAAATTAGAGATTCCGTAAAATCGTAAATCGTAAATAGATCAGTATTCGTCTTCATGAAAGAAGAAATCATCCTTAGTTGGATAATCGGGCCAGATATCTTCTATACGCTCGTACGATTCTCCTTCGTCTTCGATCTCCTTTAAATTTTCAATTACTTCTTGTGGAGCGCCCGATCGGATTGCCCAATCGACCAGCTCCTCCTTGGTGGCAGGCCAGGGAGCATCTTCCAGTTTTGAGGCCAATTCGAGTGTCCAATACATTTATTTCTTTTTTTGGAATTTTTTGCAAAAGTATAAAAAAAATAATCAGAAAGTCAAGTGTTATTTTTTGACCTCCATGTTGATTCGACTGCACCCAGATCTTTGCCGGTTTTTCGCGCCAACACAAAAAGATAATCCGACAAACGGTTCAAAAACCGGATTATTATTTCTTCAACCGGGCTGTTTTTGTCTAACCGGATCAACGACCGCTCGGCACGTCGACAAACAGTGCGTGCAAGGTGACAATAAGAAACCGTTGTATGTCCACCCGGCAGAATAAAATTACTTAAGGGTGGAAGTTCCTCATTCATTTCATCAATCTCCCGCTCCAAAATGGTTATATCATCCTCCGCGAGGCATGGCAATTCCCGGGCTTGCTTGTCCGGATCACGGGCAATCAATGACTCCGCCACGAAAATGTTTTCCTGGATCCGGATCAAAACTTCTTTGTTGTGCGAACTAATTTCCTGATCGCGTATTAATCCTATAAATGAATTCAGCTCATCAAGATTTCCATAAGCTTCAACACGTTCATGGCATTTGGCAACACGGGTTCCTCCAAGCAATGAGGTTTCACCCTTATCGCCACCTTTCGTATATATCTTTATCTTGTTGGCCATTTATCTGATTCAAAAGATTTTGCTTGCAATTGTTTATATAAAATAGTGAAAATGAAGCTTTTGAAAAAAGAGCAAATCTACTAAATTTTTTTTATTATTAATTGTTCCTGACCAATTATAGATAATTTTCATGCTTTTACTACATTTGTAAGTAAAACAAACTGTTATGTACCCACACTCTCCCGACTGGTTCCATCCGCCAATGATAATGCATTTTATTGGTGGAATCTTAAGGATATTATTGATTTTCGGCGGGGCCTTTTTTCTGTTATGGTATTACCTGAAACAGAGCAGGACGGGCGTTCATAATGCTCCAGGCAATGAGGGGTTGAAGGTTATTTTACCCTTACGCCTTCAAGCCTGTGAAAGGTTTGTATTGTTCCTTGAAAGGATTCATCCATCGAACCTGGTAATGCGGTTGCATAATCCGGATTTAACTGCCTTACAATTACAGTCTTTACTTACCCGGACAATTCGGGAAGAATTTGAATACAACCTGTCACAACAATTGTATATATCACAACATTCGTGGGAGCTGATCAAGAATGCCAAGGAGGAAACAATTGCAATGGTAAATCAGGCATCGGCCAAGGTTGGTGAGCAAGCTCTTTCCTCTGAATTGGTAAAGGAAATATTTGATATATCCATCTCCAAGGGTAAACTTCCTCTTGACATTGCCCTGGAGGATATTAAACGTGAAATTCAGCTTGTTTATAAGTAAATCAAAATCCTTCAGTTATGAAAAGAACTGCTATATTGTTTAGCGGATTGTTTTTCATTCAGTCCATAATGGCTCAATGGAGTACCAACCCTTCTGTCAACAATCAAATCTCTTCTGGTAATGATGGTGCGGCTTTGCCATATATTTCAACCCATGGTTCGGGAGTCAGCTATTTCAGTTGGTTTGCTCCTGTTTCTACAACCGGTGAATATATGCCATGGATTCAAAAACTTGACTATCACGGTAATGCACTGTGGAGCAGCCCGGTACAGATCAGTTCTCATCAGTCGATGACCTGGATAACAGATTACAGCCTGGAAGTTACACCTGACACTTGCGCACTAATTGCATTTCAGGATATGCGCACCGGGAATAACGATGTATTTATATACAAGATCGGCGCCAATGGAGAATTTTTATGGGGCTCCGATGGAATTCAACTCTCCACTGTAGTTGGTTTTAATGTTGACCCGGTGATGGCTGTTCATCCTGACGGGAATGTCGTGGTGGCCTGGCCCTTGCCTCCCGATATAGCCAAAGGACAAATTTTCATGCAGCGACTCAACGCGGCCGGTGATAAATTATGGGGAACCGGAATTGTTCTTTCTGATACAGCGTATGATTATACCTGGCCCAGGATCATCCCGGTTGAAAATGGAAATTCAATCCTTGTCTGTTACAAGGAAGATGGCCCTTACTGGGCGCCAAACCGCAAAATGATAGCTCAGAAATTCGGTCCTGATGGTACCGCGGTCTGGCCTGCAGATGCACTCCTGTTTGACGGAGTTATGCCGGGGTACGTTCTGCCTGTGATCGCAAGTGATGGGGTTGGCGGGGTGTATGTTACCTGGATGCATGAACCAACGTTTAGCAGATTGAGCAGTAAAATCCAGCATGTTGACGGAAATGGAGTTGTAACCATGCCAGCCAATGGGGTTGAATGTAACACAAATCCATCAGCGATGTCTCTCGAACCGGCATTGGGGGTTGATATTTTGGATCACTCTGCCTATGTTTTCTGGAGAGAGTCAAACTTGTTACAAACGCAATTTGGCTTAGGCGGACAGCGTGTTACGATGGATGGTACAAAAAAATGGGGCGACTATGGCAAGACCTTCGAACCAATCGGATCGACCTTTTCAAGCCTGATGAAGGTGAGTGGGATCAATGGCGGGGCTATACTTGGTTATCTTGATGATTATAACGGATCCTCGGCCGAGGATCGGGTTATTGCCCGCCGCATAGATTCAACCGGCGTTGAACCATGGAGTGGCACAACCAGAATTGTTGCTTCGACACCGGCAGGCAGAGGACATTTGGCAAAAAGCCCGTTGAACAGCGGACAAATTATTTATGCATGGGAAGACAACAAAGCCGGTGAGACTCAAATCTGGGCACAAAACCTTACTGAAAGCGGTAATTTTGGACCCATAGATGATTCTTTTTCGATCACTCATGATACACTTTGGTTTCTCACAGGCGAGGACTTCATCTGGGGGAAGCAATTTTACATTATCAATCCACACGATTATTCGCTGGATATTCAGCATCTTGATCAATTCGGGATTCCATGCCAGAACTGCATTCCCTGGTACACCGAGCCAACATACCCGGTTTTCCCGGTTTCAGTTCCGGCCAACGACAGCATTCCAATACTGGTAAAGTTTTTTGCCATCGATTTTCCTACAACAACGTTTGTTTATGATACCTTGATTGTTAATACAATCGGACATACGGGGCATGTGATCATTGCCGCAGACTCCAACATGATTTTGATTGGGGTGGCTGAACCCGGTATCGAAAAGATCATTGCTGCCCCAAATCCATTTACAGAGAAGGTAAGAATATTTTTGGGGACAAACCGTGAAACATTTGCGAATGTGACGATTTACAACTCATTGATGCAACCTGTTCGAGAACTTTTCACGGGAATAGTTTCACAAAATAATAGTTTAATTTGGGATGGAACCGACCGGTATGGAAGAGAGGTGAGCAGGGGAATATATTTTATTACAATCATAACGCCATCAGGTCAAAAGACATTAAAAATAGTGAAGATGTAATAAACGGATTGCTCTGTTTTACGTCGTTAAATATCCTCTTGCCTTCTCAAGCGCCGCTGCAATGCCTGCCGGATTTTTTCCTCCAGCTGTCGCAATATGAGGTTGTCCGCCACCGCCGCCATGGATCTCTTTGGCAAGGTCACGTATAATATGACCGGCATTTAGTTTACGCTCCTTCACCAGGTTTTCAGATAGCATAACAGTAAGTGTTGCCTTTCCATCTTCTTCAGTTGCAAGAACCAGAAACAGATCGGGGATGGAAGCATTCAACTCATACGCCAGGTTTTTTACCGTTTCAGCATCCATGTTCACCTTGGCAGTAAGGAAGTTTACACCATTATAATGCTGCACCCTGGAAGAAAATTCCTCCTTGAGTTGTTGTAACTTTAGTTTGCCCAATTCGGCAACCTGGCGCTTCAGATCGATGTTTTCATCGAATAAATTTCGTAATCCTTTTAAGAGGTCTTTTGGATTTTTCAATATTTCGCCAATTTCGCTGAGGAGCAATTCGCGTGAATTCCAGTATTCTTCAGCTTTTTCAGCTGTGATGGCTTCGATACGACGGATACCTGCAGCAATGGCGCCTTCGGAGACAATTTTAAACAAACCAATCTGACCAGTAGCAGGAACATGGGTCCCGCCACAAAGTTCAACGGAATAGTCCGGATCAAAGGTGATTACGCGAACATGATCACCATATTTTTCCCCGAACAGAGCAATTGCCCCTAAAGCCATTGCTTGTCCGATCGGTACTGACCGAGCTTCTTTAAGCAAAATGTTTTCACGGATCTTTGCATTTACAATTGTTTCAACACGGTAAATTTCGTCTTTACTCATTTTTGAATAATGGGTAAAGTCGAAACGAAGCCTGTTTTCATCTACTGAAGAACCTTTTTGTTCAACGTGCAAACCTAAAACCTGTCTAAGCGCGGCATGCATCAGGTGGGTGGCAGAATGGTTGTTGGCCGTACTCTTTCTTTTTTCAGTATCCACACTGGCCTCAACCGGTAGTGAAGGATCAAGGGGCAATGATTTGCTGATATGAATGATCAGTTCATTCTCTCTTATGGTGTCAATGATCTCAATTTTCTCATCCCCGGAAATAAGCCATCCTTTATCGCCCACTTGTCCGCCGGATTCGGCATAAAACGGGGTTTCAGCCAGCACTATGTGAAAAAGTTCGTCTCCTTTTGTCACCACCTTACGGTATTTGGTGATTGCAGTTTTCACTATTAGAAAATCATAACCAATAAATATTGGCAAACCGGCATCTTTAATCACGGTTAACCAGTCAGTTGTCTCAGAAGTGGCATCCTGGCGCGATCGGGCCTTTTGCAGCTCCAATCCTTTTCCAAATCCTTCCATATCGACCGTCCACCCGATTTCCCTGGCCATGAGTTGAGTAAGATCGACAGGAAAGCCAAAGGTGTCGTAAAGTTCGAAGGCAAAGGCGCCATCAATCAATTTGCGATTTACAATTTTCGATTTTCGATTTGCTGTTGATAATTCACGCTCTTCCGACATTCTTGATTCAATATAAGTATTAAATCTTTGGATACCCATGGCAAGTGTCCGAAGAAAGGCTCCCTCCTCCTCCCTGATTACATTAGTGATCAGATCCTTCTGAGCAATCAGTTCCGGGAATACGGTGCCCATTTGATCAATAAGAACAGGTATGAGCTCATGGATAAATGGTTCTTTAAATCCCAGGAAAGTATAGCCATAACGAACAGCCCGGCGAAGGATCCGGCGGATCACATAACCGGCTTTGACATTCGAAGGCAATTGTCCATCTGCAATGGCGAAAGCAATAGCCCTGAGGTGGTCGGCCACCACGCGCATCGCAATATCAGACTTGGGATCTGTTCCATAGGGTATTGCCGCTTTCATTGCAATAACCTGGATTATAGGTTGAAACACATCAGTATCGTAATTAGATTTGGTTCCTTGAATTACCATACAGAGACGCTCGAATCCCATTCCGGTATCAACATGTTTGGCAGGTAGTTCAACCAGCTTACCGCTGGCCATGCGGTTGAACTGGATGAATACCAGGTTCCATATTTCGATTACATGAGGATCCCCTTGGTTAACAAGGTCTTTCCCGGAAATTATTTCTCTTTCGCTATCTTCCCGGATGTCGGCATGTATCTCAGAGCACGGTCCACAAGGGCCGGTATCTCCCATTTCCCAGAAGTTATCTTTCTTGGAGCCGAACAAAATGCGATCTTCGGGAATAAACTGTTTCCACAGTTCAAATGCTTCCTCATCACGCGCCAATCCATCGTTTTCATCTCCTCCAAAAACAGTGACATAGAGCCGGTCCTTGTCGATTTTCAGTATCTCAGTAAGCAATTCCCATCCCCATGCTATGGCTTCCTTTTTGAAGTAATCACCAAATGACCAGTTTCCCAACATCTCAAACATAGTATGATGGTAAGTATCGTGGCCAACTTCTTCCAGATCGTTGTGTTTACCCGAAACACGGAGGCATTTCTGTGTGTCTGCAACCCGATTGAATTTTCCCTCCTTATTGCCAAGAAAAACATCTTTAAACTGGTTCATGCCTGCATTGGTAAACATAAGGGTCGGGTCGTTCTTCACAACCATTGGGGCAGATGGAACGATCTCATGTTGTTTTGACAGGAAGAAATCAAGAAAAGCCTGGCGAATATCAGTTGAATGCATCTAATTATAAGATTAACAAAGCATTAACAATCTTTAACATTATTTAAAACCCAAAAACGACTGCAAAGTTAATTATTTACTTAATTTTGTTGCTGTTAGCTTAGCTGTTTTGAAAAATTCTTTATTTGCTTGTCGATGAACAAGGTAAAGTATAAGTTCAATAAAAAATCATTGACATTCGATCGGGTGCATACAACCATGCGAAAGCGGTTGTTGTACTTTTTCTCGCATCTGTCGACAGGTGTTGTTTTCGCGGCTGTTGTACTGGTATTAGCTTACAATTTTCTTGACTCACCAAAGCAAAAGGCTCAAAAAAGGGAATTGGACCAGATGAAGCTACAATATCAGATTTTGAATGACCAGCTTGATAAGGTTACAAAAATTCTGGCTGATCTCCAGGATCGTGATGACAATATCTACCGTGTGATATTTGAAGCAGAACCAATTCCGAATGCAATCAGATCGGCAGGAATAGGCGGGATCGACCTTTATGAGTCTATGAAAGGCTATTCTAACTCGGAACTCATAATCGAAACGGAGAAAACAATGGACAAGATCATGGGA
The DNA here is from genome assembly GCA_037137455.1 of Bacteroidota bacterium. GTDB lineage: Bacteria > Bacteroidota > Bacteroidia > Bacteroidales > FEN-979 > CAIVAT01. The sequence goes on from JBAXKG010000015.1 coordinate 19,060, forward strand.
AAACTATATGTACAGTCCAAATCCTTTGATGAAGTATTTAACCTTGCAAAAAACAAGGAGAAAATGCTGGTTTCCATTCCTGCAATCCAGCCTGTTAACATAAGGGATTTGCGAAGGGTCGGATCTTATTTTGGCACAAGAATGGACCCTTTTTATAAAGTGAGAAAGTTTCATGAAGGGATGGATTTTTCTGCTCCGGTAGGCACAGAGATTTATGCTACCGGAAATGGGACTATTACCGTTGCCGGCCGCGATGTTCAGGGTGGTTATGGCAATGAGATCAGGATTGATCACGGATATAATTATCAAACCGTATATGCTCATCTTTCAAGAATATTTGTAAAACCCGGGCAGAAAATACTACGTGGACAAATCATTGGATATGTCGGGAATACTGGAAAATCCACCTCGCCTCATTTACATTATGAGGTAAGGAAAAATAAAATTCCCTTGAACCCGATCTATTTCTTTTTCAATGATTTGACGCCTGAACAGTTCCAGTTAATGGTCGAGTTATCGGCACAACCGTCACAAGCAATGGATTAATCTTTTTATCAATGCTCAGGAAAGGGAAAATTGAAAAAATTTATTATTCCATCGGAGAGGTAGCCGAACTTTTCGAGGTAAATGCTTCGCTTATCAGGTTTTGGGAAAAAGAATTTGACATTCTTAAACCACAGAAGAACAAAAAAGGTAATCGGTTATTTACCCAGCAGGACCTCGACAATCTTCGTATCATATATCATCTGGTGAAAGAGCGTGGATTTACGTTGCAGGGGGCAAAGGACAAACTCAGGCAAAATAAGGACGATGTAATTAATAATGTGGAGGTCATCGATTCGCTTAACCGGATCAAAGGGTTTCTGCTTGATTTGAAGGAGCAGGTATAATGGCAGAAAAAGCCAGGAAGCATTCCGATTCTTTTTTTGAAAATGTGCATGACGTTGTACGCCTGGTTCCACATGGCAGAGTTACCTCTTATGGAGCCATTGCAGAATACCTGGGAATTCGTGGTTCGGCAAGAATGGTGGGATGGGCCATGAATGCTTCACATACACGTTTGACTAACATTCCTGCTCATCGGGTAGTAAACAGAAATGGTTTGCTCACCGGAAAACATCATTTCGGGAGCCCGAATCTAATGCAGCAGTTACTTGAAAGTGAAGGGATCGAAGTGGTTGATGATAAAGTAGTTCGTTTCGAAAAAGTATTTTGGAGCCCGATGATTGAATTAAATTAAAAATTAAAAATTCCAAATTCCGAAAATCATGCAAATAAATATCTCCCAAATTATTGATGCCCTCAGGCATGTTGAAGACCCCGACCTTAAAAAGGATCTGGTAACACTGAACATGATTGAAAACATAAAAATTGATGGCAAAAAGGTCAGTTTTGACGTTTTACTCACCACACCGGCTTGTCCGTTAAAAAATCAGATCCGTCAGTCGTGCATTGATGCGGTTCATAAATATATCAATCCCGCTCTTGAAGTGATAGTCGAAATGACTTCACGTGTTACCTCCCGTCGTAATGAAACAGAGGCCATGTTGAAGGATGTGAAGAACATCATCGCGGTGGGCTCCGGAAAAGGTGGAGTCGGCAAATCAACGGTTGCCGTAAATCTGGCAGTAGCGCTGGCAAAAAGCGGGGCCAAGGTCGGCCTGATCGATGCCGATATCTACGGTCCATCTGTTCCGATGATGTTCGGGATGCTGAATGAGCGACCGACTGGTTTCGACAAAGATGGGAAAACCTATATTTATCCGTTTGAAAAATTCGGGATCAAAGTATTATCAATTGGTTTCTTCGTTGATCAGTCAAAAGCGCTTATCTGGCGGGGACCAATGGCTTCAATGGCCTTGCGTCAGCTTTTTATTGATGCCGAATGGGGCGCGCTTGATTACATGGTGATCGACCTTCCTCCTGGTACCGGCGATATTCCCCTTACTCTGATCCAGGATTTTCCACTCACGGGTGCGATTATTGTAAGCACGCCCCAACAGGTTGCCATTGCCGATGTTAGAAAGGCGGCCGATATGTTTCGCAACGATAAAATTAATATCCCAATCATTGGATTGGTGGAAAATATGTCCTATTTCTCACCACCCGAAACTCCTGATAAAAAATATTACATTTTCGGACAGGATGGATGTAAAAAATTGGCTGAAGAGCTGAATATCCCTATCCTTGGCCAGATTCCGATCGTTTCATCTATTGCCGATTCAGGCGATAACGGAAGTCCGATTGCAAATGATGATCACTCGCCAGTTACGGAAGCTTTTACAAAATTGGCCGAAAGTGTAGCACAACAAATCGCCATAAGCAATTCGATCAGGGAGATTTTTGGCAGAGGGGGAGAAGGTGCAGGTTAACAAGCCTTTTTGATAATCATTCACTCAATAATTCAACAATTCAATAATTCAACAATTATTCCCATGGTAGCAAACGAAGAACTGGTAACGAAAGTAAAAAATGTAATAGAACAGATCCGACCTTATCTGCAAGCTGATGGCGGTGATGTGGAATATGTGAATATTACAGAAGACAATATAGTAAATATCAAGTTGTTGGGCATGTGTGGAAATTGTCCGCACAGCCAAATGACATTAAAAAACGGAATTGAAGCTGCAGTTATCAGGGCGCTTCCGGAAATCAAATCAGTGGAGTCGGTAACTGTCGGATAGTCTGATGACAAACCAACAAGGGGAACATACAGTGTGACCTGAATTGATTGGTTTTCTATGACAGATATTTAGCTACAATAGGCATACGCCGGCCCATGCCAAACGCTTTTGGTGAAACCCGCAGGATGGGTGGCGTTTGATAGCGCTTGTACTCGTTGGTGTTGACAAGCTTGAGAACACGTTTAACTGTCGTTTCTTCAAATCCTTCAGCGATCAACTCATCGGGACCGGTGCGTTGTTCGATATATTTGTACAGGATCTGATCGAGAATATCATAATCGGGCAAAGAATCTGAATCTTTCTGACCAGGCCGCAATTCAGCAGATGGCGGTTTCGTGATTGAATTTTCAGGAATGATCTCTGATTGAGCATTGATGAATTGTGCCAGCGAGTAAACCTGGGTTTTGTAAACATCCCCCAGAACCGACAATCCGCCACACATGTCGCCATATAATGTCCCATAGCCAACCGCTGCCTCACTTTTATTGGAAGTATTTAAAAGTATAAATCCGAATTTATTGGATAATGCCATCAGAATAACTGCCCTGATACGAGCCTGCATATTCTCTTCGGCCAGGTTGAATGGTAATCCGGCAAATTGAACTTTAAGTATTTTTTCAAAAGTCTGAAATGCCTCTTCAATCGAAATAATATCATAGCCCACATTCAGGTTTTCGGCTAACTGCCGGGCATCGTCAATGCTGTGTTCAGATGAGAACTGCGAAGGGAGAAGTACTGCCCTGACATTTTCGCTTCCAAGCGCTTTTGCAGCAAGCGCCAGTGTAACGGCTGAATCAATTCCTCCCGACAATCCGAGAATCGCTTTTGAAAAACCCATTTTACCGAAATAATCATGGATACCCAAAACCAGGGCAGAGTTTATCAGGCGGATTGTTTCAGGGGAAGTTATTGAATGATTGAGTGAATGAATTGATGATGGAATTATGTCAGATTTTTGATTTTTGACTTTTGATTTTTGAATTTCGCAGATATAAAAATCTTCCTCAAATTCCTTTAATGCGGCAACAACTTCACCTTGAGAATCAAGCGCCATAGAGCCTCCATCGAAAATAAGTTCAGTTTGCCCGCCTACCTGGTTTACATAAATCACAGGGAGGGAATATGATTTTGCATTCCGCGACAAAACTTCACGCCTGATGGCCTGCTGATTGTAGTTGAATGGAGAGGCTGCAATATTTATTATTATATCGGGATCCAGAACTGCCAGTTCATCCATTGGGTTACGCACGTAAAGGGGGTCATCGGTAATATTCCACAGATCTTCGCAAATAGTTATTGCAAAACGGAAGCCCTCATATGTAACAACAGAAAAAGGCAGACGGTTTGGCTCAAAATATCGATACTCATCGAATACATCGTAATTTGGCAGCAGTGTTTTATGAGTTTTGGCAATCACCTTTCCCTCAGCCAAAAACCACGCTGTGTTGTATAAGGGTTTCCCTTTTGTTGCAGTATTGACAGATGGAGCGCCCACAATTGCCGCTATACCATTACATCTTGCAGCAATCGATTCGACAGCAATCCCGCAGCGCCTGATGAAATCGTTGAATTCCAGGAAATCACGGGGAGGATATCCGCAAACCGAAAGTTCGGCAAATACAACTAAATCGGCATGTTGCGATTTCGCCTTGTCAATGAATTCGATTATCCGAGAAACATTGTTCGAAAAATCACCCACATGGTAGTTCAGCTGTGCTATCGCGATCTTCATCGAATTAGTTTAAAAAAGAATTCCAATGTTGAGTTCTGCATAATTCAACATGCTTTTTTCATTGAATTTCGACTTGTAGTTCACGCCTGTGAGCACATTGTTGAGTGAATTGGAATAGTTAAAGCCTATAAAAACACATGTTGATTCATCAATGTGATACTCACACCCAATGCCCACGAGTATAGATTCGCGGATAAGAGTGGTTCCTCCGTTGAAATCATATTGCTGATCAACTGCATTGCCGGTTGCAGGTTCAAAATGTTCTTTAACAGTTGTTTTCACACGGAAACCTGTCCCTAATCCAATCTGTCCGAAGTATGAAATTTTGCCAAACTTTTTGGTTTGCATCTTTATCATGATAGGGATCTCAAGATATATGAAATTATATTTCCTGAAAACCTGGCCATCTACGGGTTTATGGTTGCCATCAATTGCCACGGAGTCAGAATAGTTTAGTTTTCCGTTTAGAAATTGGAAATTAAATCCCGTGGATAATGCATAATTTTCAGCAAAATATATATCACTGACAAAACCGACGGTCATCCCAAGCCTTGCACCATCGCTGGAATAACCTTTTGTTCCCGGACTCATCCACCCAAGGTTAGGTGAAATTTTCAGCCCCAGTTTCATGGGTATATTAATCTGGCTGAAAAGTAAAACCGGAATAGTAAGCAGGAATATTATGAACAAAAAAGTATGTAATTTTTTCATTTTCAATATTTTTATGATGAAAGGCAGATACTTCCTAAACAAAAATAGGTATTTATCTTCCAGACTATGAATGATTCTTTATATTTTTATTCAAAAATAATCAACCGGGAAAACCGTTACATTCCTTTAAAGCTTTTAATGAAATCGGAATTATAATTTTAGAAAAAATCAGATGGTTCGTTTTTTGCGACAATCCGGAATTTATTTCGGGATTTTAATGCTGTTATTTTGGGGATGCAAACCGGCAAATCAACGTTTGAACGTTGATGTTTCGAAAATAATCATTGCGGATGTAAGAATTCACAGATACGATATCGACCTGTTCAATTTGAAAGCAGACCGGCTTCAACAGGGACTTGAGGCTTTGAAACCTGAGTACCGTTTTTTCCTTGATGCTGATCTGGGTGATCCGGAAAAACTAGCGGGAATGATCGCCTACCTGGAGAATCCGCGAAACCTTGCTTTTCAGCAAGCAGTGGCAGGTCAGTACAAAGATCTTAACATCCTGGAAAGGGATTTGACAAATGCTTTCAGACATTATCTTTTCTATTATCCCGGGAAGAAGATTCCACGGGTTTATTCATATATTTCAGGCGGGGACTATGATTTCCCGGTTCAGTTTGCCGACAGTGTGTTGCTGATAGGTTTGGATAATTACCTTGGCAAGGATTTCAAGCCATACTTTTCTGACGGACTCCCGGTTTACCGTGTTTCCCGTATGAATAAGGACAAAATCATTCCTGATTGCATGAAATTACTGGTGGATGTCACACATCCGGTACAATTACCCGGGAATAATCTTCTGGAACAGATGATTGAATCGGGAAAACGATTGTATTTCATCGATTCTATGATCCCGCAAACTGAAGACAGGCTCAAGATTGGATATTCAAAAGTCCAAAATGATTGGATTGTAAGTCATGAGGCAAATGTATGGGCTGCTATTATCGAAAACAGATTACTCTATACCACCGATGGCAAACTTATACGTTCGTTCATGGCCGATGGCCCGTTTACTGCCGAATTTTCTAATGAAGCCCCTTCCCGGCTTGGGGAATGGCTGGGGTGGCAAATCGTAAGAAAATATATGGATAACCAGCCTGATGTGACCTTGCAGGAGTTAATGACCGAAAAAGACGCCCAAAAAATACTAAGCTTGTCGGGGTATAAACCTGAAAAATAATGACAAGTGATGAATGACGAAGTTTTTCTTGTCACCCGACACATTTTTTCTTCCTGTTAATAACTTCCCTGATTTTTTCATTACCTTTTAGTCCTTTTCCTGATTAAGCTGGTAAAGGTTTCAAAATGTTAGTCAAAACATTTGGCAGCGCTGTTTTCGGGATCAAAGCAATTACTGTAACGGTTGAGGTCTATATGGATCAGGGAATCCAGTTTTTTATGGTTGGATTACCCGACAACGCAGTGAAAGAGAGCCATCAGCGCATCGAATCAGCTCTTCGGACCAATGGCTACCGCATCCCCGGAAAAAAGATTATCATCAACATGGCGCCGGCTGATATTCGTAAGGAGGGTTCGTCGTACGATCTCACAATTGCAATGGGGATACTTGGGGCAAATGAAGTGATCAAAATCGATAAACTTCAGCAATACATGATTATGGGCGAGCTTTCACTTGATGGTGGGCTTCTGCCTATCAAAGGAGCATTACCAATTGCAATTGAAGCGCGTAACTCAGGATTCAAAGGAATCCTTCTGCCAGCGCAAAATGCACAGGAGGCAGCGATTGTAAGCGGATTAGAAGTGTACGGAATTTCAACATTAAAGGAGGTGATAGATTTTTTCAATGAGACTGCTACCCTTTTACCGACACTTTTAAGTGCACAGGATGATTTCAATTATCATGTTTCACAATACGAGTACGATTTTGCCGACGTGCGTGGTCAGGAGAACATCAAGAGGGCAATGGAGATTGCAGCGGCAGGAGGGCATAATGTCATTTTAATTGGACCTCCCGGTTCGGGGAAGACGATGCTGGCAAAAAGGCTTCCCTCGATCCTGCCGCCTTTGAACCTTCAGGAGGCAGTTGAGACCACAAAAATACACTCGGTTGCAGGAAAATTAGGGAGTAAACGATCGATCATTTCAATGAGGCCTTTCAGAGCGCCTCATCATACGATTTCAAATATGGCTCTCGTTGGAGGAGGTGGAATACCACAGCCTGGCGAGATTTCAATGGCGCATAACGGGGTCCTTTTTCTTGACGAATTGCCAGAATTTAAACGTTCAGTTCTGGAGGTGCTCAGGCAACCCATGGAAGACCGGATTGTAACTATTTCCAGGGCCAGGGTAACTCTTGAGTATCCTGCCAGTTTCATGCTTGTTGCAGCCATGAATCCATGTCCATGCGGATATTATAATCATCCGGCTATGCCTTGCCACTGCCCGGCAGGCGAGGTTCAGAAATATATAAACCGGATATCCGGCCCATTATTCGACCGGATCGATATTCATATTGAGGTTACCCCGGTTGATTTTAAGAAATTAATCGATAAACGGCAAACCGAGCAGAGTGACTTGATTCGTCAAAGGGTGATCGCTGCCAGGAAAATTCAAGAGAAGCGATTTGAAGGCTTGGCAGGAATTTATTGCAATGCGCAGATTCCATCACGGATATTGAGGCAGGTTTGCAGTCTCAGTGAAACGGGCAACCAGCTTTTAAAAACCGCCATGGAAAAACTGGGACTCTCAGCGCGTGCTTACGACCGGATATTAAAAGTGTCGCGAACCATTGCCGATCTTGAGTTTTCGACAGAAATCAAACTGGAACATCTTGCTGAAGCTATAAATTACCGCTCGCTCGACCGCGATAACTGGGGGAAATAATGGCCGAATGTAAATACTGATAAAAAATTCAGGAAAGGAAGAGATCTCCGATTACAAAACAGGCAAAGATCACCGAAGCCATACCATTCATGGTGGCGAAGGCAAGGTTAACCCTCGAAATATCGGTAGGTTTCACAATAAAGTGTTCGTAACATAAAAGGATTGTGAAAATCGTTGCGCCTGCCCAATATAGATATCCGAAATTACCTATGATACCGCCAATTACTACCATCCCGATGGCGATTGCATGAAATACGGCAGACAGAACCAGCGCATTGCGCCTGCCAAGTAAAACAGGGATGGATTTGAGGTTTTCTGATTTGTCAAAATCTACATCCTGAAGTGCATAAAGGATGTCGAAACCCGCAACCCAAAAGATCACAGTGAATGAATAGAAAATGGGTAACAGGTCGAACCGGGCTGCAACGGCAAGGTAGGCCCCGATGGGAGCCAGCGCAAGCCCGAGGCCAAGGAAAAGATGAGAGAGAAAAGTAAATCGTTTGGTAAGGCTGTATCCAAGTATTACAAATAATGCAACAGGGGAGAGGATAAAACACAGAAAGTTCAGAAAATATGCTGAAATCATAAACAACATGGCATTGATAATAACAAAAACCAATGCTGATTTCGGTGTAATTATAGAATTGGGAATTTCACGTAAAGTAGTCCGGGGATTTTTTTTATCGAATTCCCGGTCAACATATCGGTTGAATCCCATAGCGGCATTACGGGCGAAAAGAACACATAGTAACACTAAAAGCAATAACTTAAGATTTAAATTCACGCTATTCATTTTCACTGCTAAAAAGAAACCAATCAATGCAAATGGAAGTGAAAAGATGGTATGATTAATTTTGACAAGAGAAAAATAGTCTGCAATTTTTGAAGTTTTCACCATCTGCATTTGACTTTATTTTTCGTCAAAGTTAGTAAAATGTAACTATTTCTTTCGGGTATCGTCCAACTTGTTATTCTGAGGATTTACACTACTTTTGTAGCTTTATTTTGAGTTTATGAGCAGGCAGATAGAAGCTGTTGTCGGGTATCTTAAACATTCGTTCAAGGTACAATCAAAGTATCATATACACTCACCGTTTGTATTTGACTTTTACAACCAGGTTCTTCAGAATGGCCGGGAGAATCCTCAATACCGGGTAGTGAACAGGCTGCGCAAAGAACTTGAAACGGTATCGCGGTTTATCAAACGCAAGGATTTGGGGGCAAATTCCAAGGACTATTCCTGCGATCAGCGATTTGTCAGGGTAAAGGACATTGCCCATCACTCATCTGTAAGCCGGAAAAAGGGTGAACTGTTGTTCCGGCTTATCCGGCATTACAAGCCTTCAACGATATTGGAACTGGGTACATCGCTGGGCATAAGCACAATTTACCTGAGTCTGGCAGCACCCGAAAGCCGGATCATTACTATCGAAGGTTGTATTGATTTAGCCAATCTGGCACGGATGAATTTCGATAAAGCCGGACTCAAAAATGTTCATGTCATTACCGGGAATTTCGATGAAATGCTTGGCGTTGCATTTGTTGAAATGCCTTCGCCAGATCTTATTTTTTTTGATGGCAACCACAAAAAGGAGCCTACCCTGGCCTATTTCAATCAAAGTTTACAACATATTCACCCCGGAACCGTTTTAATAATAGATGATATTCATTGGTCAGCAGGGATGACAGAGGCTTGGAACATCATCCGATGTCATCCGAAGGTTAAAGTGAGCATTGACACCTACCATATGGGCATTATTTTTTTTAAGGAAGAGTTAAGTAAAGAAGATTTTACGTTACGCTTTTAACACTGATTATAATGGAAAAAGAAATCATCCGCCTCGAAAACATTGTGAAAAACTACAAGATCGGAACCATTTTAGTAGAGGCATTGCGTGAGATATCGCTTGTTATAAGGAAAAATGAATTTGTAGCGCTTATGGGTCCATCCGGATCCGGGAAATCAACCCTTATGAATATCCTGGGATGCCTCGATACCCCAACAAGTGGAGGTTACTTGTTAAACGGAGAAGATGTCAGTAAAATGGATGACAATGCACTTGCAGAGATTAGGAACCGCCAAATTGGCTTTGTTTTTCAAACATTCAATTTGTTACCGAGATCAACCGCTCTTGAGAACGTGATGCTACCTTTGATTTATGCCGGAATTGGCAAAGTCAAACGAATGGAACTGGCTCAACAAACGCTTGAAGAGGTCAAATTGGGTGACAGGATGGCACATAAACCGAATGAACTTTCTGGTGGTCAGCGTCAGCGTGTGGCCATCGCCCGTGCACTTGTGAACCATCCGGCTATCATACTCGCAGATGAACCAACAGGGAACCTCGATTCAAAAACATCAATCGAAATTCTTGGATTGCTCGAAGAGATACATAAAATGGGCAACACAGTTATCATTGTCACCCATGAAGAGGACATTGCCCAGCATGCTCATCGTATTATTCGCCTGATGGATGGGAAGATCAGTCTGGATGAGCCAAATACTCATATAAAAACTATTGCCGATTACCATTTCAATCATTTAGCGTAGTGAAATCTATTTCAGTTTCGTCCTATAAAAATTTCCAGACGGATGCAAAAAGAGGGTAATTACAAAAAGCTTTTCGCAGATTTCAACAAACTCAACATCCTGATTATTGGCGATGTAATGGTTGATTCCTATCTGTGGGGCAAGGTGGAGCGGATTTCACCTGAGGCGCCAATTCCGATTGTTGCCTTGCGTAAGCGCGAACACCGGATGGGTGGCGCCGCGAATGTGGCTATGAACATCAGGTCGATGGGGGCTAAACCGATTTTGTGTTCCGTGATTGGTACTGATGAAAAAGGCGACCAGTTTCTTGATTTGCTTAAGAAGGAAAAGATTGATGATATTGGTATAGTGCGCAGCACACGACGTATCACCACTACCAAATTCAGGATTTTCGGAAATTCATACCAGATGTTGCGTGTTGATGAGGAGATGGATAACGACCTGGCACAAGGTGATTATCTGACCTTGATTCGCGTAATCGACCACATTTTGAAGAAAGTGAAGGTGGATTGTATCATCTTCCAGGATTATGATAAAGGGGTGATAGGCCCAAAGTTGATAAAGGAAGTTGTGAAACGTGCGAAAGCGGTTAATATACCTGTGACTGTTGATCCAAAGAAAAAGAATTTCATGGCCTATCAGCAGGTTACATTGTTCAAGCCCAACCTGAAGGAGATGAAAGAGGGGTTAACGATTGATGCCCACACGCTTGACTCGCCAGTGGTGATTAAGGCGGCACAAAAGCTTTGTTCTTTGCTTGATTGTCAATATGTGCTCACAACCATGTCAGAAAAAGGGGTTATAATCAGCACGAAAGACAGAATTGATGAGGCGAACATCTTCATCCCTGCCCATATGCGGATGATTTCTGATGTTTCCGGTGCAGGCGATACTGTTATCAGTGTCGCATCCTTATGCCTTGCTTTGAAACGTACTCCTTATGAGATTGCCTTTATATCAAATCTGGCCGGAGGTCTTGTTTGCGAGGAGGTTGGGGTTGTTCCCATCAACAAAGAAAAACTCCTTAAAGAGTTGGTTTCACTACTTTAGCGATCACTCGTTCACATAGATTAAGCTATGACGACAGATGCCGATGTAATTATTTCCGGTGCCGGTCCTGCCGGATCTATTGCTGCGTACGAATTAGCCCGCCGGGGTGTTTCTGTTCTTTTACTTGAAAAATCACAATTTCCACGGTATAAAGTATGCGGTGGAGGGCTGACACATAAAATCCTTCAGGAGATACCTTTTGATGTTTCAACCGTTTTTGAAACACAAATCCATACAATTGTTTTTTCAAGTGGTTTCAAAGAGGTTTTTGCCAGAACATCTCCGGAGCCGATGATTTATTGCACAATGCGTGATCAACTTGACGCACACTTACTGGAGAAAGCAATTATAGCAGGTGCACGTGTCCGATACGAAGATATGGTAATGGAGGTAAAGCAGGATCCAATATCAGCAACGGTAATCACCCGGAAAGGGATTTTACGATCAAAACTTGTGATCGGTGCCGATGGCGCCACCAGCGCCGTGGCCCGCTCAGCCGGGTTGAGTGAAAATATTATGCCGGGACTGGCCTGGGAAGCTGAAGTGAAGGCTGATACCAACACTGTCAAAGCCTTTTCAAAAACCGTGTTTCTTGATTGGGGGGCCTTCCCTGGAGGTTATGGCTGGGTTTTTCCCAAAGGTGACCATTTCTCAATTGGTGTTGGCGGCCCGGCAAGCTTGTCGAAATGGATGATGCCATATTATAAAAATTTCATTGAATACCTGGATACAGGATCAGGACTGCAGGTCATTGAAACCACTTCCCTGAAATCGTGGCCTATCCCGGTGCGTATCAGGAAAAGCAGGTTTCACAATGGCCGTATCCTGGTGGCCGGCGATGCAGGAGGTTTGACTGATCCACTCACCGGCGAAGGGATATATTATGCCATCAGGAGCGGAAAGCTTGCAGCTGCAACATGTTATGAATACCTGCAGTCGTCAGTCAATTCGCTTGAGTCATATTCTCAGGCAGTGAATGATGAGCTGATGAATGAATTGGTTGAAGCAAACCGTATAAAATTTATTTTTAATACAGCGCCATTAAAAATTCACCGGTTTGTACGCGACAATGAACGGGCATGGCGGGCTTTTGGAAAAGTATTACGTGGAGAACGAATGTATGCTGATGTGAAAATGGGCTTTGGCAAGTGGAAATTTCTATGGAGCGCCGCTTGCATGTTATCACGATGGATCTCTGAAATAAAGGAGAAACAGTTTTCGAAAAAGGGATTTAAATGATTTTCAGTTCAAGGTAATTTAATCTACATTTTTATGAAGGAATGAATTTTCGTTTCTGAGTTCGACAGATTTATCAGGATTTTCAGAAAGTATATACTTGGCAACCTGCGACTCTGAGGAGGGGGTAACATCGTTTAGCTCCACGTTGCGGCGCTTGTAGGCCGGAATATTTTCAATTTCGTAAAGATTTGATTCAATCGGAGTGTGTGTTTTTAATTTTTCGCTTAGCTGACGTAGTTTTGAAACCCGCTCAAATGCCCTCTTTGTCTGGAAATCATTTGGATCGGGTTCATCGGGCCGTTGAATAGGATTTGCCGGTTGTGGTTTGAAAGACATCTGGGGCACTGTTTCTTCAGTTTTATCAACGGGTTGGAACTCATGCACAAGGGTTTTAGCAGGTTCGGGTTGAAAGTCTGGCTCAGGTTTTTCAACTATAAATTCAATGGTTCGGGATGGCTCAGCTGTTTCAAGTTCCGGTTCATAAATAACGGGTTCATTTTTTGAAAAATCTTTCTGTATTTCTTCCCGGGCTTCAGCTTTTTCGTAAACATCAGGATCAGGAACGAAAACCCGTTTTTCAACTTTGGGAGTCGGCATGGTGCTGTAGAGATCAAAAACAGTTACATCCACAGGTTTCATGGGGTCTTTCTGTTTGTGGTCTTCATCAAAACCTGTGGCGATAATGGTCACACTTATCTTATCATCAAGGCTTTCATCATAGCCATTACCCCAAATTACATCGCCGCTCGATTTGGTTTTTCCCTGGATGTAGTCGGTAATTTCAGTGACCTCGTCCATGGTAATTTCATTTTTCCCTGAGGAGATATACAAAAGAAGGTTTCCGGCTCCTTCAATTTCGTTGTTGTCGAGAAGAGGAGAGTTAAGCGCCTCTTCTACAGCCATTTGCGCACGATTTGACCCGCTGGCGACTCCTGTGCCCATGATAGCCACACCGCTGTTTTTCATTACGGTCTTAACATCTTCGAAATCGACATTGATATAGCCGGCAACAGTGATTATTTCGGCGATGCCTTTTGCAGCGGTAGTCAGTACGTTATCGGCGCGTGTAAATGCCTCTGAAAGAGGCAAATCGCCACAAAGTAAACGAAGTTTGTCGTTACTGATGATAAGGAGGGCATCAACATTTTGTTTCAATTGGCGGATGCCATCTTCGGCCGACTGGCGACGCTTTCTTCCTTCAAATGAGAAGGGGATGGTAACGATCCCGACAGTAAGGATCTCCATTTCCCTGGCAATCTGAGCGATTACCGGTGCGGCGCCAGTACCGGTTCCACCTCCCAAACCTGCCGTGATGAATAGCATTTTGGTCCCTTTTTCAAGAATTGCACGGATATCGTCTGAGTTTTCAAGGGCAGCATTTCGTCCCACTGAAGGGGCCGCACCTGCACCCAATCCGCCGGTGAGGTTGGCTCCCAACTGGATTCTTTTAGGAACAGGACTTGATTCCATGGCCTGTGCATCGGTATTGCAGATGATAAAGTCAACACCCTTAATTCCCTGGCGGAACATATGATTAACCGCATTGCTGCCGCCACCACCCACTCCTATGACTTTAATTATGGATGATTGGTTTTTAGGTGAATCGAATTTTAACATTTCGGCCATGATCGTTCTTTTTTGTTCGTTTAAAATTATTAATAAAGGGTACTGAAAATCGGGGGTTACCTTTTTTTTATCAACCCATGATTGTTAATAGAGCATTTAGTTGTCATCTTCCTCAAAAATATTCCTGATTTTATCAAGGAAAATTTCCGGGAACCGCTTGGTTGGCCTCGATGGATCTTTGACCTTTTTTACCTTTATCTTTTTTTTCTTTCGCTCTGTTTCAGTAGCTTCTTCGGTAACGACAGGCTCCTCAGGTTTTTGCTTTTCAACCTCTTTCTGGTAACGTCCGATACCTTCGATGACCAGGCCTACACCAGTCGCGTACATCGGACTGGCCATATCAACCGGAACATCACTCGAAAGATGTTCATTCGGATAGCCAATTCGGGTGTCGAGACCAGTCATGAACTCAGTTAACTGCGCAACATGTTTCAGATGGGCGCCTCCACCGGTCAGCACGATTCCGCCAATCAGCTTTTTCTCATAACCTGAATTTTTTATTTCATAATAAATATGCTCGATTATTTCCTCCATCCTCGCCTGTATGATAGAGGCGAGATTTTTGAGACTGATCTCTTTAGGTGTCCGACCGCGCAACCCTGGAATTGCAACAATCTCCTCCTCGCGATTTTCACGGGCCAGGGCCGAACCGAATTTTATCTTCAGCTCTTCGGCATGTTTTTTAATAATGGAACACCCCTCTTTGATATCTTCGGTAATAATTTCTCCGCCAAGCGGGATAACAGCTGTATGCCGGATGATTCCTGCATGGAAGATCGCGATGTCTGACGTTCCGCCGCCAACATCAACCAGTACAACGCCTGCCTCTTTTTCCTCTTCACTCAACACCGCCTCAGCAGAAGCAATAGGCTCGAGGATAAGTTCAACTACTTCAAGTCCGGCCCTTCGTACACATTTATAAATGTTTTTTGCTGCCGCCGTTTGCCCGATTATGATATGAAAATTTGCTTCAAGGGAACTGCCGGTGTATCCCTTTGGGGTCATAATCCCATGGTCGCCATCAATGCTGAATTCTTGAGGGATCACATCGAGAATTTCTTCTCCGGGGTTCATATTGAGGTTATACATGCTGTTGCAAAGCTTGTCAATATCTTCCTGGCTGATTTCGATCTCACTGTCTTCACGGATCATGCTGCCGCGATGTTGAAGGCTCTTGATATGCTGTCCGGCAATACCAACATTGACATATTTAATATCAACGCCCGATTTCGTTGAAGCCTCTGCAACAGCTTCTTTAATTGACTGTATCGTATTGTCAATGTTAGCTACAACGCCCCTTTTAACACCGATAGAAGGCACTTTGCCATATCCCAGAATTTCGATTTTATTATTTTCGTTTTTACGGCCAACAATGACCGCTATTTTCGTCGTGCCAATATCGAGACCGACTATTATACCTGAGTTTTTCATCCTTATTTATATTTTAGAACAAACCACTTGATTCTTAAATTTAATATTTATATGGTTGTATTTATTCCAACCGATTTTATTGAGCCCAAGCCGGTAAAAAGCAAAAAGTTTCCGGAATTTATCATCAAGATCATCTACGGCGCCAAAAATAATAACATGATTGCCAATTCTTGGAATCAACTCGAATTCGCAGAATTCATTCACATATATCTGATCGATCTGTGACTTTAAAAATGTGTCATTTGAAATGTACATTGACAATTTGTAAAGATTCGTTATAACCGAATCAGAGAGAATAGAATCTGATAGCGCTGAAATATTTACTTTGTACCCGGTTTTTTTCTTGTATGAATCATTAATGAATCCATTGGCAACCAGTACGCGTGCTGAAAAATTTTGATTTACCGGCAACAGATATCCTGCTTTATCGAGGTAAAAGCTTTCTTGCTTATTGTTGATGATACGCAGGAGGGGCTGGCGCTGATGGACATAAATAAAAATAGTTCCTTCATTGTTTTCAAATACCGAAACGTTTGCCACATAAGGTTGTTTGCGGATTGACCGCTCAATTGATCCAGTATTTATATAACCCAGTGGTTTCCCTATTATCATACCGGCTGTTTTCAGGAGGATAGAATCAATATCTTTTTTGGTTATCAGTACATCAGCGGCGTTGTAATCAATGTTTATAACTACATTTTTACATGGACGACTATACTGTTGTACCTCGACAAATCCCACAAGCACTACTGCACCTGTTACCAGCAGAACCCACAGAATTATCTGTAATATTTTTAAAAACCTCCTCATTTACTTTTTTACTTTGTTCAGTATTTCGGTGATAGGTAAAACAAACTGGTCGATATCACCCGCCCCCAGCGTTAATAAAACTTCCGGTTTTATGCGTTGTATTTCCGTGATCAGATTATTTTTTTGAACCAATTTTTTATTTTGAATTTTGACACGGTCGAGCAACATTTGCGAAGTTACTCCCTCAATCGGCTCCTCCCGTGCAGGGTAGATGTCGAGCAAAAGCAGTTCATCCAATAATTCAAGGCTTCGGGCGAATTCATCGGCGAAATCCCGTGTACGGGAATACAGATGTGGCTGAAAGATCCCGGTGATTTTTTTACCGGGGTACATTTCGATGACGGCATTAATGCATGCTTTGAGTTCTTCAGGGTGGTGGGCATAATCATCGATATATACTAAATCGGGATGTTGGATCCTCAAATCAAAACGACGTTGTACCCCTTTATATGAAAGAACCGCCTCTCTAAGTAAATCATGATTAATTCCAAGTAAATATCCTACAGCCAATGCGGCAATTGCATTTTCAAGATTGAACTGGCCCGGAACTCCCAGGATGAGATCGGTGATAGTATCGCCGGGGTTGACAAAATCAAAATGGATGTGCCCTTCAACCAAACGTATATTTTGCGCGAAAAATGCAGCGGCGCTTTTGATTGAATAATCCCAAACAGAATAATTGTTTGTAAATGTTGGAACAATTGATGTTCCGGCTTTCAGAATCAACGAACCACCGGCTGATATTCTGGCAGTAAATTCAGAGAATGTCTTTTTCAGGTCATCATGGTTGCCATATATATCAAGATGGTCGGCATCAGCCGAAGTAATGATGGCTATGTGGGGTGAAAGTTGAAGAAATGACCGGTCGTATTCATCAGCTTCAACCACACAGTAAAAATTTGTGAGATTGTGAGATTGTGAGATTGTGAAACTATTGGAATGTGGCTCTTGGATATCGTCAGATTTTAAATCAAGGAGAAAATTTGTTCCCCAATTTTTTGAAATGCCGCCTAAAAATGCCAATTGATCAATGCCGGCTGTTCGCAGGATATGTGCAATCATGGTAGAAGTGCTGGTTTTACCATGAGTTCCGGCAACTGCAATTGTTTTGAACTGGCCTGAAATCATACCCAGCACCTCGGCCCGTTTTTTCATCGGAATGCCATGTTCTTTAAAGTAAACCAACTCGCGATTTTCCTGGGGAACTGCAGGTGTGTATATCACAAGGTCGGGAGATGGCGGAATCTGTTTAAGATCTTCCTGAAAATGAATCTGCATTCCTTCGCTTATCAATTGGTCGGTAAGGGAGGTCGGCGTTTTGTCGTAGCCGGAAACAACAGCGCCCTGCATTTTAAAATATCTAGCAAGGGCGCTCATCCCGATGCCACCAATACCTAAAAAATAAACGGATTTTAATTTGGCAATTTCATTCGTTTTAATGAGGGACAATGCGACATCGGCGATCACGTCGGCCGCATTGGTGATCGCAAGGGAGCTGATATTTGTTCTGAGTTCCGATTGCAGTTGAATATCAGCAAAAGTATTTATAATGGTTGTCCCAAGTTTTTCAACGGCATCGCAATCGGATACCAGGAGAGCGGCATGCCGGTCGACCAGGAAACGGGCATTTTTCATCTGGTGATCTTCGGCCACGTTTGGCGATGGAACAAGTATTACCGGTTTCCCGACCACACAAAGTTCAGAAATTGAAATGGCGCCTGCCCGGGATACGATGATATCGGCCGCAGCATAAGCGAGATCAACGCGGTCAATGAAAGGCAAAATGACCAAATTTTCGATTTTCGATTTTCGATTTTCGATTTTCGATTCAGATAACGTTTTTTCAACAAGATGTTCCGGAAAACCGGCGATAATATTTTCGAAGTAATATTTGCCGGTTTGCCAGAGTATCTGAATGTTTGCTTTGCCCGAATCTGTTAATTTTTCTGTTGGCCCGGGGTCGACCTGACCGTAGAATCTTTTTACAAATTTCAATATAGCCTGGTTTATTGTTCCCGCCCCCTGGCTGCCACCTATCACAAGCAGCGTTTTAACGCCGGCGATAAGTCCGAAATACTTACGCGCCTCCTCCTCTTTCCCAATATTATTTGACACATCATTGCGGATGGGATTCCCGGTTAATACGATTTTATCTTTTGGAAAGTAGGCGCTCATTCCTTCATATGCCACACAAATCTTCCGGACCTTCTTTCCCAAAATACGGTTGGTAATACCCGGAAACGAATTTTGTTCCTGAATCAGCGATGGAATGCCTTTGGAAGTGGCAATATGCAAGGTTGGTCCGCTTGCATACCCACCAACCCCGATCACTAAGTCGGGTTTGAATTTCGAAATGATCGACCGGGCCTTTATCAGGCTGCAAAGGAGTTTGAAAGGGAAGGTCAGGTTTTTAAAGGTCAGTTTGCGTTGAAACCCGCTTATGGTAAGCCCTTCAATACGATATCCAGCCGCCGGCACTTTTTCCATCTCCAAACGCCCCTTTGCTCCGATGAAAAGAATATCGATATCCTCAACCTTTGCCTTGAGAGCATTGGCAATAGCGATAGCCGGAAATATATGCCCGCCTGTACCTCCTCCGCTGATTATGACTCGCTTCATGGCGCGGCGACTGTTTGGGGTTTGATGCTCAGTGTCGGTTCCCGGAGGATATCCACTTCTGTGCCATCCCGGGTTTCGATTTCTGTAACACGGCTTACACTTAGAATGATCCCGATTGAGATGCAAGTGAACCAAATGGATGTTCCTCCCATACTCACCAGAGGCAGAGTTTGGCCAGTTACGGGGAACAGGTTCACAGCCACAGCCATATTGATGAGCGCCTGGAACACCAGGCTGAACCCGATGCCGATACTCAGCAACGATCCGAAGTTTCCCTGGCTTCGGCTGGCTATACGGATTACCCTGAAAAATAAAATTAGGTAAAGCAGCAATAAAAAGGTGCCACCCACCAATCCATACTCTTCAATGATTATTGCAAAAATGAAATCGGAATAGGGATGTGGAATAAAATTTCGTTGAGTGCTTTTTCCAGGTGATTTGCCAAGAATTCCTCCTTGTACAATAGCAATTTTAGCCTGGTCAACCTGGTATGTCGCATCAGGTTCAGCCTCTTTTTTATTTATAAAATGATCGACACGTGCTACCCATGTTGTTCCCCTGGGAAATAGTGTCGGAAATGACTTTGACAGTGAAAAGATCAGAATGATAGCCACAATTCCCAGCCCGATCAGCGAAAGCATGTATTTCATGCTGATCCTGCCTATGAACATCAAAACCATACAGGTGACAAACAAAATTGCAGCTGTTGAAAAATTGGCAGGAAGGATAAGAATCGTAACCATGACAACCGGAATGATTACTGGCAAAAAGCCTTTGCGGAAATCCTGGACCAGCTCCTGTTTTTTACTCAGGATTCGTGCAAGGTACATGATTAGAAAAAGTTTGGCCAAATCGGAAGTCTGAAAGGTAAGGTTCACAATCGGAACAGTAAGCCAGCGGTTGGCTTCATTGAGGTTTGTTCCTGAGATCATCGTGACCAGCAACAGCGGAAAGGTCAGAATGAGTCCAATCTGGGAAATCCTTGAATAATAAGTGTATTTTACCAGATGGGTGATGTACATCAACCCCAGTCCAAACGCGAGTATCATGAATTGTTTGAAAAGATAGTATTCAGTATTGCCATGTTGCTTTCTGTATGCCAGAGTGCCAGTGGAACTGTAAACAGCTAACAATGAGAAAATACAAAGGATGATCACCACAATCCAGATAACCTTATCCCCTTTGAAATCTTTGACAACTTTCAGCATGAATGCAATGATTTATAAGTTTTTAACAGCTTTGCGGAATGCTTTCCCGCGTTCTTCGAAGTTTTCAAATATATCGAATGAAGCACATGCAGGAGAAAGAAGTATCACATCCCCGTTGTTTCCCATATAATAGGCCGCCTGAACTGCATCATCCATGGTCACTACATCTGCCATTGGCAAGAGAAGTTCATCAAACGCTTCGTGGATCCGGCTGTTATCAAGTCCCAAGCAAACGATTCCTTTAACATTTTGTCGAACGAGTTGAAGCAGGATGGAGTAATCGTTTCCACTCTCTACACCCCCTACAATCCATATAACCGGTCTCGAAATATTTTCCAGAGCAAACCAGGTTGCATTGATGTTCGATGACTTGGAGTCGTTTATAAACTCCATTCCATGGATGATTGCCACGGTTTCAAGACGATGCTCCACTTGTTGAAATGCGCTGAAGCTGTCTTTGATAAACTCCTTACGTATTTCGCGGATCTTAGGGCCGATGGAGGCCACCAGTGAATCGAAAACTGTAGTGTGTCCCTGTTTCGCTAATGCTTCTAAAGTCATGGTTTTTATCTTAGTTTGAGTGTGACAATGGTTAATACGGCCAGCATGATGCCCACGATAAGAAATCGCATGACAATCTTCGATTCGTGATAACCCAGTTTTTGAAAGTGGTGATGAAGCGGAGACATTTTAAATATTCTTCGCCCAGCGCCGTATTTTCGTTTAGTATATTTAAACCAGGTTACCTGTATCACAACCGACAGGGTTTCAGCTAAAAAAATCCCACAGAAAATAGGGATCAAAATCTCCTTGCGGATCATGATGGCAAAAACGGCGATAATCCCCCCAAGAGCAAGGCTCCCGGTATCACCCATGAAAACCTGGGCCGGAAAAGAGTTGTACCACATAAACCCGATACAGGCCCCGACGAAAGCCGAGATGTAAATAGTAAGCTCTCCGGTATTCGGTATATACATGATATTCAGATAATTGGCAAATACAATATTACCTGAAACATATGCCAAAATACCCAAGGTTAGCCCTATGATAGCCGATGTTCCCGTTGCGAGGCCATCAAGGCCATCTGTAAGGTTTGCCCCATTTGAAACAGCAATAATGATAAAGATCACAATTGGAATGAAGATAAGCCAGGTGAATTTTTTTGCCCTTTCCCCCATCCAGGAAACCAGCAGGCTGTAGTCAAATTCATTGTTTTTGACAAATGGAATTGTGGTTTTTGTCGATTTAACCTGGAGTTTCGAATAGATTTTTGTTTTATCGGTTGATGATTCCATTGCAAAAACATCGGAGGTTGGAACAAAGGCAGTTTGCCGAACACGTTCGCGTATAACGATGCTGTCGCTGAAATACATTGTGAGACCTACAATCAACCCAAGCCCGACCTGTCCGAGGATCTTCAGTTTTCCTGGTAACCCTGCCTTGTCTTTATTGAAGACTTTGATATAATCATCAAGTAAACCGATTATCCCGAGCCATACTGTTGCAACGAGTATCATGATTATATAAATATTATGCAGCTTGGCAAACAGCAACGAAGGGATTATGATGGCTGCAAGTATTATAAGTCCACCCATTGTTGGTGTACCCTGTTTCAAATCCTGCCCTGCCAGGCCAAGATCGCGTACGGTTTCTCCGACCTGCTGTGTACGCAGAAAGTTGATGAGCCGTTTGCCGATTATAAGGGATATAAAGAGCGATGTAATCAGCGCTGCTGCTGCCCTGAACGAAATATATTGAAAAACACCTGCTCCGGGGAAGCTGAAGGCATTATGCAACCAGTTAAATAGATAGTACAGCATAGGCCTAAAGATTAACTATGTTATCAATTCCGAAAATTTCCAATAGCACCTCTTTATCATCGAAATGATGCTTCACTCCCTTTATCTCTTGATAATTCTCATGTCCTTTACCAGCCACCAGGATTATGTCGCCAGGTTTTGCCAGGGCACAGGCCGTTTTAATGGCTTCAAGCCTATTGACAATTACCAGTACTTTTTTCATCTGATGCATATCTACTCCATTGCGCATGTCGGCAAGAATTGCTTCAGGCTCCTCATTACGCGGATTGTCGGAGGTAAGAATGACCCAATCACTCAGGTTACATGCGATTTTTGCCATGACAGGTCTTTTGGCAGTATCGCGGTTTCCGCCAGCGCCTACAACGGTGATCAGGTGTTCGTTGTGAGTTCTGATATCATTGATTGTTTCGAGCACGTTTTTCAGGGCATCAGGCGTATGGGCATAATCAACTATAGCAGTGATTTGATTCTGTGACCGCACATAATTGAACCGCCCCTCAACAGGCTCCATTTGGCTTAACATTGTTAGCGCCTTTGTTTTGTCCTGACCAAGAAGTAGCGCTGTTGCATAACTAGCCAGAAGGTTGTACGCGTTGAAAATCCCAATCAGTTTAAACCAGGCTTCCAGCCCGCCAATATTGAGATGCAAACCCTGGAAATCATTTTCGATAACCTTACACCGGAAATCTGCCATCCCCTGAATACTATAAGTAAATTTCCCGGCTTTCGTATTCTGAACCATCACCATCCCGTTCTTATCATCTTTATTGACCAGGGCAAAGGCATCGGAAGGCAGACAATCAAAAAATGTTTTTTTTGCTTTCAGGTAAGCATCGAAAGTTTTATGATAATCGAGATGATCATGAGTGAGGTTTGTGAAAACAGCTCCACAGAAATGAAGGCCAGTAATCCGTTGTTGATCTACAGCATGAGATGATACTTCCATGAAGCAATACTCGCAGCCCTCTTGCACCATACGGGCTAACAATTCATTGAGCTGAAGCGGATCCGGCGTGGTATGGGTGGCGGGAATATTTGTGTTGTTTATAATGTTTTTAATGGTGGAGATAAGTCCCGTGCTAAAGCCAAGTTTGAAGAAGAGCCTGTAAAGCAGGTTAACTGTTGTGGTTTTCCCGTTAGTACCTGTTACTCCGACCAGTTTCAGCTTTTCTGAAGGATTCCCAAAATAATTGGAGGCCATTATGCCCAGCGTCAGGTTGCTTTTCTCGGTTAAAATATATGTGATGCCTTGATTTAATGAGTGGGGGAGTTGCTCGCATACGATAGCAACTGCACCATTATCCTCAGCCATATTAATGAAACTATGTCCATCGGAAGTTGTTCCCCTGATAGCAAAAAAAACATTTCCCGGCCTCACTTTACGTGAATCGAATTGTAATCCATTTATATTGACATCGGCATTGCCTGTGATACCAAGGATTCCGGCATTACCGATGATTTCGCTCAGTAACATCATGCCTGCGTTTTTGGTTTATTCTGTATCAACTGAAGTTCTATTACGACTGGCAAGCCTTTAAAAATAATGAGTCCGGGGGCGATCGATTGCTGTATAACTGTACCTTTTCCATTCACTGAAACATTCAACCCCTGTTCTTCAAGCATAAAAAGTGCATCCTTAAGCCCCATTCCGCAAACGTTAGGCATAACCCCTTTACTGATGGAAGTGGAGGTGAGAACCATCAAACCGCCAACCGGTTCAGGTCTTGCCCAGGGCGATGGTACATTTTTGTGAAGGGCTTTAATTCCAAGCGAAGAAAATGCATTGGTAAGCTCTTTAATATTCCCTGCATGGGCAAAAGGCAAGTGCGACTTTGATGTGTCATCAGGCAAAGGAATTAATATGTCGGGGCGAATGGCGTAGAGCTTATCTGATATTTCACGGAAAACCGGGGCGGCGACCGCTCCGCCATAATATTTACCCTTCTTTGGATTAACAATAACAACGATGCACGAATATTTTGGATTGTCGGCAGGGAAGTACCCCACAAACGACCCTTTATACTGAACATGTTTGGTGCCCTGCCGGTATCCTTTATTTCCGGCTGCAATTTGTGTTGTGCCAGTCTTTCCCGCGATTTTGTAGTACGGTGATTTAATGCTGGCTCCGGTTCCTTCCTCGATTACACCTTCAAGCATAAACTTTGCTTTTTGTATGGCAGATTGGGAAACTATTTGTGGATTGATTACTACTGGGTTAAAACGTTGTACCAACTGCCCATTCCTTCTTATTTCGCGGACAAAGAGCGGTTTCACCATAACGCCGTTATTGGCAACCGCGTTGTATAGCGTCAGAACGTGGATCGGGGCCAGTGAAATTTCGTAACCGATCGATATCCATGGAAGCGATAGGTTTGACCAATATTTACTTTTCGTATTTTTAATGTAAGGCTTACCTTCACCTGCAATCTGTAGTCCCAGTGGCCGGTTTATCCCTATCCGGTAAAGCCCGTCAATGAATTTTTGCGGAGAGGCTGAATATGCTTGATAGATCATGGTGGAAGTGCCCACATTCGATGATTTTTCAAATACCTGAAGGGCAGAAATAACGCCAAGTCCCTGATGAGAGTCCTCCATTTTCCTGCCTGAAAATGTTGTAATACCACCGGAGCAATTAACAGGAGTATTCAGGTCAATTTTACCGTCATCAAGGGCGACCAGAAAAGATGCCAGCTTGAAAGTTGACCCGGTTTCCTGACTTTCACCGATGGCATAGTTGAAAACCTCTTCGTAGGTCCCCTTTTTTGTCCGGCCAAGGTTAGCCATTGCGCATAGATATCCGGTTTTAACCTCCATCAGGATCACGCAACCATGGTCGGCGCTATCGGCAATCAGCTCCTTGCGCAGGCAGGATTCGGCAAGATCCTGCAGATTTACATCAAGAGTGGTTACAATATCATCACCATTCTGTGGTTCTATCTCGTTTTCCGGATCCACCGGCATCCATGCTTGTCCGCCAGCGCGTCGCATCAACCGCTGGCCGTTGACTCCCTGAAGGTTTTTAGTAAATGAGCCTTCAAGGCCAACGTACACCTTATTTGCCCCTTCACCGCTTTCATATCCAATGATGCGCCGTGCTAAAGATTTGTAAGGAAGTTCACGCTGATATTGCGGAATTATGATCAGCCCGCCTTTGAATTTTCCCCTGTTGAAAATGGGAAACTTGCGCAATTTATTCAAATCGGGATAGGTAACATCTCTGTGAATGAGAAGATACCGGTTTTGGTTTCTTCTTGCTTCCCAAAGCATTTCTTTAAAATCAGAAGCCGTGCGATCATTGAACAATCTTGACAGACAAATCGAGAGTGAATCAACATTTTTCCTGAATATTGGGTCAGTAATTGAATCAGTTAAAACATCCATTCTGACTTCAAATATCGGAACAGAAACTGCGAGCAGGCTTCCATCTGTCGCAACTATATTTCCGCGGATGGCCTCCATTTCAAACAGGTGGATTTCCTGTTTTTTCGCCATCTCCATAAATTCTTTTTTTTCAAACTGTTGGATCATCACTACCCGGGCAATTATAAAAAGGCCAAATAGAAGCACAATAACGTACACCATGTAAACACGAACCAATATGTCCTTCTTGATGTCTTTCATTTAGCTACTTAAGTTTGGATTTAAGTTCATCTCCTGAATAAAAAATTTTATATGGAGGCAGGGATGTTTCCTGAAGTCCGTATTTCATGGCCCGCTTTAATATTTCTGACTGCCTGCCCTGGAACATCAGAATCGATTTGGTATTAATGTATTTGTAATGCAATTCTTTCAGCTCATTTTTTGTCCGTTCGATATCCTTAAATTTCTTTTCGGTGTAATATGTATTGCCGATATAAATCATCGCCAGCAAAGCCACATAAAGTATATATGTGAGATTTCCCGTCACCCATTCTTTGGAAAGGTATTCGCCACCCAGAAATTCCTTAACTACCTTACGACTTCTGTTGGTTTTCTTCACTGTTATATTTTTTCTGCCACCCGCATTTTAGCGCTTCGGGAACGACCGTTTTCTTCTATTTCCTTTTCTGTCGGCACGATGGCCTTACGTGTAATCACTTTCAAAGGACTTAACACATTCCCATAGAAATCTTTTTCGACAGAACCAACATAGTTCCCGGAACGGAAGTAGTTTTTCACAAGTTTATCTTCGAGTGAGTGATAGGAAATGATTACAATTCTTGCACCGGGCTTCAAAGCGTTTGTCGCCTGTTTCAGGAAATCACGCAGGGCATCCATCTCCTGGTTTACTTCTATCCTTAAGGCCTGGAATACCTGCGCCTGGTACTTAAACTCTTTCCCGCGTTCCGCACATGTATTTGTAATAACTTTAAGTGAAGCAGTTGTATCAATTGCCCGCTGTTTACGAGCCTCCACAATACGTCCGGCCAATTTTCTGGCATTCCTTATCTCACCATAAGTGAAAAATAATTCACTCAGATCCTCCTCGCTGTAATTATTCACGATGACCCTTGCTGTTTGCTTTTTTTTCTGATCCATCCGCATATCGAGTATACCGTCAAACCGGGTTGAAAATCCACGGTCAGGTTGATCAATCTGGTGTGATGATATCCCGAGATCGGCTAAAATCCCATCGACCGGGGTCGCATGGTGTAACTTGAGAAAATTTCGCAAAAATCGAAAGTTGCTGTTGACCATTATTAAACGGGGATCTTCAATACGATTTGCAAGCGCTTCCTCATCCTGGTCAAAAGCAACCAGTTTTCCTTTTCCGAGTTGCGCAAGGATTGCTTCCGAGTGCCCACCACCGCCATATGTAGCATCAACATATATTCCGCCAGGCTTTATTGCTAAGGCTTCAATACTTTCATTTAGCAGGACACTCTTATGGTAAACCATCGATGTTATCGCTTTTTTCATGTTTTCCCATCACCTTTTCTGCCAGCATGGCAAAATCTTCGGGTTCTTTTGACAACAATTGTTGGTAGGTGGTCTTATTCCAGACTTCAATACGGTCGGAATAAGCAAATAAAATGACCTCTTTATCGATCCCTGCAAAGCCCAATAATGACTTTGGCATAAGTAAACGGTTCTGGCTATCGAGCGAAATTTCAGTGGCGCCATTATAGAAAAACCTGACAAAGCGACGATTATCACGAACGAATAGGTTCAGTTTGTTGATGTTATCGGTTGTCTCTTTCCACACATTATGCGGATACAATACGAGGCAACCCTCAAACCCCCGGTTGATTACGAACTTGTCCTGGGCCTCCTGACTGATCTGCTTTTTTAGCGCGGCAGGAAGGATGATGCGACTTTTCTCATCAAGCCTGCATTCATATTCACCGATAAGATTCGTTGTAGACACGTACACTTTTTTTTCGAGTGTAAATATATACAAAAAATCTCCACTTTACTCCACTTTACTCCACTGTTAATAACTTTTTTAAAAGAAAGGAATAGGAGAGGAGAAAAGATACAAACGGAATGGTTTATCTTTCAGCCAATGCCAAGCGGTACTGATGTTGGATGAGATCATTACAACATCAACATTCAGCTGATAAACTTTTCAGGGGTGTTCTATAACCAGTTTGTTGGCTGAAATGCCACAACGGACAAGGTAAATTCCCGCGGGGAGATTTGTAGTAGAGATGGTTATTTTTCCAGAGAAGGGAATTTCCAGAATTTTTTGAGAAAAAAGATTAAAAACCTGTAAATGGGGAAAATCGTTGTTTAAAGATGCTCTTCCGGTAGATGTTTTATCTGATAAATGAGCCTGGATGGTGACAGTCTGGTCGGCAGGATTTGGAAATACAAGTAATCGGGATAGAGGTTGGTCGACTTTCATTTCTATCCCGGAAATAATTTTAGCAGGAGATCGCTTTGTAATATAATTTAGCCCGCCTGAGAAATTTCCTGTTATCATATCAAATCCGGTCAGGTCGCTCAAATGTGCAACCGCAGGCGAGGTTTGCCATCCGAACAAGGTGTCTCCGGGAGTGGCCGATAACCAGGGATACAAATCACCGGACTCCCGGAATTTCCCATTCAGGTTGTTATCAATATTTTCGAACATGTGAATTCTCCCTTCATCGGAACCGATTACAAGGAATGTTGTACCATCAGTCAGTCGCGAAAAACAGGGAGTGCTGTTGCCGTAATATGAAATATTGTAATTGGTTACATTCACTTTTCCCAGGCTGTCGGTAACAAATGTAAAAAATGGATTTTCGTTCGTTCCTGTATTTATATAATAATTCAGATTGCCATTTTGCTCTCCAATCACCAGTTCTTGAATAGCGTCTTTGTTCAGATCGAATAATTGGGGCGTACTATAATCTCCTGCATCTATCCCCTGCCAGTTCATTACCGGAGGACCAAACATTGGAATAGCACTCCCACTGCCTGAATTCGGAAAAAAAATCAAATCACCAGCGCTGTTTCCGATTAATAAATCGGGATAGCCATCACCATTCAGATCATCGAAAGCGGGATAGGTTCCCCTTAAATGAAGGGATGAAATACCGGCAAGATCATCTGTGACAAAAGTGAAAACAGGTTCCAGCGCCGTTCCTGTATTTTTGAAATAGGCGATTTTCGAAGTATATACCGAATGAAGAGTAGCATTTTGATAATAGGAAGAGTCATAATATCCCTCATTACCGATGAACAAATCCTGCAGACCGTCACCATCGAAATCGTAGAGTATCGGATGTGACGCAGATCCGAAATCTATCATTTCATCGCGAAAAAACCGGTCAGTTCGAAATTCAAACTGAGGCTGGGCCTTTGTTCCAATATTTTTATAAAACCAGACACAGTTGTAATTATTTGAAGTAAAAAGACTTGGATCAAATGGAGATACAACCAGATCATCAAGTCCATCGTTATCCATGTCGAGGAGTGAAACCGATGGAAATGAAAACAGGTCGATTGCCGCGGAACCGGAAGGGAAGAGTGTATCCTGAGCAACCATTAAGGCTGAATCCGTTGACCCACCGTTGAAAAGCGCAATCAGTCCGGGATAATCAATATCGCCGATTATAAGGTCCATGAGTCCGTCGTTGTTGAGATCGGTCGACAAAAGTGTTGATCCGGTATGGCGGGAACTACGATTTTTGATTTTTAATTTGTCATTCTCATACGGGCATCCCGCATTCAAAGTAACACGATTCCCTCCTTCACTCTCCTTAAATTTTCCCCAGCAATGGTCGCTGAGCCTGAAATCAAGGCTGTCGCAATTCCCATACTTCTCCATCGACAAATTTTTATGGTATTCCACATACGATCCCAGACCGAAAAAGGTAAGAATATCCAGGTCACCATCGCCATCAATATCAGCAATGGCAGGGTAGTCGACACTTGTAACAAGTATTCCGACCTTACCTGTGTAGTAAAACGATTCCAAAAGATCAGTTATCAACTGAAACTTTAAAGTATTATCAGAAATATTTTTAAAAACCCGCACCCCTCCCATGCCATATGTGAAGATGTCCATCTTCCCATCGCAGTTGTAATCAACAGTCATTACCCAATCATGCAAAACAGGTAATTTTTCAGCAAATTCGGGCGCTAAGATAAAATCAACCGAATTTGGTGTTCCATTATTGATAAATGTCAGTTTCCGGTTTCCATGCCTGTCGAATATCAGAAGATCATTGATCCCATCGAGGTTCAGGTCGATAGAACAAAACTGGCAGGAATTCAATCCTCCGGCCCATGGAAATTTAAGCAAGGCGTTGGATCCCGGATCCCGGATTTCGGAAATATCCTTCCCGTATTTTTGGTTATAATCAGAGACAAATCCCCGGGCAGAAGTTTTGTTTTGTGAAAATATCTGATGACCTGAAAATATGATATGAATGAAAATGATGACTTGCAGGAAATTCAATAATGTATTGTGACCATATAAAATACTGACTATGTTATTTATTCGTTTCTTTATCATGGTTTTACAAAGTTACCAAAGTTTTTATACTTTTGATCTCGGTGCAGATGCCTTTGGTTTAATGACAAATACCTGATTATGAGTAGAATTCTTGTTATCGATGATGAGAAAAGCATACGGAATACGTTGCGTGAGATATTGGAATATGAAAAGTATGTTGTTGATGATGCCTGCGATGGTGTGAATGGATTGCAATTAGTAAAAGAGCATAAATACGATGCCATTCTTTGCGACATCAAGATGCCAAACATGGATGGTATTGAGGTGCTTACACAAATTTTTGAAATTACGGATACCCCGGTCATCATGATTTCGGGACATGGCACTATTGATACGGCCGTGGAAGCCATAAAAAAGGGAGCTTACGATTACATATCAAAACCACTTGATCTTAACCGGTTATTGATCACCTTACGGAATGCAAGAGACAGAACAAGTCTGATCGATGAAACTCGTTTGTTGAAGCGCAGGATTGGCGCAAACTATGAGATGATAGGCACATCGGAACCCATGCAACAGATAAGGGCCATGATTGCCAAAGTAGCCCCGACAGAAGCCCGTGTGCTGATTACCGGTGAAAATGGAACAGGTAAGGAGTTGGTTGCCAGGCACCTTCATGCATTGAGTAACCGGTCAACAGGCCCTTTCATTGAAGTCAATTGCGCTGCCATCCCGGCCGAACTTATCGAAAGCAATCTGTTTGGCCATGAAAAAGGGTCATTTACTTCGGCTATAAAACAACACAAAGGCGATTTCGAGCAAGCCAGTGGCGGAACTCTTTTCCTTGATGAGATCGGCGACATGAGTCTCTCTGCCCAATCGAAGGTTTTGCGAGCTCTCCAGGAAAATAAAATAACACGGGTAGGGGGTGAAAAAGAAATTCCGGTAGATGTCCGCGTTATTGCTGCTACCAACAAAAATATCAGGGAGGAGATCCGGAATAAAACCTTCCGCGAGGATCTCTATCACCGCCTCAGTGTCATTTTAATTGATGTGCCCCCGCTTAACAAACGGCCAGAAGATATTCCGGTCCTGACCGATCATTTCATTTCAGAATACTGCACGGGTATGGGAAAAGCGAAAATTGAAATCACTCCCGAAGCCATGGATAAACTAAAAACCATACCATGGACAGGCAATATTCGCGAACTGAAAAATGTGGTTGAACGGCTGACCATCCTTTGCGATAACATAATCACTGCAGCGGATGTGGAAAGGTTTACAATGTGAACTTAGCCAAATTTCACTTGATTTGGCGTTAATCCTGATAAAGAACTAGGGGGTTTATAATCGTTGTAATTTCTACGCCAGGACTCTATTTAATGTTGATCTTACAACAAGAATACAATTAATTCCATTTCATATGACAACTCCATAATTTTGATGCCGGATTGAGTTTTAACTTTTACAAAATATTTATGACGATATAAGTCTCATTAACTTCGAGTCAAATGACAGGAAGTGTAGAAACCGTTAGTGTGTAGAATTTTGTATAAATGTTCAGTCTCCGGTTTTTTATGGATGTTCACCCCCTGAGGATATTTTTCTGTTATCATATAATACGTGATAATATCCGGGTTTGAGTTTAAAGTTGCATATTTATCAAGGGGGTGTCACTTTAAATCGGCCGAAGGAGTGGTAAATTTGACCAGATTTTCCAGTCATCTACCTGATTTATACAGTCACATACAGAATAAATTACCAAAAAGAATATCCTGAAACTATATTTGTTGGATAGACCAACCA
>JBAXKG010000016.1:0-50723 GCA_037137455.1 Bacteroidota bacterium
AATAATACAATTGCCGCCTTTTCATCTACACTTACGAATCAAATCGCCACACTTGCTAACTATCGGTTGACCTGACCATCATTGGCATGTACTTTTGTATTAATCACAGCGTAAAAATCAGGCTATATTTTTCCCATGAATATTCGCGATTTCAAATCAACTTCAATTACGCTGGTCAAAACAGAAGTTGACTTTGACCGTCTTAAACTATTGTTTCTTGAATTTGCCTCCAGTATTGATTTCGATTTGTGCTATCAAAGTTTTATCCAGGAATTATCTAATATCCATGAGCAGTATAGCCCACCCAATGGAATTGCATTCATTTTAAGCCAGGATAACAACACGATCGGGTGTGTGGGCCTCCGTAAGGCTATTCCGGGAGTTGCTATTGTAAAAAGACTCTATATAAGGTCTGATTTTAAGCGCCCGCACTTTGGAAAACAACTGCTTAAAGTGGCAATCGATTGGGCCAATCAGACCGGAATGAAAAAATTACGTTTAGATCCCTCTGATACAGTGCATGGCATATCCAAAATTTGCGTTGACGAAGGATTTTCTGAAATCTATCCCGGCAATATTCCTACAGCCAGCAGCCTGGCTTGCTTCGAGATGAAGTTAAGCCCAAAACCTGAGTTTTCCCGACTCATGGCATCCTGATAAAACAGGAAATACCATTAAAAACCTAAATTAAAATGGCACACCACGAAGATCAAACCGGACATCTCACGCACGAGCAGTTAAAATTCAACGAACATAAGGAGCGTGGAGCGCATTTCATTAAAATAGACCTTTTTCGTTCGGCACGCGAAGAATTCAAAGCCGCCTTGCAATATAAACCTGGGGATCAGGACTGCCTCACCCAGATTGATATGATGAACGCCAACATATCACGCGACCGTAAAACAATATTGATCGTAGTACCGCTGGTCATTATTCTAATCATTGCGGTAGCCTTGATGGCTTAAATTTTTCCTCTAACCGGGAAATAATTCCATCATCATTGCAGCGATGGTTGCTTTGTCGTATGGTTTGGGGATATACCCGCTGAAACCAATTGTAATAAGCCTATCCCGATCGCCAATTGATGCATAACCTGTTACAGCCAATATTGGGGTTCTTTGATAATTTGGACTTTTCCTTATTTCAAGCATTGCCTGTATTCCATCCATACCCGGCCCGAGATTTATATCCATCAGAATGGCATCAAATTTTCGTTCCTTTGTAAGCTCAATCGCTGCTCGGGCATCGAGGGTGGTGTAAATATTACAATATCTGCGAATATAGATCATCAACAATTGAATATTCACCAGATTATCTTCAACAATTAAAACGTCAGGTAGTTTTTTGCCACTGGCAGAATGAATTTTCGGAGTGAGGATATCCTTACGGCTAAGATCTTCTTCAGTTCCGGATAAAGCAGCTGAAACAAGTAAAACCTGAAATTCAGATCCTTTATCCACTATACTTTTCAAGCTGATTTCTCCGCTCATCAAATCTACAATCCGCTTACTGATGGTAAGTCCAAGCCCGCTGCCTTCAAACTGACGTCCATACCCTTCGCTTACCTGCCTGAAGGCCTCAAAGATCAAACGGTAGTGCTCTTTTGAAATGCCAATGCCGGTATCCTTCACGATAAGAGAAACCATGGGTTTTCCTTCATTGGGTACAAGCGCCGAGGTGATGGTTATGCTACCCTGTTCGGTATACTTTACTGCATTATCAACAAGGTTTTTAACGAGATGTCGGAAAAGATGTTCGTCACCCAAGATAGCAAGGTTTTCGGGAATATCCATCTCCAAAACCAACTTTTTACGTTTTATCGCCTGCTCATAATTCCTTACCACCGATTTAACCGTTTTTCCAACCGGGATTGGCTTAAATTTATGTGAAACCTTATCCGATTCAAGGTATGACAAGTCCATGATAGCATCAAGCGTATCCATCAAACGACGGCCTGATATCAGGATATTTTCAGCTTTTCCTTTAGATTCCTGATCTCTGAGATCATTCATCAGTATTTCGGCAAATCCAAGGATGCCATTCATAGGTGTCCGGAGTTCGTGATTCATGTTTGCCAGCAACGATGAGGTTAATTTGTTTGAAACCTCAGCTTTTTGTTTTGCTTCAATCAGTTCCTGCTGCATCTTTTTCCGGTAAATAGAAAGTGCAATCTGTTCTGAAACAAAGATCAGGATGTCCTTTTCATGTTCTCCATAGCGGATTTTTGGTGAATAGCTTTGTATTACCAGTACTCCTATCGTCTCTTTCTCTATTCGAAGGGGAACGCCCAGCCAGTCGATTGCGGGACTTCCAACAACATTGATAATACCTTGATCAATAAAATATTGTGTATCCTCAGGTTTTGCCAGTAATGGTTTCCCGGTTTTCAGTACAAATTCAGTAAGCCCGGCGCCCATAGGCATTGTCGGAGGTTGCGTATCTTTCTCATCCACGAAATAAGGAAAGGATATAGAGGTATTGTCAGTTTCAACCAGGGCAATATATAGGTTACGGGCATCCATGAGTTCACCGATAACCACATGGATCGATGTATACAAATCATTCAGGTCGCGCGATGCGTGTGCAAGTTCAGAGATACGATAAACCGCGTTCTTTGCTTTTTCCGATTGAACAACCTCTGAAATATCCTTATTAATTGCTATGATCCCCAAAAGATTACCTGTCTCATCGCGAAGATTTGATGTGGATGATAACAGAAATGCAGTTGTACCGTCTTTTCTCTTGTGCATCACTTCCCCTTTCCAGGATCCTTTTTCCTCAAGTTCCTTGAAAATCGATTCGCGCGCTGCACCCGAAAAATCAACACGCAGGGAACCACCCCCGAACTTTCCAATAACCTCTTCCGATTTCCAACCATAGATACGCTCTGCTCCTTTGTTCCAACTTTGAATCATCATGTCTTTATCAAAGGTAATGATGGCATCATTAACCTCCTCAAGCAGGGCACCCATAAAGCGGATACGCTCTTCGGCCTGGCTGGTCTTTGATTGAAACTCCAGTTGCTTTCGGAAGTGCTGTAATTGTTGGTTTTTCCACAATAAAATAATGCTGATTACCACAATTGCAAGTACTGTAAGAAGATAGAATACAATATTGGCAACCCTGGCCTTAAGCTTGGCATCAATTTCAGCCATATCTATTTTTGTAACCAATGACCATGCTGTTCCCTGAATTTTGCGGATATCGGCTAACACTTCAACTCCCCGGTAATCTTTGGCCTCTACCATTGTCATGGTTCCACCCGCCGGTACATTATTTAAAACACCATCGGCGTATCTCGACCCGTGATGCCTCCCTTTGGCCATTGCCGATTCTGTATTACCATGCAGATAAATAAGAGAATCGCCTTGCTGCCTTGCAAGTATGTTCTCAGCCGAAATTCTCTGGATCGGCCAGGTTTTAACCAATGGGAAAAGATACTGATCAGGGTCAATACGAAAAACTACGAAACCCAGCTTGATGTTGTTGTCAACAACCGGAACTACAAGATCGAGAAATAATCGGTTTGCATCTTTGTCAGTCTGAAGATCGGTAAGGCCAATTTTATCGACAAGCATATATTTGGCCCTGCTTTCATCGGAAATAGACTGGAAAGGTTTCAGATCGTCATAAAGAGAAAAAATTTTTTCGCCACGGGCATTACAAACCCAAATGGCCCTGTATTCAAGATTCTTTTTCAGAGGTAACACCCAAAGCTCCATCTCCCGTTGTAACGTAGAATTCAAGTGGTCTTTGTTAATCTTCTTCAACAGGGAAAGGAAATTTGGACTGGTAGATATATACCTTCCTTCAGCGCTTCTTTCATACATCCACTTTGTTATTTCGTTGACTTTAAACGAAGAAATGGCTGATAGAAAACTATATTGATTTGCCTTAATGTCAGCTTTTTCCTTTTTAAAATAAAAAAGTCCGCCAAGAAAAAGGCCAATGGTAAGCAAACCAAAAAGCAGTATGGTCAGTAAAGGTGTGATTTGGATTCGTTTTAGGTTTTTCATCGGCGAAAACGATCAGTATTTGGTTATTCAAAGATAGGAAACAATTGTGGTAAAAATATATTCAACCCGAAAAATATCTAAATTTGTCGATAATGTAATGTAAACGTCTAAAAATCATGAAAGACAAAAAGATAAAACAACTTGCTTTGGTTCGCAATGACCCCTGGTTGAAACCGGTAGCCACGGAAATTACAGCGCGCTACAAGCGTTACCAGGATACTCTTCAGGAAATTGAGAAAAGCTGGAAAAGTCTGAATGAATTTTCGAATGCATATAAATATTATGGATTTCATTATGACAGGCATCTGAAAGGCTGGTTTTATCGTGAATGGGCGCCCAAGGCTCAGGACCTCTACCTTTTTGGTGACTTCAATAACTGGCAACGATATGCCAACAGGCTTACACCGATTAAAAATGGACAGTGGGAGATTTTCCTTCCTGATGATTTATTCAAAGACCGGTTTACACACAAAAGCAGGGTAAAGGTGATGGTTCATTCTGATGCAGGATGGTTTGAAAAGATTCCTGCATACATCCACAGGGTTGTTCAGGATCCGGCCTCTCTTGATTTTTCGGGGCAACATTGGGCTCCACCCCGGGAATTTGATTGGGAGGGCGATCGTTTTGACATCAGCCAGCTTAATGAACTGCTCATTTACGAATGTCATGTCGGCATGGCCCAGGAACGTGAAGCGGTGGGCACTTTTGTTGAATTTGCCGATTACATTATTCCCTACATCAAAAATTCAGGATATAATACCATTCAGTTAATGGCGGTGGCCGAGCACCCCTATTATGGATCATTCGGTTATCATGTTACAAATTTTTTCGCCGTTTCATCACGCTTCGGGACCCCCGAAGAGTTAAAATATTTGATCCATAAAGCCCATGAGCAGGGCATCGCCGTTCTGATGGACCTGGTTCATTCCCATTCTGCAAAGAATACGCATGAAGGGTTAAACCAGTTCGATGGATCGGATGATCAATATTTTCATCCTGGCGACCGTGGCAACCATCCTCATTGGGATTCCAAATGTTTCAACTATGGCAAGAGGGATGTACTGCAATTCCTTTTATCGAACCTGAAATATTGGCTGCGCGAGTACCATTTCGATGGATTTCGCTTTGATGGCGTCACATCCATGATGTATTTCGACCATGGATACCGTGAAATCTGGGATCTCGATGGGTATTTTAAAGACGGGGTTGAATGGGACGCGCTCATCTACCTTCAACTCGCCAATACCTTAATTCATAAGATAAAGCCACATGCAGTGACCATTGCCGAGGATGTTACCGGAATGCCCGGGCTCTGCAGGCCCATTCGCGAAGGCGGCATCGGCTTTGATTACAGGCTGGCAATGGCTATCCCCGATTACTGGATCAAAGTTTTGAAAGAGAAGAAAGATGAGGATTGGGATATCCATGAATTGTGGTCGATAATGAGCAACCGGCTGCCCGATGTTAAAACCATTGCCTATTGCGAATCTCACGATCAGGCTATGGTAGGCGACCAAACAATAGCATTCCGGCTCATGCAAAGCGAGATCTATTTTAAAATGAGCAAGAAAGACGAAAGTCTTGTTATTGACCGTGGCATTGCCCTTCACAAATTGATACGGCTGATTACTATAAGTCTCGGAGGTCAGGCATATCTTAATTTTATTGGCAATGAATTCGGCCATCCCGATTGGATTGATTTCCCTCGTGAAGGAAATCATTGGAGTTCCCAATATGCACGTCGCCAGTGGTCTCTGATCGAAAATCCAGACTTGAAATATCGATTTATGGCGGCTTTTGACCGCAAAATGCTTGAATTGGTTAAAAAGTACAGACTTTTCGACCAGGGATATGCTACCCAGATTAATATGGACGGGAAGAACCAAACTATAGTTTTCGAGAGGCAGAAGTTGATCTTTATATTCAATTTCCATGTCCATAACTCCATCCCCGATTATAAATTCAAGGTGCCTGAACCAGGCGATTACCGGATAGTACTCAACACCGATTGCAAAGATTTTGGCGGCCATGGAAGGATTGACGACAAACTTATATATACTACAATATTCCATGAAGAAGATCAGTCTCATTATCTGATGGTTTACAATACCAACCGTACCGCGTTAGTCTTTGAACGGATTCATTAGCCTTATAATTTTTGTATCTTTGCCAGACAATTCTGAGCAAAATTAACACTTTATGAATTCCTGCATTCGTCCTGCTATCGTCCGGAAAACCATACTGATGATGGCCCTCATGCCTGCCATGTTGGTACTGCTATCCCTTGGATTCACTGCCTCTGCCAACACCGATACAACCTGGTCAGTTTCATTCCGGCTGAATATGACCAATGCGATCAAGCAACATATTTTCAAACCGGATTCCGATTTTGTCTACATAATTATGGACCATGGAATTCAGCCCTTCAAGCTTGTTCCAGGGCCAGGATATACATATACAGGCACTCTTTTTGATGAACTTGATTCAGGTGTGACTTACCAGTACAAATTCAGGATCAATGAAAACTTATGGGAAACGGTGAACCGCACAGTGACTGCACAACCTGGCATGGTGAATGTTTCGGCCTGGTGGAATAACCAACCACTCAATTATACAAGTTTCACAGTAAATATGAAGTATGCCGTTCAATCGGGCCGTTTTAAACCTTTGTCCGACACAGTATGCATTGTTGGAACTATGAACAATATGCATGGTTCCTCCCGGATGCAAAGGATCGATACAACACTTAATTATTCTTATATTTACTCTCTCGATCCGGGAACAATTCACCAGTATAAATATCGCATCAATGCCGATTCCAGTGGCCTTGAATTGTTGAACAAACCCGCCCGGATCATCCGTGTGCCAGACACACTGCTTGATCTGACCAACGATTTCGAGAACTACAACCCGGCTAAAAGGCTCATGACATTCACCTGCAACATGTCGTACTTTATCACTGCCAGGCATTTCAATCCGAATGTTGATTATCTTGTTGTTTCAGGAAATTTCAATAACTGGGAAGGAAAGGATGTGCTTTTTGACATGAAGTCTGACAGCATTTACAGGCTTGATCAATACTTCGATACAATATGGTTCACTAAAGCTCCTTTTGAATTTAAATTCGATATCAACAATGATGGACAAACCCCTGAATTAATGGGAAAGCCATACAGATCATATCAACTGCACGATACAATCAATCAAAATCTGAATGTTTACAATTGTTTTTATGATAACCTTGATCCATCAATTCTCACTCCACCGTGGGTTTATGATGTAGCAATACAAGGTAATCTTGTCCACAAGAAATTTCTGAGCGGAAGCTATTCCTACGAAAATGTGAATGGGATTCATGAGGGTGTTTCCACTTACAGATGGCTTCGCAGCAACAATGAGGAAGGCACTGATACCATTGCCATTGATTCCGCAACAAGACTCACCTATACAATAGATACGCTGGATATAGGAAAATGGCTTGTTTTTGAAGTTACACCGGTAGCCGCAAGCGGTGATTCAGCCAGGGGCAAACCGGTACAGGTTGTATCATCCGAAAGTGTTGAAGCCTGGGACGTAGGCATTGGAGAGCGCCAGGGATTGATATCCCTTGTTTATCCGAATCCGACTTCTGATCTTATCACCATCATCGCAAGGAAGGAGATTGAACAGGTTGAATTATCAAACCAAATGGGCCAGATCGTTCTGATGGCCAACGGCTTAAATACTTCATCAGTCAGATTCAGCATTAAGCATCTGACTCCCGGGATCTATATTCTCAGGGCCTTTACCTCATCCAAAGAAACCGGGTCGATAAAATTGATAAAACTGTAATTACTTCAGCAGGAAATCAAGATTTTCATTTTCCTGGTATTCCCGGGCCTCCATACCAAAGCGAAACACCCTTAATGACCTGTTTCCGATGAGGCTCATAGCATCTCCTTCTACTTTCAAAAGGCAACCTTCGCGCAATCCGGCCACTGTAACATCACGGTTCACGGTCAAAAATTCCAGGATACGTTGTTCACGGGTTTCCCCGGCATGGCCTGCAGGATTTGCATCGAGATAATGTGGATTTATCTGGAATGGAATTAACTTCAAACAATTAAATGAAGGTGGTTCGCAGATAGGCATGTCGTTAGTGGTTTTCATAGTCGGACATGTTACATTGGCTCCGGCGCTCCAGCCAACGAAAGGAATTCCTCTCAAAACCTTTCTGCGGATAGGCTCCATTAC
This sequence comes from Bacteroidota bacterium, assembly GCA_037137455.1. Lineage (GTDB taxonomy): Bacteria > Bacteroidota > Bacteroidia > Bacteroidales > FEN-979 > CAIVAT01. Next base: position 8,250 of record JBAXKG010000016.1, read on the forward strand.
ACCAAATTCCTGAAGCATCAGCGCGAGGTGGAAGGTATTTCCGCCGCCAATCACAATTGATTCGGCTTCATTGACCGCGATCACAGGGTTTGGCTCCCGATGTATGGAGTTCAGAACAAACCCCATCTCCTTGAAAATTTTCTTCACCCGGTCTTCATATAAGTCGAATGATTTTTCAACACTTGCAGCTGAGAGGTTTACTCCCGCATAAGGGATAAATAATACTTTTCTAACACCGAACTTTGACAGAAAGTCCTGGATATGCTTACGCGGCCAGGCAAGATAATCCTCGCCGGCATTCGTAGAATTGCTTATTAATAAAAGATTTCGGATCATAATCTGGATTTGGGGCATAAAAGTAATAGAAAGTTCTTATTTTTGAACACCGGAACAAATAAAATTCTCAAACCTGATGAAGGAAAAACCTGTAATGCGCTTCTGGCAAGTCTGGAACATGAGTTTCGGATTTCTCGGAATACAATTCGGTTTTGCATTGCAGAACGGGAATGCTTCGCGCATATTATTGACATTCGGCGCTGATGTGCATAACCTGAGTTGGTTTTGGCTGGTTGCACCTATTACCGGCATGATAATTCAGCCGATAGTCGGATATTTAAGTGATAAAACATGGTGCCGGCTTGGCCGACGAAGGCCATATTTCCTAATAGGCGCAATTTTAACAAGTCTCGCGTTGATACTGATGCCCAATGCTCCGCACCTTGCTTCGTTTATTGCTCCAATGTTTATTGGCGGAGGCTTGCTGATGATCATGGATGCCTCCATAAATATTTCTATGGAACCTTTCAGGGCGCTTGTTGCCGATAAACTACCGGAAAAACAACATACACTGGGTTTTTCAGTTCAAACACTGCTTATTGGAATAGGGGCCGTTGTTGGATCATGGCTTCCCTATATATTGGGTAACTGGATTGGCATATCAAAAAATGCCAGTGAGGACGGGCTTGTTCCTGATAATGTTTCCTATTCGTTTTATATCGGAGCTTTTGTTTTATTAGCGACTATTTTATGGACCGTTTTCACCACTTCAGAATATCCACCCGATCAACTGGCTCAGAAAGAAGAAGAAGAAGAGAAACCTAAAAAGTTTGTTATCCCACCAATAATGATCAAGTTGTTGCTTGTTCAGTTTTTTTCCTGGTTTGCCTTATTTTCAATGTGGGTATATACCACCCCCGCAGTTGCGATGAAATTTTATGGCACAACGGATGCCAATTCTTCAGTTTTCCAAAATGCAGGCGACTGGGTAGGAATACTTTTTGGCATCTATAATGGCGTTTCGGCTGTCATCGCTATGTTGCTTCCGGTTGTTTCAAAAAAACTATCGAAGAAAGTTACCCATGCTATTGCACTGAGTATAGGTGGTTTATCGCTATTATCATTCCTTGTTTTTAATGATCCTTATCTACTTATCATTCCGATGATTGGCATCGGCATTGCCTGGGGAAGTATCCTTGCCATGCCTTATGCCATGCTGGCAAGTTCAATTCCTCCTAAAAGGATGGGAGTTTATATGGGCCTCTTCAATATGTCAATTACCATTCCTCAAATCGTGAGCGGTATTGTCAGCGGCCTGATCCTGAAATATTTTTTTGCCGATAATCCCATACTGTGTATTGTAATGGCCGGGGTAAGTATGTTCCTTGGTGCAATCAGCGCATTGTTTATCAAGGAGAAGAAGGCAAGAATAAATGAATGATTGTTTGATTGTTTGATTGTTTGATTGAATAAAAAATAAATTCTATAGAAAAATGTTAAAAGAACGATTAAGTGGAATTTTACTGCACCCTACATCACTTCCCGGGAAGTATGGGATCGGAACACTCGGGAAAGCGGCTTTTGATTTTATTGATTTTTTAACTAAGGCAAAACAACATTACTGGCAAATTCTACCTCTGGGACCAACAGGCTACGCGGATTCTCCTTACCAGTGTTTTTCGGCGCATGCAGGAAACCCGAACCTGATTGACCTGGATACTCTGGTGAAAGCAAGATTGCTGCATGCCGAGGATTTGATTGACTATCCTCAGTTTGATGACCGTAAGATAGATTATGAAAATGTTCAGTCAATCAGGATGCCTTTACTTAAAAAAGCTTTTCAATCATTTACCTTGTATGCTGATAATGTTGAAAAGTTAGCTTATCGCAACTTCCTCAAGGAGCAGGCAAAATGGATTAATGATTATGCGCTTTTCAGGGCAATCAAGGCGAACCGCAACCAAAAACCATGGTATCAATGGGAAGATCCTTTGAAAAAACGGGAACCCGAAGCGCTAAAAGCAATTCAGACATTGTTGCATGATGAGATCGATTTTCACAAATTTATGCAGTTTCTGTTTTTCAGACAATGGATGGCGGTAAAAGAGTATGCTCATAATCATAAAGTGAAGATCATTGGGGATATTCCGTTATATGTGGCACTCGACAGCACCGATGCCTGGGCCAATCCTGAAATTTTCGAATTTGACAAAGACCTTAACCCTATTCGTGTCGGAGGCGTTCCGCCAGATTATTTCAGTGAAACCGGCCAGCTTTGGGGAAATCCTCTTTTCAGATGGGAGGTATTAAAAGAAACGGGTTACCGTTGGTGGATAGAACGTATTAGAACCAACCTCTTCCTATACGACATTATCAGAATTGACCATTTCAGAGGGTTTGCAGCTTATTGGGCTGTTCCTTATGCTGAAAAAACTGCCATTAAGGGCGAATGGATTCCTTGTCCCGGTAAAGATTTCTTTGATGTTTTACGACTTGAATTCGGCGATTTGCCCATCATTGCAGAGGACCTCGGTGTTATAACTCCTGATGTTGAAGAGCTTCGCGATGGATATAGCCTTCCCGGGATGAAAATCCTGCAATTCGCTTTTGATTCATCGGAAGCGAATGATTACATACCTCACAACTATATAAAGAATTGCATCGTATATACCGGTACTCACGATAATGACACAGTGGTAGGATGGTTCAAAAATGCCACTATTGAAGATCGCAAGTATGTACTGGATTACCTGAACACAAGTGACACTGAAATTAATTGGTCATTTATCCGGCTTGCATGGTCATCAGTGGCCAATACTGCGATCGTGCCCATGCAGGATCTCCTCGGGCTGGGTAACTCAGCTCGAATGAACCTGCCTGGAACCACGCATAATAATTGGCAATGGCGTGCCAAGGCCAGTGATTTTACTGATGCCCTCACAGAGCGGATTGCTCACCTTACTGTATTATATGGACGAGCGAAAAAAATAAAAATTAAAAAATAAATTCGCCAATATGCAACGTTTTAGAATAATTTTTCTGCTACTATTTCCGCTTAGCATTTTTGCCCAGGATATCAAACTTGAACGTGTTGAACCTCCCTTCTGGTGGATTGGTTTTAAAAAACCAGATGTGCAGCTGCTGATTTATGGAAAAAACATTGCTTCAGCAACTATCTCAATTGATTATCCGGGCATGGTGATTAAAAGAATAAATAAAGTAGCCAATCCAAATTATATTTTCCTCGATGTGACTATCAGCAAGGGAACCCGTGCAGGAATTGCTACAATGCTTTTCAAATCAAAGGATAAAGTAGTAGGGAAATACCTTTATGAATTGAAATCCAGAAAGAAAGGCTCTGCCGAACGTAAAGGGTTTTCAACTTCAGATGTGATATACCTGCTAATGCCCGATCGGTTTGCAAATGGTGATGTATCAAACGATAATATACCAGGGATGGTTGAAAATGCAGACCGCCGAAACCAGGATGGTCGCCATGGTGGTGATATTAAAGGGATTTCCGATCATCTTGATTATTTACAGGATTTAGGCGTTACATCAATTTGGATCAACCCTTTACTTGAGAACAATCAGCCAAAATATTCGTATCATGGTTACTCCACTACCGATTATTATAAAATCGACCCCAGATTCGGCACCAATGAGGATTACGTCAAACTGGGCGAAGCTGTACATCAACATGGCATGAAAATTATTATGGACATGATTTTCAACCATTGCGGAAGTGAACATTGGTGGATAAAGGATTTACCTTCACCCGACTGGCTCAACCAATGGCCTGAATTTACCCGGTCAAATTATAGAGCCGGAACTGCAACTGATCCCTATGCTTCCCGGTTTGATTCCATACAATTCGTTTGCGGTTGGTTCGATAAAACAATGCCTGATCTGAACCAGCATAATACTTTTCTTAAAAACTACCTGATACAGAACAGCATCTGGTGGATAGAATTTGTCGGACTTGATGGCATCAGGCAGGATACGCACCCATACCCGTTCAGGGAAATGATGGCCGAATGGGGAAAACGCGTTTTGGAAGAGTACCCCGATTTCAACACCGTAGGCGAATGCTGGATGAATTGGCCCGCATCAGTAGCCTACTGGCAAAAAGATGCACGGAATAAGGACGGATACAATTCATGGTTGCCATCGGTATTTGATTTCCCTTTGTATGATGCCATGAACAAAGCATTTGCCGAGGTCGAAGGATGGAATACCGGAATCACAAGACTATATGAAATTTTATCCCAGGATTTTTCTTATCCCAACCCTTCGAATATAGTTGTGTTTGCTGACAATCACGATGTAAACCGTTATCTTGATACACAGGCAGATGATGTGAGAAAACTTAAAATGGCCATGGCATTTGTGCTGACTACCCGTGGAATTCCCCAGATCTATTATGGATCAGAAATTTTGATGACAACCGGTGTTGACAAGGGACATGGGAGTATACGCAAGGACTTTCCCGGAGGATGGTTGGGAGATCAGAATAATGCATTTACCTCACAGGGACGCAATGACAAAGAAAATGACATGTACAACTACATCCAGACTTTACTAAAATGGAGAAACTCCAAAGAAGTCATTCATACCGGAAAATTGAAACATTTTATTCCGGCCGATGGCATTTATACCTACTTCAGGTACAATGCAAAAAATCATGTGATGGTTGTGTTTAACAACAATGAAGATATAAAAACCATTGAAACAAGCCGCTATAATGAATTTTTAAAACATTACAAATCAGGAACTGAAATCATAACCGGGAAATCATTGACCGATCTTTCAAAACTGACTGTTCCGGGGAAATCGGTTTTGATAGTCGACCTGAAATAGCTTAAATTTTCTAGTCACATTATTACTTTAAAATCGTAAATCGTAAAACATGTTAAAGATTCAAAAGAACCTGTCAAATATTTTTTATGTCATTCTGGGACTACCAAGCACAGCCATGGGTTTTGCCCTCTCAATCCAGATTGCAGTCTTGAGCTGGATTTTACGGACAAAATATAACCTGGAGATTGACCAGATCGGTATTGTTTGGGCAGCCGGACCCATTGCCGGAATCCTTGGTCAGCCTATCATCGGGTTGATCAGCGATAAAGTATGGTTCTGGGGCGGCCGCCGTAAACCATTCATAATCATTGGCGGGATTTTAGCAGCGTTGATGATCTTTGCACTTCCCAATATCGATAAAATCAGCAATTTTTTTGGAATTGCAAGCATCATGGCTGTTGCCATCACTGTAGCGCTCACCCTTGATCTTTCCATTAATATCAGCTTCAATCCTACCCGGTCGATCATTGCGGATGTAACTCCCGATGGTCAGCCCCGAACTAAAGGCTATACCTGGATGCAATCCATTTCAAACCTTTTCGGTAGCGGGGCCTACCTTATGGGCGCCCTGATCGGAAACTATTTCCTGATTTATGCCGGTGTAATAATTGTGTTGATTTTCTCGATCGGCCCTCTGTTGTTTATAGAAGAACCACGTGAATTGGCAAAATCAGCTGAAGACCCGCTCGCAACTGCTGGTTCGGGAAAAGAGGAAGCAAAAGTCAGCGACAACCAAACTGCCACCGCCAAAACACAATGGGCCGAATTATTCAAGCTGTATTTTGCCCATGGATTTTCTTGGCTGGGAATTCAAACGATGTTCGTTTACATGTTCGCTTTTCTTGAACAAAAACTACCGGCGATGACGGATATGTCTGTAACTGACCGCAATGCCCGGTTAGGGCAGATGATTGGCTGGTCGTTTTTCATCCTTAACGCGGTTGGTTCAATATGGCCGGCTTTCCTCCTGGAACCAATGAGCAAAAAATTTGGACGTGTAAAAACCCATGCAACGATGGTAGCCACAATGGCACTCGGCTATTTCGGAATCGTGATGTGGGCCAGCAACGCCATCATGCTATATTCCATGATGTGTATCCTCACACTCGGCTGGGCCGCTGTAGTGAGCCTGCCATTTGCCATTATGTCGGAAAAAGTTGATAAAAGCCGCATGGGATTTTTTATGGGGATTTTCAATCTCTCGGTAGTACTGCCTCAGCTCATTGCAAGTTCTGTTGTTGGCACAATCATAAAAAATTCAGGCGACAAAGCAATCATTTTCATCATCAGTGGAGCATCGCTCGCCGTTTCTGCGGCATTGTGGTTGTTTGTGTCAGACAAGCGGAAAGTATGATAATTTTCAATCCTATGAAAAACGCGTTTATTTCCATCCTGCTGATTTTTACAATTTTTAAGGTTGAAGCTCAATCTTTTGATCAGCTCATTTACCGGTTGAATACACTTCCTGAATCGCAGCGCCAGTCTGTTGCCGATAGTTTCATGAATTCCGGTCACTCTTTTCCCTTAATTGAAAATGACACACTGGTACATTTTGTTTATAATACAGCCGCACAATCAGTAGCGATGGCTGGCGATGCAACAGGATGGAATCCAAATAAAAACCTGGCGAACATCGCAGGATGCAATTTTTGGTTTTATTCCACATCCTATGAAACCGATGCACGCCTCGATTATAAATTTGTGGTTAACGGAAATAACTGGATTTTAGATCCGAAAAACCCAAACACCTGTTCTGGCGGTTATGGCCCCAATTCCGAATTGCGAATGCCTGCTTATATTATCCCGCCCGAAATCAGCTATTACACCAGTATCGCACATGGACTCATCAAGGATACAATTTTCCAGAGTTCTTACCTTGGAAACAGCCGGCATGTAAGTGTTTATCTGCCACCCGGCTATCCATCCGGCATTGCCTCATATCCTGTCGTAGTGTTTCATGACGGACTCGAGTACATAAGCCTTTGCAAAGCCAATAATATATTGGATTACCTGATAGCCCATCAAACAATCGTTCCGGTCATTGCAGTATTCGTCCCTCCCGTTGATCGCACGGCGGAATATGCCGGAAACAAAATTGATAATTTCACTGATTTTATCACACACGAACTGATGCCGGCGATCGATGCAAAATATAAAACCAGCGCCGATCCTTCGAAGCGGGCCATGGTTGGAGCTTCAAATGGTGGTAACATTGCACTTTACATTGGCATGAAACACCCGGAACAATTCGGTAAAATTGCCGCCTTTTCAAGCAATGTACAAACCACCATCAGTTCGACTTTTTCAACCGGGCCCAAACTCAATCTTGAATTTTACATTGATATTGGAACATATGATCTTTCAGTGTTGATTCCAATGGTGCATGGCTTGAGTGATATCCTCCAGACAAAAGGATATACTTATCAATTCAAGGAATGGCACGAAGGACATAGCTGGGGCAACTGGAAAGGTCATCTGCGACTGCCATTGGAACAGTTTTTCCCATTTTCCAGCGGACTTAACACCTCACCTGAAAATCCAGGATTCAGGCTGGACCAAAACCGGCCTAATCCATTCCGCGACAAAACGATGATTCCATTCTTTGCCCCGCCCGGGTCAAAGGTGCTGCTGACTCTGTGCGATGCTTCAGGTCGCATGCTCGAAACACTTTTTTCAGGGGCTGCTGATCAATCAATCAACCAGGTTACTTTCTATAACCATTACTATAAACCAGGTAATTATCTGTGTACACTCCAGGCTAAAGGATACAAGACAAGCAAAATTATTACCATCGAACAGTGAATTGGATGACAAACGACAAATTTTTAACGATTATCCCTAATCCCAAATATAATGAAACATTTTTTCCTATTCCTGGCGGCAATCTGTTTGCTGGCAATGATTCATGGCTGTTCCTCAAATAATGACGTACCCGTGTCAAAAGAGCCGCAAATGTTGAAACTGGCAGCTCCAATACTGATCAATACAGATTCAACTTTGATTGTGCTGGCTGATTATCTTTTGAGACCAAACCAGATCGATTCGATTAAACTTGATCCTGCCCTCAGCGCAGCGATTTCTCCCGATTCATCGCTAATGGTTATTAAACCATCTGAAAGAGATTTTCCAAAACTTTCTGTTCTCAGGATATGGTCAAAAGGGTTCTCCTATTCTTTACTTCTCAAGAAGTCGACAAAGCTCAAATACCGGTTTACCTTTGATCCGAAAAACAAAAAGTATAAACACGTTCTGATAAAGGGACAGATGAATGAATGGAATGCATCTTCAGGTTACCTTTTTCAAAAAGATGGAAAATGGCATATCGACTTTCAACTTTTTCCAGGCAGGTACCAATACAAGCTTATTATTGATGGGAAAGAAAAGTCGGATCCGAACAACAACGATTCAGTTAGCAATAACAACGGAGGATACAATTCACTCCTTACACTTGGAAATCTCAATCCTGCCAGGTTACCCACCCTGTTCACATCCATCAGCGATGGTAAAAAAATCGTGATTGGCATGAAAAACAAAGCCGATTCTATATTTGTCTTCTGGGAGAATTGGCTGCTTGATCAAAAATTCTGGAAAACGGACAGTTCTGGCATTACAATTAATATTCCACGCAAAGCCAAAGATTTCGACCGCAGTTTTATTCGTGTGTGGGCATATAACAGGGCAGGGATTTCTAACGACATCCTCGTTCCATTGCAAAATGGAAAAGTGCTTTCAAATGCTAAAAAGCTTACGAGAGCCGACAGGGAGGCAATGATAATGTATTTCCTTATGGTTGACCGCTTTAAAAACGGTAATCCAAAAAATGATTTACCTGTCAGGGATAAGGATATTGATCCTAAGGTGAATTATATGGGTGGCGACCTGGCCGGTATAATTCGGGAGATTGAAGATGGATATTTTTCGAATCTGGGGATCAATACACTTTGGATCTCACCAATTACGCAAAATCCAACTATCGGATATGTGGAATATCCGGAACCCCATCGTAAATTTTCAGGATACCATGGGTACTGGCCTATTACTTTAACAACTGTTGATACACGTTTTGGCAATGCAGATGAATTGCATAATCTGGTAAGTGAAGCACATGGCAAGAACATAAATGTCATCCTCGATTTTGTTTCTCATCATGTTCACCAGGAATACCCTGTACTCAAAGCCCATCCCGACTGGATTACTTCGATCGACCTTCCTGGCCATAGGAAAAACATCAGGCTATGGGATGAACAGCGACTCACAACATGGTTCGATGTCTTCCTTCCTACTTTCGACCTCACCAAACCCGAAGTGGCCAACATGGTGTCCGACTCTGCGGCCTTCTGGATCAAAGAATACAAACTCGATGGGTTTCGCCACGATGCGGCCAAGCATGTGCCGGAAAACTACTGGAGGATGCTCACTAAAAAGCTCACCCAACAAGTGGTGGTTCCCGAAAGCCGAAATATCTACCAGATCGGTGAAACGTTCGGTAGTCGTGAATTGATCGGAAGTTACATCAACCCGGGTATGCTGGATGCGCAGTTCGAATTCAATTTGTACTGGGAAGTAAGATCGGCCTTTGCCATGGATAATTACTCCTTCCGCGACCTCAACTATTCCCTGCAGCAAAGCTTCAGCTATTTTGGCGAACATAACCTTATGGGTAATATCACGGGAAACCAGGATATGTCGAGGTTTATCTCTTTCGCCAGCGGGGCGATCAGTTTCAATGAAGATGATCGCGATGCCGGATGGAAGCGCAACATCCAGGTGAAAGATACAGTGGGATATCGGAAACTGGCAGCCCTTCAGGCCTTTAACATGACCATTCCGGGTATTCCTGTAATATATTACGGTGATGAATTTGGTATGGCTGGCGCCGGTGACCCCGATAACCGACGCATGATGAAGTTTGACAGCCTTAACAAACATGAGCAATATCTCAAAACAATTACCTCCAGGCTGGCCCATTTGCGGAATTCCAACCTGGCGCTTGTGTATGGAGACTTTACAACTCTCAAGGTTACCGAAAAGGCCTATGTTTACATCAGGTCGTACTTCGATAAGGTAGTTGTGGTTGTATTCAACAAGGACAAGTCATCTAGGAAAATTGAATTTGAATTACCTGATAGGTACATCGAGGCCTTGTTCACGGCTCAGTTTGGAAATAAATTCTTTGTGAAAAATGGAAAGATAAACATGGATCTACAAGCCAATTCATTCGAAATTTTATCAAATTAATAGAAAATTTTAACAAAATGATGAGAAATTCTTCAATTCTTGTAATTAGCGCAATCATGGCAATTACTGCCTGTAAACCGATACCAGAAGCTGAAAAATTGGGGCCCTCTCCTCATGTCGGGTGGAGCCGTAACGCAACTATTTATGAAGTTAATTTAAGGCAATATACGCCTATAGGCACCTTCAAAGCCTTTGAACAGGAGTTACCGCGGCTTCAAAAGATGGGTGTAAATATCCTCTGGCTTATGCCCATTAACCCAATAGGTCAGAAAAACCGCAAAGGAAGCCTTGGAAGCTATTATTCTGTGCGCGACTACCTTTCAGTAAACCCTGAATACGGAACGAAAGATGATTTCGTCAATCTGGTTAAAAAAGCTCATGAACTTGGCTTGAAGGTGATTATCGACTGGGTAGCAAACCATACATCGTGGGATAATCCACTCATAAAAAAGCACCCTGAATGGTACAAGAAAGATTCGGCAGGTAACATTGTTTCCCCTGTTAAAGACTGGACAGATGTGGCAGCGCTTGATTACAGTCAGCCTGGTTTGAGGGAATATATGACAGATGCCCTGGCTTATTGGATCAAAGAGACAGATATCGATGGTTACCGCTGCGATGTTGCAGGAATGATGCCCATTGATTTCTGGAACAAAGCCATTCCGGAAATCAGGAAAATAAAGCCAATTTTCATGCTGGCCGAGGATGAAAAGCCCATGATGCACGACACTGCTTTTGATGCAACCTATTCCTGGGAATTTTTTCATGCAATGAATGCTGTTGCACAAGGCAAGAAACCAGCCACTATAATTGATTCCATTTATGCTGCTGAAGTAAAAAAATACCCGAAAGATGCCTATCGGATGCGTTTTACAACTAATCACGATGAAAATTCATGGAACGGAACCGAATTTGAACGTATGGGCGAAGGTGCAAGGGCATTCGCAGTGCTCAGTTTCACTTTTCCGGGTATACCATTAATATATAGTGGACAGGAATCGGCCATGAACAGGCGTTTAAGATTTTTTGACAAAGACACTATACCTTGGGGCAACTATCCTCTTGAGTCATTTTATACAAAACTTACTGAGCTCAAAACCAGGAACAACCTGTTGGATGCAGGAAATGCCGGTGGGGAATTCATAAAAGTTCCCACCTCCGGCGATAAGGCTGTTTATGCTTTTGTACGTAGAACACCATTAAACCAGATGTTCGTGATCCTGAATCTTTCAGAGCGGGACCAAACTGTCAAGCTCAATGGTACCGACTTCCTGGGCGACTATGAAGAAGCCTTCACCGGAACCAGGTATTCATTTGGCAATAATAAAAAGGTCGCTCTTAAAGCTTGGGAATATCAGGTTTATTTCAGATAATATTGATCCTTTAATGCCGAAAACTTACCGTAAGCGAGTATAAATTTATCGTAAGTGAGTATAATGATTAAAATTTTATTATTTTTGCGTCTATATCAATAGAAAAATAATCTGTGCCAGTGCAATAGAATAACATCGGTGTTTGATTATTTTGGCGTAAATAATGGAATCATGATAACCCCTCCCGCCTCTAAGATTATATTTGCAAACATGCGGACTATGACAAGATATTTAATTAACTTTACCAGTCTCAAATTCCAAACTAATATGAAAAGAGAAATACCCTTTAAATTAAAAAACTTGTTGCTTGTTTTACTTTTACTGAGTGGTTCATTGGGATTGTATGCTCAAAACCTTGAAGTCAGTGGAGTTATTTCTGAAAGTGGCACTGGCGAATTACTTGTTGGAGCCACCATCCTGCAAAAGGGGACCACTAATGGAACAGTATGTGACATTTCGGGCAAGTACAAGATAAGTGTTCCGAAAGGATCTGTCCTTATTTTTTCACTTATCGGATATGTGACCCAGCATGTAGTTGTTGAAAAAGCAGGCACGCTTGATATCTCAATGGTTGTGCAGGTAACAACCCTCGATGATGTTATCGTTATTGGTTACAGTACCCAGAAGAAAACTGATAAGACTGGCGCTGTAAGCACAGTCAAATCCGATGACCTTAATGGTGGAGTTATAACTAATCCCATCCAATCAATGCAAGGGAAAGCTGCCGGGGTTCTTGTTACAAAAAAGGGAGGTGACCCAAGTGAAAATTTCTCGGTAAGAATCCGCGGGGCTTCGGGTTTTAACTCCAACACACAACCCTTGTATGTCATTGATGGAATTCCGGGTGTTGATCCGAATATTGTTTCTCCCGATGATATTGAATCATTTAATATCCTTAAAGATGCAGCATCAACTGCTATTTATGGTTCAAGAGGTTCAAATGGGGTTATAATTATTACAACCAAAAAAGGGAAAAAAGCAGGCACTCCTGCTGCAGGAGATAAGACTGACGGATCATTTACAAACATTGAGTTCAACACTCAGATATCCATCGAACAAATATCAAAAAAATTGAATATCCTGAATGCTGACGAAATGCGTGGTTTCGCAAACCAGCTATTTCAGAAAGCCGTAAAAACACATCCCAATTGGACAATCGACAGTGTATTTATTGATGGAGGAACAAGTACCGACTGGCAAGACCAAATTTACCGGACTGGTGTTGCTACTACCAATAGCCTGAGTTTTTCCGGTGGGAATAAACACAACTCATATTTGGCCTCTGTCACCAATTCCAACTGGCAGGGAACCATGAAAGGAACTGGAAAGGAGATAACCACTGCCCGTATCAGCGTCACTCAAAAGGCCCTCAAGGACAGGCTTACTTTAGCCGCCAATATAATGGGTGCGTTTGAAAAAAATGACTATGAAAATTACGGTGGGTGGAACAAAGACGACATTATTTACCAGGCCATCTCAAGAAACCCGACCGACCCTGTTTATACTCCTTCCGGCGGCTATTATCAGTCCTCACGCGTTTTTAATTATGAGAACCCGATTGCGATTATCAATGAAGTGACCAATAACAGGAATGCCAAAAAATTTCTTGGCGGTTTAAAAGCCGACTTCGAAATTATTGATGGGCTGGTAGCAAGTGTCAATATTGGTTATATCCATGATGACAATACTACTAACTATTTCAGGCCTGCCAACTTATACTCCTCTGCTGATAATGGTTATGGAAAAAAACAATACAATTTAAACACCCAGAAACTGATCGAACTCACCGGTGTTTATTCCAAGACTTTCAAAAAGAACCATAATTTAAATGCACTTATTGGATATTCATGGCAGGAGTCGGTTTACAGCGGATTCTATGCGCAAGGTGGCGATGCCCAATCCAATTATGCCGGCCCTAATAATCTCGCTGTTCTGAATGACGTAAAATGGGGTGACATAGGTTCCTGGAAAGGTCAATGGAATCTGATAGGTTTTTTCGGACGCGTTCAATATAATTATGCCAGTAAGTATTTTATTTCTGCATCCTTACGAAGGGACGGTTCTTCGAAATTCGGCTCCAATAATAAATGGGGATGGTTCCCAACTGCCGCAATCGGATGGAGCATTGATCAGGAAAAATGGCTGAAGGATGTTAAATGGCTGAACCAACTCAAATTACGTGCCAGCTTCGGGATTTCTGGAAACCAGGAAATTGGGGAATACAGGAGCATGGTTCTTTGGGAACCCAGTGGAAAAGCAATTAATCCGGAAACAGGTAAAGAGGTTATCACTTTTAAACCTGCATGGAATTCTAACCCCAACCTCAAATGGGAAGAAACCTCTGAAGTGAATGTCGGTATTGACTTTGGCTTCTTTAATAGCAGGTTAAGCGGTAGCCTTGAGGTTTATTATAAAGTTACTTCAGACCTTTTGGGCGAATACAGCGTTCCGGTTCCACCAAATCTTGCCCAGAAAACGTTTGCAAACTCAGGTTCAATGTCCAACAAAGGAATTGAGCTTTTCATTCAGGCTTATCCAATCTCCACTTCTAAATTTACTTGGAAAACAAGCCTCACTGCTTCCTCAAACAAAACAGAAATTCTTAATCTTGGAGATTACTTCAATGAAAAAGATGGTGTAAGAAAAGAGGGCTACATTTCTGGTCGCGGAATGGTTGGTGAAGAGTATTATGTGACCGGAATCATGGTTGGTCAGGAAGTAGGAGCTTTCTACCTTCCAACTTACGTCACCATGAAAGACGGTATCTTCATTTATGAATCTGCCACCGGTGGATTTACCGATAAACTCAGTGAAGCAAAAAGGAGCGTTGTGGCAACTGCCGCACCCAAAGTTGAATTGGGCTGGTCAAACCTGCTGACCCTTAACAAGCACTGGTCCCTCGATTTTGCTTTGCGTGCCTGGATAGGAAACCATGTTTACAACGCTACTGAAATGTTTTTTGACAATCCCGGTAATCTCCCATCTCTCAATGCATTGCCGCAGGCAATTGACTGGTATAACCAGGGCCGTGTCTCGGGAGCTTCAATCGCCGATATCTATGTGGAGAATGCTTCATTCCTGAAATTAGATTATATTTCGATCTCTTATGATTTTAATGTGTCAAAAATTTCATGGCTCAAAAAACTTTCACTTTACGTGTCAGCCAACAACGTGTTTACTATCACAGGTTACTCCGGTGTTGATCCTGAAACTACGGTGAACGGATTATCATTTGGCATTGATCAATACAACGTTTATCCAAAAACCCGCGCTTATACAGCAGGTTTAAAGGTTATTTTTTAATTCTATCCGACTATGAAAACAAGATATTTTTTCCTTTTCACCCTCGCAATTGCACTTTTTTCATGTACCAAACTTGACGAAAAAGTGTATGATAAAATCCCCGGAAATCTCTATCCCGAAAATGAGAACCAGATTGCCAACCTTAGTGTAGAAGCCTATACCAAGCTCAGGCCCATGGCCGACGATGAAGGCTGGTGGTTCCTTGCCCAGGAAATCTCTTCCGATGAAATCTGCGGACCTACTAGAGGAGCCGACTGGTACGATGGCGGAAAATGGGTAAATATGTATCAGCATACATGGTCGAATGACGATGAAGGCGTAAACCGGATGTGGAGCGCTTTCTGGACGGGAATTACCACCTGTAACCAAGTGCTTGATATGATGAATGAACTTCCTCAAAATCCCGCACTCGTTGCAAAGATGAAAGAGGTTCAGGTTTTGCGCGCATTTTATTATTACCTGCTGATCGACAATTACGGGGATGCACCTTACCTCACGAGCGCCAAAAATGCCCCGGCTCTTCCCTACAAAGCTAAAAGGGCAGTAATTTTCGATAGCCTTGTAAGCACTCTTAAATTCGCCCTCCCCAGTTTGAAGTCGACCGACAACAAATTTATGGCAACAAAATACATGGCCTTTGCACTGCTTACAAAACTTTACCTGAATGCTCAAATCTATACAGGTAAATCCATGTGGGCAGAAGCAAATATATATTGTGATAGCATTCTTGCCGGGCCATATGCCATGGAGACAAATTTTCTGGCGCCATTTTTAACCAATAACGAAAAGTCAAGAGAACTCATTTTCGCCATTCCTTACGATGAAAATAATTTTCAGGGATTCCGACTTCACATGAGAACTCTTCACTACCAGCATAACCTTCGCTTCGATATGCCTGTAGGGCCATGGAATGGCTTTGCTGTTGTTCCTACTTTCTTTGATACATATGAATTAACTGATAAAAGAAGGGAAGGATACAATATCTTTGGAATGCAATATGCAAGTGACGGAACTGAAATTCTTGACGGAGAGACGAAACTGCCTCTGGATATCGATCCGCATCTTCCGGCATTAATCATGGATGCAACCAATTTCACTCCAACGCAAATCAGAACTACCGGAGCGCGGGTTGGAAAGTATGAAATAAAAATGGGGGCTAAAGAAAATTTAAGCAACAAATTCCCGTTATTCAGAATCACAGATTTTTATTTGATAAAAGCTGAATTAGCAATCAGGTTAGGAGGAAACGGGGATGAATGGATCAACCCCATTCGCGAAAGGGCCGGCGTTTCTGCCTGGAGCGGTGCGACACTGGATCAATTGCTGGCTGAACGTGGTCGGGAATTATATTGTGAAGGACATCGCAGGCAAGACCTGATCAGATTTGGCAAATATAAAGATGCCTGGTGGGAAAAAGCAGCACACGGCGATGAAAGAAATACCTTTCCAATTCCAAAATGGGCGACAGATGCAAATCCGAATTTATTACTTACTCCATAAATTCCAATTTTTTAAGTTTATTCCTTTACTAATTTAAATTAAAAGTCTATGAAAAATTTGATGATTAAAATTTCGACTATGCTGGCGATGGTAGCAATTTTTGCTCTTGTCTTTAGCGCCAGTTCATGTAAAAAGACAACTGACGACCCTGTACCTGATCCGATTATTGTTTTAGACGGGTATTATATTAAAGGTGCCGTAACTGCTTATCCCGACTTTAATGCTAATGCCATGATGAAAGTGGCCCGCAACGAAGTCACTCAAACCGACCGTGCCTCTTTATTGGAACTTTATCTTCCGATCAAAGCCGGCGCTGATGGTTTTAGTATTGTTAAAGTAGCCGGTTCCGTAAAAACAACTTACGGCCCAATGCTTGGATTCGGTGTTGTTGCGAATCCTACTACTGATGAACCTAAAGTTCCCTTCCAACGTGGAGCTGTTTCCGGAACAAGTACCACAAAGTTCACCGTTCCCGAAGATGGATTTTATCATGTTGTTTTTGACTATGCACTAAATGTAGCCGCTATTATGCGCGTTCATTGGGGAGTTATTGGGGCCGCCACTCCAGGTGGCTGGGGAGGTTCAACAGTATTACCTGAATCTGCCTTTAACGCCACAACCATGTCATGGACAGCTACCGATATGGTAATGACCAAGGCTGACTTCAAATACCGTTATTCAGACGGCTGGAAAGTTGAAATTGATACATTAGATGCGGATCCTTTAAAATGGATTAAGGTTAACACCAACTTTGGTGGCGCCGTTGACAAGCTCGTTGCCGGTGGAGCCAATATTACCAATGCTGCTCCTGGAAAATATACCGTTAAGATGGTATATACATTAGGTACCGGCTATGTTGCCACACTCGTTAAAACAGGCGATCTTGATATCAAGGATTATACCAACACCGAATTGGGCCTTGTTGGAAATGGATTGATTATCGGTGGTGTTCAACAAGACTGGAATGTGACGAATTTTATTCACAAACCCGTTGTTGAAAACGTAACTACTTACTTTTGGACATATAACCAGGTAGAAGTTACTACACTCGGTTCATTCAAAATCAGAGAGGGACAAGATTGGACCAAAAAGAGCATCGGGTATAACGATGTTACCATGGCCGGTCTGGCTGCAGATAAATTCGGAACAAATACAGATGGCAATTTTGTTCCATTGGAAAATGGCATATTTGACATGGTTCTCAAAATTGATGCTGTAACAGAAAAATACACCTTCACTATTAATCCGGCCGGCGCAGCCCCTGAAATGTTTATGTTAGGCGATGGTTGTTCAGCAGGATGGGATAACACATTAGCACTTCCAATGGGCGGAACTGATGGAATTTACTACCTTACTACAACACTCGGTGCCGGAAAATCCATAAAGTTTATTACCACTTTAGGCCAATGGGCGCCAATGTACGGAACTGATGCTACAGGTACCAGCGCCGGCGGTCCTCTGGTTTACCGTGCCACCGAAAGCGATCCGGATCCGGCAAGTCTTCCTACTCCTGCTACTGAAGGCAAATATGTGGTAACTCTCAACACGAACAACCTTACCTACACTATTGCTCCTGCACTTTATATGCTGGGCGATGGCTGTTCGGCCGGTTGGGACAATACTGCAGCTATTCCTTTTCATGGAGGGGGTAACGGAATTTATACGATTACAACAACCCTTGGCGCTGCTAAAAGTATTAAGTTCATTACTACTTTAGGCGCTTGGGCTCCGATGTATGGAACAGATGCTTCCGGTACAAACACAGGCGGTCCTTTGGTTTTCCGTCCTACAGAAGGAGATCCTGATCCGGCAAATATTCCTACTCCTGCAACTGAAGGTAAATACACAGTAACAGCAGATATAACTGGTCTTACCTACACAATTGTAGCCAAGTAATATCTGCAAATCTATTCTGCCGCTTTAGGTAGAACCGTTTATTTGGAGGGTGTCTCAGACAATTTGAGATACCCTCTTTTTTTGATAAAAGCACAGGATCCTTCTCAATTTAAACCAATTCTAAGTTCGATATGTTTGTATTGACCATTCGGAAATATTCCGTTATTTTGCAATTGACAATTTAAGCTGAGTCGTTTGAATATATTAATCGGGATTGATGATACAGATAACCTCGAAACCCGTGGTACAGGGTATCAGGCGAGGATGCTAGGACAATCGCTGATGGAAGCCGGGCTGTTTGGGATGCGGACAGTCACCCGACACCAACTGCTCGTCGACCGCAGGATCCCTTTCACTTCGCACAACAGCTCAGCCTGCCTTGCAGGGGTTTGTTACGGGAACATCCGGGATTTGATTGATCATGCAAAAGATTTTCTTAAACGTGAAAGCGCTTTTGACTCTGATGCGGGTTTGTGCGTAGCCCTTGAAGAAGAAGTATTTCCTGCAATCGTGGAATTCGGCAATCGTGCCAAACGGGAAATCCTGACGATCAACGATGCCTGCCGAATGATCGTGAATACTTCAATATACCTCGAAGGATTCCTGAATACCCGTATAGGGCTGATCGGCTCATTGGCTGCTGTGGGTCTGCGCGCCGGCGGAAATGACGGCAGGCTTCTTTGGTCGCGAAATCTACGCGAAACAACCGGCGATTTTCAGATCAGTGAATTCCTTGAACTGGTCGATGTTGACAGGGTAACCGAAAAAAACCTGTGCTTGCCCGATCCAGCCTCGGTAATCCGAATTGACGAATGGTGCAGACCAGTTATGATCGGCGGGAAGATTACCCTGATTGCAGAAAAAACAGATAACAATCAACCTTATGAATACCAGTCCGCTTCAAAAGACTATATCAAGAGTATTTCCGAATAGTACAGTCGCCTCAGCCATTGAAATTATCTTCCTTCTCGGGCTGGGCATGATCGCAGTGATCCTGCATGCCAAACTCCGCATGCCAATGCATCTGCCCGGTAAACAAGGTCTTCTGTTCGTCGCGCTGATCGTGACCGGGAAAGGTTTGTCGAAATTCCCCTTTGCCGCATGTTTATCCGGAATCGGCGCCGCCACACTGCTCCTTCTCCCTGGCCTTGGATTTCATGATCCTTTTATGGCGCTTAATTACCTCTTCCTCGGATGCCTGATGGATCTGGTACCCGGATTTGTTTCCCGGTTCACCTCCCGGGAATGGCTGCTGGCCATAGCTACCGGCGCCTGCTGGGTTTTCATCCCGTTTTTCAGGCTCATAATGTCCCTTGTCGTTGAGATGCCCATGGGCGCCTTCCGCAGCGGGTATTTGTATCCCTTCATTACGCACCTGATTTTTGGTGTTTCAGGTGGACTGATTGCTGCCGGTTTACTTACCCTCGCTGGTAAAAAATCCTGATTTATTCAATGCAAAATGACGATACGGACCGATCATACCACCGATATGCAAAATATACCCTATCGGTTTGCAGCCAGGTGCAGCCCAACCTGGCTTCAGGTGATATTTTCAAATGGAATCAGATTTTCGGCTATAATACTGATGGTCATTCTTGTCATGACCTTGAATTCATGCCAGAAAGATCAGGCGCCAGGGCCGCCCCAGATAACATTTATATACGAAAAAGGCTATATTTCCCATGATACGACCATTGAGCCAGGTCAAAAGGTAAAAGTGGGCATCCGTGCTGTTGGTCCCGATGCAAACCTGACATACTTCTCCATCCGGCTGAATGATGGGAAGAGCCAGATATTTCTCGACACCGGGTTCAATACACCATTGCTGGATTATAACCTGGAGCTAATTAAAACCACTGCTCCTATGGAAAAATGGACTTTCCTGATCATGGACCGGAACCGGATTGAACAAAGTGTTCAGATCGTCCTTACAAAGTCTGATATTCCCAAATGGCGTAAGATCAGGTCGATGACCGACATCATCCTGGGAGGCCAGGAAAATAGCGCTACAGGAAGTTTTTTCTCCCTGGCCGACACTCTGGTGATGAACCTGCAACAGGCGTTTGAAAATCAGGCTATGGTTGACATGGTTTATTATTACGGACAGTATGAAAGCACTCTTGCATCGCCTAACGAGGCAGAAGCGCCGGGCTTTTTCACAGGTCCGAAGGGTATTGCCAACTGGACAGTAAAGAACGAAACCCGTTACGATACAACGGTGATCACATCGCAGGTATTCGATGCATCTGAAAATGACAGTCTGATTCTTTCTGCATACGAACCCACGGCTGGTAAGAAGAAAGGAAAATATCTCCAGCCGGGCATGGTCTTTTCATTCAAGAGTCCTGACGGGAAACTGGGATTGATCAAAATCCAGGATGTACAGCCTGCATCAACCGGATCGGTTAAACTGACCATTAAAATTCAGGAATAAAATATGATACGCAGTATCCAAAGAGGTCGAACTAATTGGTTAGAGAACATGTTTGCATATGCGGAATGAATGTAAGAAACCGTTTCTTAAGTTGTTGCTGGCGGGATTTATATTCCTGTCTGGCTTCTCTGTATTGGGAAACACGGGTAAAGTCTCCGATTCAGCAGCAACCGATACCACACGGCATACCTGGACCAGAGATCTGCCCGAATTCTTTGTCACTGCTACCCGTACTCAGCATAAGGCCAACGAAATTCCCGCCCGGCTTGCATCCATTGGCGCCAGTGAGATCGATTTCATGCCCACGGTAACGACCGATGCTTTGCTTGAACTGGTTCCGGGAGCCAACATTGACCGTTCGAATGGGATCTTTTCAAAAAATGCGAGCATTACGATGCGTGGTTTGAATGGGGCCCCAAGAACTCTGGTCCTGCTCGATGGCATCCCACTTAACAAGGCTGATGGCGGCGGACTGAACTGGAACCGGATCATTCCCGAGTTCATCAACCATATCGAAGTGTCGAAAGGACCAACCTCTTCCGTTTATGGGAGCAACGCCATGGGAGGAGTGATCAATATCATCACCGACCGGCCGTTGGCAAAACTCCAGGGGCAGGTGAAGGTTTTCTATGGTTCATGTAATACAATTGGCGGTCTTTTCAGCATCGGGGGCAAGTTTGGCGCAACGGATGTATCGGGCCAACAAAACAGGTCATCCAACCAGAAGAAAGGATTTTATTATTCCTTCAACGGATTCTACAGGCAAGGCGATGGCTACATCATGGTTCCAGAAGATAACCGCGACAGCATGGATGTGAAGAATGCACTGAAAGAGGGGCTAGTGGCTGCAAAAATCGGATATCAGTATGGAAAAAGCAGCTACACTGAGATTGAATACAGTTATTTCAATGACAGACGTTACGATGGTTTTGCAGTATATGAGCCCGGTGGCGGATATAATGAGTATCCTACCCACGCCGTAAGGGTTACGAGCAACAATACTTTCAGCAAGGCTGAATTGCTGGTGAGCGCGTATTACCAGAATGAGTTTTACCACCGGCTGAGTGAATCGATGGCGGCTAAAAAAGGCAACAAGTATACCCTGTATCAAACCGACTCACGGCGTATCGACCAGGGGATCTGGTCAAACATCACCCTTCACGGAAAGCACAGGATGACATACACAGTTGGCCTTGACATCAGGTCGGGCAGTGTCGATGCCTCCGACACCTATCTTACGGCAACGGATATATTGCAGAACAAGGGAAAAATGGATTTCTTCGCCCTTTTCGGTGAGTACGAATGGCATATTGTTCCGGAGCGGCTGATATTGCTGGCCGGCCTCAGATATGACATCGCGAAGTTTCATGACGGATCATTCGTTATTGAGGAGCCAACGACACTGACATCATTCATGGAAGATTATCCTACTGAGTTCAATGATGCCACCTGGCAGGCGCTAAGTCCGAAAATCGGACTGAAATATGCCTTTTCAAAAAATATCAGTGGCTACCTCTCCTATTCACGGGGCTTCAGGCCAGCCATGCTCGATGATATGTGTAAAAACGGGAATGTCACAAAAGGATTTAAACTGGCTAATCCGCAGCTTAAGCCCGAAACTATCGATAATTATGAGGCTGGTGTTGACTGGAGTCCTGTTCCTTCACTCAGTTTCCAGCCATCGGTTTACGTTTCATACGGCCATGATTTTCAGTATTTCGTAAGTACCGGCGACAGCATCAATACCGGTGGTGACAAGGACAAACCCATCATCCGTCGTGAGAATGTGAGCGGGGTGCGTATCATCGGGGCAGAGATCTCAGGTCGTTGGCAGATTTTAAAGGAGCTCAGGCTTGTTGCCAATTATGCATTCAACGATTCCAGGATAACTTCGTTCTATTCGCCCATCGACAATAAAGACCTCACAGGAAAGTACATTGTGGAAGTTCCAAAAAATCAGGCCTTTGCCGGGATATGGTGGACCAACCGGATCATCCAGGTAACGCTGACCTACAACTACAAGGATTCTCAATGGAATGATGATGAAAACAGCCTTCAAACTGGGCCATCGAACACATTCGATCTGCGGTTGGGACACACTTTTGCGGATGCTTTCACCGTCAGCGTAACAATGCAGGATATATTTAATACGCGATATTATGATTCGAAGGGAAATTTATCGCCGGGAAGGTTTGTGATGCTGAATCTGGCGTATGGGTTTAAGACTAATGACAAGTGACAAATGACAAATGAAGAGTTACCATTCATCAATCACCAAAAACAAATTTCTATGAAAAAAATCATTACTATTTTAAGTTTCTTTTTGATTTTACTGATCGGAACTGCTTTGCAGGGCCAGGTATTAATTGCGAAATGGACATTTCCTACCGGGAATCCATCCGACAGTCTTGCTGATGGAGGGTTGCCCGTGAACCTCACCAAGGCGATCCATACCGAAGGGGGTACAAGCGTGATCGATTTTTCGAAAAACGGAGCTACCACCAAGTCGGCTCAGGCAACGGGATGGGAGAACGGCGCTATGACCAAATGCTGGTTTGTCACAGTTAATACAATTGGGTATAAAGAACTGAAACTATCATCGAAACAGCAAACTGGCGGCAACAATCCCGGTCCGCGCGATTACATGGTACAATACCGGATCGACATTGCAGGAACCTGGACCGATGTTCCCAATTCCACTTTGATCACCGCCAACAACTGGACCAGCGCGGTGCTCGACAGCATCTACCTGCCTGAAGCCTGCAACAACCAGCCATTAGTTTTTCTTCGCTGGATCATGACTACCAATACCAATTCATCAGAGGGAACAGTTGCATCGACAGGAATCAATAAAATCGATGACATTTATATCACAGGGAAGCTCATTTCCACCGGCGTCAATTCTCCTGAAGGGAATATCCATTTCACAGTTTCCCCCAATCCGTCGAACGGGCCGGTCACCATCACATCGCCTGTTATCATGAAAAGTATTGAGATCATTGACATGAGCGGGAAGATCGTGTATTCTTATAAGGAGGTAAACAAAACAGCCATATCATTAAAATCCGGATTCGCTCCGAAGGGAAATTACCTTGTCAGAATTAAGATGGAAACCGGACAAACAGGGATCAGGCAGATCGTTATTTTTTAAATAATCCATATTGGGTTCCCCGGGTTGAGAAATTCTTGTCAATCCTGCCGGTTTGTGATCGCGTCCAACGTTAATCGCATCTTTTATCATCGGTATTGAGTAACGTTCAAAAGTTCGTCCATCTAAGAATTCGGGCGAAACCATGTCCACTGCATCAGAATTATTAGTTGTTGTACTTTGTTTAAAAAAGCAGTTGGATTGGTTCTCATGAATTAGCCCGGCAACAGAACATCAATTTTGTTAACTTTGTCTGTAAAATCCACCCTATGAAACGGTTCATCTTTACGACTATCTTACTTCTTTGTGGCTTTATTTCAACCTTGACGTTTGCTCAGGTAATTGTCACTACGCCTGCTTTCCCGACCGACAACGATTCATGCACTATTACATTCGATGCTTCATTGGGAAATGGTGAGTTGAAAAATGTTGCTCCTCCAATTTATGCTCATACCGGCGTGATAACAAACCAAAGCGCCTCCGGTTCCGATTGGAAATATGTGGTGGCCGGCTGGAGCGAGAACATTCCAAAAGCAATGCTGACGCCGCTTGGGAACAATAAATACCAGTTGAAGTTCAAGCCATTTGTCCGCAGTTTTTATGGAGTACCGGCCTCTGAACAGATCGAAAAAATGGCATTCGTATTCCGTAATGCCGATGGTAGCAAAGTAGGCAGAAATGCCGACGGATCTGACATATTCGTTGATGTTTATTCCAATACATTCAGCGTCAATATTGTACTTCCTGCCAACAAAATGCTTTTCTTAAAATTGAATGATCCTATACCTGTATCAGCCTTAAGCCCTTTGGCCGATACCATGAAAATTCAGGTCAATGACATCACAGTTAAAACCATTGCAGGAAAGGCTATTACCGATACACTTCTGGCAAACAATTTCGGCACAAACTGGATTAAACATTGGGTCAAAATCATAGCGCAAAATTCAAATGGTAAGGTAGCAGATTCCTTTTCGTACGCTGTAATTCCCGCTGCCCCAGTAGCGCCTCTTCCACTGGGGATGGCAGATGGAATCAACTATTTGGATAGCCAGTCGGTGATCCTCTCTCTTTACGCACCCTATAAAAATAATGTTTTTGTGATTGGCGATTTCAATGATTGGCAAATCGATTCTGGCTTTTATATGAACATAACGCCCGATGGCAGTCGATTTTGGTTACAAATAAACAACCTTATACCAAGACAAGAGTACATATTTCAATACCTTGTCGATGGCAACTTATATATCGGCGATCCATACGCTGATAAAGTCAGCGACCCCGATGATAAATATATATCCGCTGAAACATATCCCGACCTCAAACCCTATCCAACCGGAAAGGCTAAGGGTATTGCAACCTTCCTGCAAACCGCTCAGGATACTTTCATTTGGAATACACCAGGTTTTGCCCCTCCACAAGTGACAGACCTTGTAGTATATGAATTACTCATCCGTGATTTTACTGTAAAACACGATTATCCATCTCTGATCGACACTCTTGATTATTTGAAACGACTGGGAATCAATGCAATAGAACTAATGCCTGTAATGGAGTTTGAAGGAAATATCAGCTGGGGTTATAATCCCGATTACTCTTTTGCGGTCGACAAATACTACGGCACCAAGAATGGCTTTAAAAAGTTCATAGATGCTGCCCACTCAAAAGGGATTGCCGTGATTCTTGATATCGTTTGCAATCACCATTTCAGCAAATCACCCCTGGTACAATTATACTGGAATGCCACCTCCCAACAGCCTGCTGCCAATAACCCGTGGTTTAACCAGGTACCTAAGCACCCCTATAATGTCGGGTATGATTTTAACCATGAGAGCGTGCAGACCCGGACTTACATGGAACGGCTGATCAGGTACTGGTTGGATGAATTCCATATTGATGGTTACCGCTTCGACATGTCGAAAGGGTTCACTCAAAAAAATTCCTATCCCGACAATGTATCTCTGTGGGGTCAATATGATGAAAACAGGATAAACATTCTGAAAAATTACACCAGTATTATTCATTCCGTGAACCCGAATGCATTTGCTATTATGGAACATTTCGCCGACAATTCGGAAGAAAAAGTTCTTGCGTCCAACAATATGTTGCTTTGGGGTAATATGAATGGGAAATACAATGAGGCAACTATGGGATGGAACACAGGGTCAAATTCTGATTTATCATGGATTTCTTACCAGGAAAGGAACTGGTCACATCCTAATGTGGTTGGTTATATGGAAAGTCATGATGAAGAGCGGCTCTCATTTAAAAATATTCAATATGGCAATACTTCCGGGCCATACTACAATATTAAAGATACTACAACATCCTTAAAACGGTTGGAACTGGCAGCAACATTTTTTTTCACCATCCCTGGTCCGAAAATGATATGGCAGTTTGGGGAGCTGGGTTATGATTACTCTATAAATTATCCGACTGGTAATGCCGATTCAAGACTTACCCCCAAACCAATCCGATGGGACTATCTCAACGACTGGCGCCGGAGATACACAAAAAATATCTTTGCTGCCATTATTAACCTGAAGAAAACCCAGCCGGTTTTCGCTACTACCACTTATACTTTAGATGTTTCGGGCGCTGTTAAAAAGATATGGCTACAACATTCAACCATGGATGCCACCGTGATTGGTAATTTCGATGTAGCCAACCAGAATGTGGTTCCTAATTTTACTAAAACCGGAATGTGGTACGAATTTTTCACAGGTGACTCGCTTAATGTGACAAATACTGGAGCATCCATAGACTTTAAGGCAGGAGAATACAGAATATATACCACGGTAAAGATTCCGAAACCGGTTTTCACAGGTCTTGATGAGGACATTATTTTGCAGGCATTAAAAAACCAGCATGTCGGGGTTTATCCCAACCCATCTGGCGGATTATTCAATTTCGTGGTGAACCTGCCATCGAAATCATTGGTGGAAGTTACTATTTATAATATGTATGGCCGTGAAGTAAAGAAAGTGACTTTTGATAATCTTTACTCAGGAGTGAATACCCTTTCCATGGATTTATCTGCCGAAAAAGAGGGTAAAATTTCTGCCGGTATATATTTTTACAGACTTCATGCAGGGATGCTGCAGGAAAGCGGAAAGATTATAATTGAATAAACCGCGTTGATTACTTTTCAACTGATGCTTTTTTAGATAAACTCTTCCATTCATTCAGGAATGATGACCTGAAAACATTATACCAGACATCGTTTGCTGTATATAGTTCAACCAAACGCAATGCTGTTTCTTTAGGATTCACCTGATAATCATCAATCGCTAGTGTTTTACCCAACTGATTTTGAATCTGTACCGTATTTCGGCACGGATATTCCTGGATTCGGAGCAATCGCAAATAACGCAAAGCCTCCTTCCTGTTTCCCCGGTCGAAATAAAATGAAATGGCCCGTTCCGTCAGGTATGGGTTTGCCCGTTGACTAATAAAATCATAAACTCCTTCAAAAAGTAACCCAAATCTGTCAAGACAGTTTAGCTGGTAGGTTTGCTCATTTTCATTCAGCTCGAACACAGCGGCATCATAGTTGCCACTTGCCACCTTTGAATAAGCATCTAAAAGTTTTTGCTGATAATCGGCCGCCTGGCTGTATTTTGCCAAGGTATCCCGGATTTGATCATAGGAAAACATGCATTCATTAGTTGAGGCAATGAATGTCAATGCCATCTTAAGGTATCCTGATGCCTTCAGGTAGTTTTTCGATGCGATACTCCGATCGGCACGAATAATCTGAAGATTGACTGAATCGCGCAGGTTACGGCAGTGCTGCTCACTGATCTTTGTCATGAAATTGTTGATAGCAGCTGAAAAAACCTGGTCATCAGATAACCCGTAATTGAATCCGGTTGTTTTTATCGCATCAAGCGATACCATAGCAGAATCAAACTGGTTCGCCCAAATCTTTTTTTGTGCCGTACTCAATTGAATTATAAGACAATACTTCATGGTTTGACGAAATAATGAATCAAATTTGGGATCACGGGCTATCCCATATTTATCAGAAATCACTTTTACCTCTGCAAACAGATTTTGTGCATGTGTATATTGTCGTTGTCCCAAGGCTAATGCCCCGGAGTTGAAAAATCGCTCAATCCTTATCCGGGCAACAGCAGGAGCCAACGAATCGAGTTTGTTGAATGTCAGGCCAATTCCTCCAATACCGTTCCTATAAAGCAAAGCCTGTTCATAATAAAAAATTACAGTATCCTTTTGATTAACCATTAATGCATCCTCCAACCGTTTGACACACTCATGAAAGAGGCCTGCTCTTGCCCGGGTTTTCTTCTCATCCAGCTGATTCCTGACAAATTTCAGATCGCGGTCGTTATATTTTATCTCAAAACTTTGATAACAATCTAATGCTTCTGCAAATTTCATCTGTTCAAGGAGTAAATCACATTCTGAATTCCTTAGAAAAAAAAGTTCACTAAAAACAGCCAGGTAGAGAGAATCTGATCCAATTAATGTTGCATGCTCTATGGCATATTGGTTCGCTTTGGCCAGGTAGGAATCGGCCATGCTGTATTTACGGTTAATTATGCATTCCCGGGCAATACCGGTGTACGAATTATATATCCCGTAAGCCGCTTTCGACTGCAGACTATCATCAGACAGAACTCCACGAATAAACGGGATTCTTTCAACTAAACGGCGACTATGTTCCATTATCGAAAAAGCCTCTGAATACTGATTTTGTTGCATGAGCTGGCCGGCCTTTTCGCGGTATGAATTATAAATCCGTCCGGATACATATTCTGCAATTGTATCCCTACTGGCATCAGGATACATTTTGGAGAATAACATTCCAGTTATATTTTCTTCAGCGGGAAAAGAACTATTGTCAAAAGAGTGATCAAGAAAATCCTGGTACATATTACTCTGAAGTTTATCCATCAACATCGAACGCCTTATATATAAAAGTACTCGATCGGTAAAATAACCGGCAAGAATATCTATATCACCCTGCCATGGAATTGCGCCGGCCTTCTTCAGCTCATCCATGAAAGTAAAGGTAAGGCTGCGTGAACATTTATAAATAGAAGAATATTTTTCCGACAGGCTGCAGGGATCAAATCCATCAAGAATCAATGTTCCTTGAAAATCGCGTTCATGAATCCTTTGGACCAATTTGTTGAACTCCTCGATTCTGATGAAATTAGCGGGTAAACTTGCAGGCTCGTTAAGATCAATGCTTGTGCATGTCTGCTTGAGTGAATCCAGTATTAATCCTGCGGCATAATAATCATTGATGAGGTCGAGTCGTTTTTTAAATGTTACTACCCCCAATGAGTCATAAAAAAGCTCTACATCGCTGATCATTAGTGTATCAACTGTTGGATCAAAAGAAGGAACGGGAAAAGAACAAAGCAAGCTATCCTGAGTACTCAGAAAATTACTGTTTACAGCAGCCTCTGAAAAACTCGTTGTGTCAAGCCGGTTAGCCCACTTTAGTTTCAGATTGACCTTCGATGGAAGCAATACATCGCTTATCGGGAAACGCCTGTATATATTATCACCACTGATGACCGGCTTAATGAAAAATATTGAAAGCTGGTTTTTATCTCCCTGCTGATAAATGACCCATGAAACCTTTAGCGAAACCAAAATCCTAACCTGCCAGGGTTCTTTGATTACATCCTTTGCCATTTCACGAAGCACTGTATTGCCATTGGCGTACAATGCTAAATCATAGGTACGGTATGGGACACTGAAAAGCAATTTTTTTGATGATCCGGAGATGATCTGCTGTGACCTGCCTAAGAGCGACAACAAAATCATAATCGACAACAAAAATATCTTATTTTTAAGTATCATTAGATGCTCAGATATGGCGCTAAATTAGGGTTTTTCTGATGATAGCACAGATGAAGGTGACGCCAAAAAAGAAAATTCAGTCCATGTCGCGTGTTGATTAAAAAAAATTAAATTTGATTGCTATTTCATTTAAATTTGGTAACCCATTAAATTTTTTCATATGCGCCATTTTTATAACTCTAAGATTTTATTTGTCTTGGCTATCTTTTTCACGATCGGAACTTTACTTCCAGCCTGTAAACCAAAAGATAAGCAAGAAGGGCCACCTCCGGCATTCAAAGTAATGGAACTTAAAGGCACCAAGGTTCCTATTTACCTGCAAATGGTTGGCCAGGCAGTTGGAATTCCAACTGTTGAGATCCGTGCGCGTGTTGTCGGCTACTTGAGGAATTGGTCATTTCAGGAAGGCACTATTGTTAAAAAAGGCCAGACTCTTTTTACAATTGAGCAGGACGAATACATCAACAGTGTAAAATTTGCCAGTGCAGACCTCGATAACAAAATCGCTGCCTGGGAAAAGGCGAAACTGGATGTGGCCCGGCTAAAGCCACTATTATCAACCAATGCCATAAGCCAGAACGATTATGATAAGGCGGTAACTACCGAACAACAGGACAGGGCCATGGTTGCCAGTTCACGTGCCAATTTGGAGCAGGCCAAATTAAACCTCTCTTATACCAGCATGTCATCGCCGATAACCGGTTATATTGGCGCCTGTGATGTACGCCCGGGTAATCTGGTCGGAAAAGGAGAAAGTACGCTGCTGTCTACAGTCTCAGCGGTGGATCCTATTTATGTAAACTTCCAGATGAATGAGAACGATTATCTTAAAATCATGCGATTCTGGGATTCTCACAGGGCTGAAATCAAGGAGAAGAAAGATATTTTCAAAGTTTTCCTGAGCCTGTCAGATAACTTGCCCTATAACCAGGTTGGAAAAATTGATTTCATAGATCGGGAAATTAATCCACAAACCGGAACTATTGCACTGAGAGCTGTATTTGCCAATCCTGTAGGGCTCATAAAACCAGGTAATTTTGCCAATGTCAACCTTGTTCTTTTTGAAGAAGAGAATGGGATCGTAATACCCCAGAGCGCAACCACGCAAATTCAAGGAAAGAATTTTGCATTCCTTGTAAATAAGGAGAATGAAGTCAACCGGGTACCCATTTTGTTAGGCAGTGCAATCGAAAACAAATACATTGTTCATGGCGGAATTAAAATCAATGACCGTATTTTGCTCGAAGGTTTTCAGAAATTCCAGGAGGGGATGAAGATCAGCCCGATAATGGTTCCTGATACATTAACTGTTCCGCTAACACCAGTTACAATAAAATAGCGAAATCAATCGTAAATCGTAAATCGTAAATCCATAAATATGCTGCAATCCTTTATTACCCGCCCCATCCTCTCTTCGGTCATCGCGATAATGATCACCCTGGTCGGGCTCCTCAGCATGATGGTGCTGCCAATATCCCAATATCCCGATGTAGTACCCCCTACTATCCAGGTCACTGCCTATTATCCTGGCGCTAACGCTGAAGATGTGCAGAAAACCGTTGCTGTACCTCTTGAGGAGCAAATAAACGGAGTTGACAATATGACCTATATGACCTCTCAATGCGCCAATGATGGATCATGCAACATCACGGTCTACTTCGAGGTTGGCACCGATCCCGACATGGCAACGGTAAACGTTCAGAACCGCACCCAGCGTGCCATGAACGTATTACCTGCAGAAGTCATTCAGGGCGGGGTAATCGTTATGAAAAAGTCTCCCAGCATCCTGCTTTTATATGCCCTCGTATCAAACGATTCGGCCTACGACACTAAATTCTTATCCAATTATCTGAATATCAACGTTGTAAATGTATTAAAACGTATTGATGGTGTCGGAGATGTTAATCTTTTCGGGGGAGATGATTATGCCATGCGTATATGGCTAAACCCGGAAAGAATGGCCGGGTTGGGAATATCAGTGCAGGATGTTCAGTCCTCGATCAAAGATCAGAATATACAAGCTGCTGCAGGTATGATAGGTAAATCACCTGCTGCAAAAGGACAAGAGATGTCAATCATGCTCAGGGTACAGGGACGACTTACAGATGAAAAGCAATTCGGGAATATTATCGTCAAGGCCAATAAAGATGGATCATTAGTGCGCATGAACGATATCGCAAGGATTGAGTTAGGATTGAAAACATATGATGCAAATGGCCGCTTCAATGGGAAAACTGCCCCGGTTATTGCTGTTTACCAGTCGCCTGGATCCAATGCGGTAGCGGTGCGTAAACAATGTGATGAGACAATGCAACAGCTTGCCAAAGAGTTCCCTCTCGGGATTACTTTTGAAAAAGGGTTGGATACAGTGCAATTTGTCACGGCTTCAATTGAAGAGGTACTTAAAACCCTTATGGAAGCTTTTCTCCTGGTATTTATCGTTGTTTTCATATTTCTACAGGATTGGCGGGCTACTCTCATCCCGGCCATCACTGTACCGGTTTCTCTGATTGGTGCGCTTGCCGCCTTCAGTTTCCTTGGTTTCTCTATTAATATGCTTACTCTGTTTGCATTGGTACTTGCGATTGGGATCGTGGTTGACGATGCCATAGTTGTACTGGAGGCTGTGCAGGAGAAGATCGATTCTGAAGGGCTGTCACCTCTGGAGGCGACAAAGCAAACTATGCATGAAATTACCGGCGCCATCCTCACCATTACCATGGTATTGTGCGCTGTTTTCATCCCGGTCTCTTTCCTCGGCGGTACCACAGGGGTAATGTACAAGCAGTTCGCGCTTACCCTCATCTCATCCATACTGATCTCGGCTTTACTGGCACTTACATTAACACCTCCTCTTTGCGTCATGTTACTGCGACCTAAAAAAGATAAAAAGGGGTTACTCGGTAGGTTCTTCATGTGGTTTGACCGTGGTTTCAATAAAACGACCAATGGATATATTCGCATCGTGGAGAACTTCACCCATCATCTTTCACGCCCGTTGATGTTCCTGGCAATTATCCTTGTTCTTTGTGTTTTTGTCATGAAATTCCTCCCCTCCGGTTTCTTACCTTCCGAGGATCAGGGATATTTCTTTATAAACATCAATACGCCCAAGGCCTATTCATTGCAAAAAACTGATCAAGTGTCGCGCCAGGTTGAAAAATTACTTTCAAAACTTGATGGTGTTGAGTCGTATACCATGATCCCCGGCTATTCAATTCTTGATAATTCAGTAAGCACCACCAACGGGATGTGTTTTGTAAAATTAAAGGACTGGAAACTTAGGAAAACCAAGGATCTGCATGTTGAAATGTTGATCAAAAAGGTACAGGCTCAGATGAGCAGGATACCTGGCGGGATATGCATGGCATTCAATGCGCCTGCCATCTCCGGACTCGGAAAAACCGGGGGGCTCGAACTTCAGCTTGAAGATAAATCAGGGGCAGGTCTGGAAAAGATGACAGCTGTTGTCGGCGCATTTTACCAGGGAATTTCCCAAAGTAAAGTGCTCTCCAATTCCTTCACCTCTTTCCGAACCGATATTCCGCAATTCCGACTTACGGTCGATAAGGAGAAAGCAAAAACTATGGAAGTACCAGTCAGCACTATTTATTCTACCCTGCAGTCACTTTTCGGAAGTTTTTATGTAAATGACTTCAATAAATTTGGGAAGTCCTACCGTGTCATCATACAGGCCGATGCAATATACAGGGCCAACAAGGAAGACATTAATAAGGTCTATGTAAAAAGCAATTCCGGAAAAATGGTGCCCCTCGGTACTCTTATCCAAATCACACCTACGCAAGGTCCTGATGTTGTCAAACGATTCAACCTTTACAGTTCTGCCGATTTTACGATTGGCATTCCGCCAGGTTCATCTACCGGCCAGGGTATTGAAGCCGTTAAAGAGATCGCCGCTAAAACATTACCCTATGGTTTTGGTTACGAATATTCTGGTATGACTCGTGAGGAGATCATATCCGGTGGACAGGCGCCATATATATTCACTCTTTGCTTCATATTTGTCTATTTCCTTCTTGCGGCTAAATACGAGAGTTGGTTGTTGCCCATACCAGTGCTGCTCGCCATCCCGTTCGGCGTGTTCGGCGCATTTGGACTGCAATGGGCACGGGGATTGCAGAACAACATTTATGCGCAGATCGGATTGATCATGCTTATAGGGCTTGTAGCTAAAAATGCAATTCTCATCGTTGAATTTGCAAAACAAAAACATGATGCAGGCCATCCTCTTTTCGATGCCGCTGTTGAGGGCGCCAAACTCAGGTTCAGACCTATTCTTATGACCTCATTTGCATTTATCCTTGGAGTGGTTCCTCTCATGATCGCAGCAGGAGCCGGTGCAGCAAGCCGTCACGCATTAGGAACATCTGTTTTCGGCGGAATGCTAATGGCCACTATTTGCGGGGTGTTAGTAGTTCCATCGCTCTATGTGGCGTTCCAAAAACTCGAGAACCGGATGAAGAAGAAAAGCAATGAGGGAACAAAATAATGGAATGCAAACAATGTAAAAATATTGAAAGACACAAATTAATCCCAAATCAAACATCGTAAATCGAACAATATGTTTCGTAAATATTCCAGAATTCCAATTATTTTTATCATTCTAACGCTTCTCCTTGCCACGGGATGCAAAGTTGGTCCCAATTACAAGCGTCCTGTTGTGATAACCGACAGTTTGTTTCGTTTTGCCACCAGTGGCGACACTCTGAGCATTGCCGATATTGAATGGGTTAAATTATTCAAGGATACGGTATTACGACAACTTATAGATACCGGATTAAAAAACAATTGGGACATTCGTATCGCCTTTTCGCGGATAGAACAGGCAATGGCCAATTTCAAGATTGAGAGGGGAAAACAATGGCCGACATTGTCGGCTCAAGCCCAGGCAGGCTATCAGGAGCCAGGAAGCCCCGGGAATACATCATATTCGGCGATGGCCGGGATCAGTTGGGAAATTGACCTGTGGGGAAAACTCAGACGATCGAAGGAAGCTGCACGCGCCAATCTTTTCGGTCAGGTCGCATACCAACAGGCAGTACGAATAACACTCATTTACAACATCGTTGCCAGTTATTTTAATCTCCTTGAATTTGACAACGAATTGAGGGTCGTACAGGAAAATATTGTAATCAGACAACAATCACTTAACCTTGTTAAGGCAAAGATGATTGCAGGAACGGCTTCTGGTCTTGTTGTTGCTCAAGCCGAAGCTGAATTGGCCCTGGCTCAGACTGAAGTCCCTAAACTCCAAATGCAGATCGGCCAGGAGGAAAATTTCCTGAGTACCCTTATTGGGAAAGCTCCACATGCCATTCCCCGGGGAAGACCGATGCTCGATCAAATCAATTTCCCTGATATTAAAACCCCTGGTCTTGCCTCCACTCTTATTGTTCGCCGGCCCGATATTATCATCGCTGAACAATCACTGGTAGCTGCCAACGCTAATATTGGTGTTGCCCGCGCCATGATGCTTCCGTCACTCAGTATTTCAGGAAATGTGGGAGCAATCTTCGATCCTACGAAAATCGCTTATAATGCACTTGGCAATCTGATTGCACCAATTTTCGGCGGAGGTCAGTTGCGCGCCGGAGTAAAAAAGGCTCAGGCCTATAAAGAGGAAATTTTATTTACCTACCTGCAAACAATCAACACCTCACTTAAAGAAGTTTCAAATGCGCTACTGGAAGTTCAGAAACAAAAGGAGATCGTTTTGAGTCAGCAAAAAACGGTAGATGCTGCACAAACTGCCTTTGATCTTTCTAACCAACTTTATAATGCCGGTTATGCGAGCTATCTTGATGTCATTCAAGCGCAATCATTGCTGTTTTCATCCCAGATAAACCTCTCTTTGGCACAGAGTAACGAACTCACCTCTTTTGTTAACTTGTACACGGCTTTAGGAGGCGGCTGGAAATAGAATAGGAATAACCATATATTTTATGAAATTCATTTCTTCCTTTTTATTCAAAATATTCATTTACATCATCCTTATCCTTAAAACAGGAATGTTGGTAAATGCCCAGGAAATCAATGACAGTGTCATAGAGATACTCAAATCAAAGATTCTTGGAAAACTAAATCATTTTACTTTTGGCCTCTACATCGATGCCTATTACAACTGGAACCTTTATGCATCACAGGACACATCTAATATTGTTCCCTTCTCTGCAAATTGCCCGATTCAGGACCAGATCAGATTGAATGTAGCTGCACTTGAATTTTACTACAACGACGAAAAGGTAAGAGGAAAGCTCGCGATTCAGTATGGTGACGCACCCAACCTGATGGCAGCACCCAATTCGCAGTGGATCAAGACTATCAGGCAAGCCAACTTTGGTTTTCGGATTGTAAAAAATCTCTGGATTGATTTTGGCTACATGTTTAATCCCATCGGATATGAATCTTCATGGGCTGTATTGAACCAAATTAGTTTTGTTACGATTGGCGGCTATTTTGAACCCGGAAGTGTGCTTGGCGCCAAACTATCCTACAAATTCAGCGATAAATTCAGTGGTGGGATAATGGTCGGGAACCCTTTCTCCCTTGCTTATGCGCACAATACCCACATGGCAGGGTTATTTTTCCTCACCTACCGGCCATTAAAGAATCTTAGCATCACCTACAATAATTTCTTTGGAAATCAGGCACTTTATGGTGATGAAATTGATAACGATATTTTATACAACAACATCATCATAACCTGGTCTCCGTTCAAATCAATCGATCTGGTCGGGCAATTTGACTTTGCCGGTCAAACCAATTCAACAATGCCCCCCGATACTACCAAGATTGCAGGTATGTTGTCAGGGTTCCTGCAAGCCAGGTTTTCATTTGCTAAGTTCTTCGCAGTCGCCGCGCGATATGAGGTATTTAACGACCCCCATGGTTTCCTGACTGGCATCAACATAAACACCATGCGTGGAGTAAGAACCAATGGGTTTTCCTTCAGCTTTGAATACAAACCAGTTTCATTCGGATATATTCGCGTTGCATACCGTTATCTCGAAGGGTACCCAGGCAGTCATATTTTTGCCAGTAATACACGTGACAACATGAAAGCCATCATCTTTTCAACCGGAGTGCGTTTTTAATTGGTATTTTTGTCGCTAAAGTCAACCTCCTGCTATGACACGCAAAGAAATTGGACAACGATATCACCGGGTGTGTGATTTTGTTTTCATGGAACAGATGAAAAACGCTCTGGAAGAACTTGAAAAATTGATCAGGTTCACTACAAAACCCGATTATTTTTACCAACTGGAGACATTTTCCGACAATTACAGAACCTTACTACACTATGCGTATGAAGGCTATCAGGATCCCCAGCAAAAATCGATACTTGCCGGACTCTGTGCCTCGATTCTTTCGATGGCTGATGAAATAAAACAAACCTTGCTTACTCAGGAATTGCCGGTCAGAAAATCCGAAAAATTGTCATTGCTTTATGAATTCGGAGAAGATCCCCAGGCAATTTCCGAAAAAATCGAAGAGATCTTTTTTAACCGTGAAGTAAACAGTCTTATTAAGGAGGCCGACCTTGATCATATCTTCAAACTGATATGGCTTTCTGAAAAAATGTCCTTTGATAATATCGCCCTAATTAAACGTATTAATCAGTCGGATCAGATTCAATGGCATGAAAAATGCCTGGTAGTCAGCGCCATTACAATCAGCCTGCTTAATCATTTCGACCAGCAAAAGCTTCTGCTGCTTGTTGAATTTATTGAACCTCGTGAGGACCAGGTTTATCAACGCGCCCTTACCGGACTTATCCTTGGATTGCTTTTTTATGATAAGCGGCTGGGGTATTATCCCGATGTGGTTGAAAAATTAAAAAAATTCATTTCTGATGAAACCTTTTTGCCCGAAATCGAACTGATTTTAATGCAGTTGCTGATGGCAAGGGAAACGGATAAAATTACCAGGGAATTTGAGGAGGAGGTACTTCCTGAAATGAAAAAAATGATGCCTAAAATTGAGGATAAACTCCAACTCACCGACATCACGGAGGAAGAGGAATTAGAGGGCAAGAATCCCGGATGGAAGGATATGATAAATGAAGTGCCGGGACTTTTTGAAAAAATAGAAAAATTTTCGAAAATGCAAATGGAGGGCGGCGATGTATTTATGAGCACATTCCAACAGCTCAAGCGGTTCGATTTTTTCAATTCCATGAGCAATTGGTTCATTCCCTTCCATCGTGATCACCCCGAGATCAGTAAAAATTTTTCAGAAAAAGAGGAGATCTACTTCCGCCTGCTTGAAAGCCTTGAAAAAGCTTTTTATATATGCAATTCCGACAAATATTCTTTTGCCATTAATTTCAAAGCTATCCCTGATCAGCAGCGAACCATGATAGTGACAAATTTTGAAGCCGAATTCGCTCAAATGAAAGAAATGGCATCGGAGGAACAAATGCTCGATCAATCGTTGGCCTCCAATTCTATTTTCACACAGTACATTCAAGATCTTTACCGGTTTTATAAATTATATCCTTCGAGACAGGAGTTTGATGATGTTTTTCATCTTCCCATGCGATTTACAAACCTATTCATTTTCAACACATACCTTGAACGTGGTGGTTTTACCGAAAAAGTTGCATCCTTCCATTTCGAAAAGGATCACTTCATTGATGCAATTGGGGTTTATGAGGATCTTATGTCAAGAAATAACCCACGCGGTGAGTACTTTGAAAAGGCAGGTTATTGCTACCAGAAAACAGGGCGGTTTAAAAAAGCTGTGGAATATTATAAAAAAGCGGAACTCTTCGATGCCGACCGTCAGTGGATCCTGAAAAAACTCGGATGGTGTTGTCTAAAGCTTAAAGAGTTTGAACAGGCCCTGCTCTATTTTAAAGATGCATCAGCGCTGCAACCCGAAGATGTTGGGCTGCAAATGCAGGTGGGCCATTGTTACCTTAACCTCAGGGATTACGAAGGAGCGCTTCACCAATATTCAAAACTTCGTTTTTTTGCACCCGACAACCTGAAAGTGTTACGTCCCATCGCATACTGCCAGTTTGTATTAGGAAAACCTGAAATAGCCGTTGAAATCTATGCCCAGATTTTGAGTATGTTATCAAATCCTTCTGCTTATGACCTGATGAATGCCGCTCATATTAAACTTTGTCTGGGTGAGCGTAAAGAGGCTCTTTCACTTTATAAACAAGGACTTTTACTGCCTGTTCCCGGCCGCCACGAACTAATGAATGCCTTTGACGAAGATGCACAGTACCTGATTAAAAACGGAATCGCTGCCACCGAAATCCCGCTGATTCGAGATTACCTTTTGTTTCAAACCGAGACCTGATTCCTTTGAAAACATTAACTTGCAGCCTTAATTAAATAATATTTTATTTATGACCTTTACCGCTGAACAAATCGCCGGAATGCTCAATGGAACAGTTGACGGAAATCCTGGAGCTACCATCACAACTTTGTCAAAAATTGAAGAAGGCAAGCACGGATCACTCTCTTTCCTCTCTAATCCTTTATACACACCTTACATATATCAAACACAGGCATCAATAGTCATTGTGAATAAATCGTTCGTGCCCGAAAAACCTGTCAGCGCAACCCTTATACGTGTTGATAATGCCGATATCTCTTTTGCCAAACTCCTGGAGATATACAATCAGATTAAAAACGATAAAAAAGGCATCTCTAAACTCAGCTCTATTGAGGCTACCGCAAAACTGGGAGCAAACGTGTATGTTGCTGAATTTGCAGTTATCGGCGAACATGTCGTAATCGGTGATAATGTAAAAATTCATCCCCAGGTGTTTATCGGAGATAATACCATTATCGGAGATAATACGATACTTTTTGCAGGCGTTAAAATTTATTCAGATAATAAAATTGGAAAAAACTGCATTCTCCATGCCGGGACTGTGGTGGGAAGTGACGGATTCCGTTTTAACCAGCAGGATGGAGAAAACATTAAGGTTCCTCAAATAGGCAATGTGATCATCGAAGACAACGTGGAAATGGGAGCCAACTGCACCATTGACCGGGCAACCTTCGGATCAACCATCATCCGTAAGGGAGTAAAATTCGATAACCTTATTCATATCGGCCATAATGTGGAAGTCGGCGAAAATACCTGCATCGCGGCTGGTACCGGAATCGCCGGCTCAACCAAAGTCGGAAAAAATTGTATGATCAGCGGTCATGTTGCCATGACAGGTCATATTACTATTGCAGACGGTACAATCCTTGGTGGTGCAACAGGAGTCTCAAAAAGCCTGACTAAACCAGGGCAGATGTACCTTGGCACACCTGCCCTGGAGGTTTCGAAGTTCAGAAGATCAACCGTTTTGTTCCGTAATCTGCCAGAGCTGGCTGAGCGGATCGACAAGCTGGAAAAAGATCGGAAAAAATCAATTTAGCTATACAAAAATTTATTACCGATTATTGTTAATAAATAGACCTTGATCACTATATCGTAGTCGAAAATATCCCTTAATTTTAATAAAAAAACTAAGATTTTAACTACATGAAAAACGTTCGGCATATTACAAAAAGTGATGCGATGGACAATAG
Source organism: Bacteroidota bacterium (assembly GCA_037137455.1). Lineage (GTDB taxonomy): Bacteria > Bacteroidota > Bacteroidia > Bacteroidales > FEN-979 > CAIVAT01. The sequence continues at coordinate 48,681 of JBAXKG010000016.1, forward strand.
AATGGATATGTCAAACCACCAGGCTGCAGTCCCAAAGTCAAAACTTTCATCTGGTTCAGTTGTAGATAAATACCCTGTGATGCTTGACGATGGCAAAACGGTAGTATTTATTGCCGATAAAAGTCGGGAGAGAGAAATAAGGTTAAGGTATAGCTTGCGAAAGTGACAATGAGGTTTTTTTACATCAACCTTTGCTTATTCACTAAACGCTCTTCCTAAGACACCGTTAATAACAATGCCTATTCCTATTTGAAGCTATCTTGTTGACCAGGATGGCTTTATTTATTAATAAGAACACATTTATTTGAAAGAAGTTCCACGTGATACCAGTTATCATGCATAGCTTTACTGGCCAAATTTTATTTAATACCTTTATCCCATGAAAGCGAATGAATTCGCCATACCATATAAAAAAGGAGAGTCGTTTTACGGATGTGAATGGGTTCCAAAAGGGAAAGCAAAAGGAGTGATTGTTCTTATTCACGGCCTGAGTGACCATGCAGGCCGCTATCATCATGTAGGAACTTACTTTGCTGGTTCTGGTTATTCAACGATCATCGTTGACCTTCGAGGGAATGGAAAATCGTTCGGAAAAAGAGGTCATTTCCCATCCTTTCAAAGAATCATGGATGATATCAGCCTGTTCATAAAAGAAGCTATGAAGCGGCATCCTTCTGTGCCCCTTTTCTTATATGGACACAGCATGGGCGGAAACCTTGTTTTAAACTACCTCATCAGGAATAAACCACTTGTAGCCGGCGCAATTATCACCAGTCCATGGCTGAGACTTACCATTAAACAGCCTCATTACAAAGTAATTCTTGCAAAATTGGCAAATATTGTATTCCCTTCTCTGACTCAGCCTGACGGAATAATTCCATCGGTTCTGAGCCATGACAATGAGGTAGCCAAAAGTTATACTATTGACCCTTTGGTTCATAATCGTATTTCTGTGCGTACTTTCCTTGAGATTGCAATTGCTGGCGAATATGTTCTCAAACATGCTGACAAGGTTGATTGTCCACTCTTGATGATGCATGGGACAGACGATACTCTGACCTCATTTTCTGCAAGTAAGGAATTTTCCAGCAAAGTAATCGACAAACATACTTTTAAAGTTTGGGAAGGATTTTACCACGAACTTCACAATGAAATTGAAAGAGAAGCTGTACTTGAGTTCGTAAGAGATTGGATCGACTCATCTATTACATCAGCGAGATGAGTAATACAACCGGCTTTGTTCAACTCGTATTTAAAGCTACCGTCCCCCCGAAAAGTAAAAAACGCCGTAAACATTTAGCTTACAGCGTTTTATGATTGGTTTTCTGTGCCCGGAACAGGAACCCTCAACAAAAAACCCCATCACATCAATCTGAATCACAAACCGCACTGTTTATAGGCTTTCCAGAATTATCAACATTCAGTTGTGTACAAATAAATTCAATTTAATACACTTTTACCGTCAGCTGTACCGTCACCTGTATTATCTTTGTGTTGTCTAAAATTTACAATTATGGCAACCGTGACATTTGTTCTCAAAAATCCAAAAACGAAGAAAGAGAAAAAAGATACAAACGATGATAAAGAGAAAAAAACAATAAAGGAAACTCTGATTTTCCTCGTGATGTACATCGACCAAAAACGTATCGTATTATCCACCGGCAAGAAAATCCATCCCAAAAACTGGAATCCGGACAATCATATGGCCCGGCAAACCGGAAAATACAATAACTACAGAGAAACGAATGAACGATTAATTGATTTGAAAGAAAAAGCATTCGCCTGTTACGATAAGCATATGGTGAAAAATTCCAGACCATACATCGATAAACTTCGCAAGGAGCTGGAACTTGTCATCAGGCCAAAGCCGCAAAAGGAACCAGACACGGTAACATTCTTTAAGGCGATTGATCAATACATCAGCGCCGTTAACAGAAAACCTTGGACAATCAAACATTACAAGACTACCCTGGCCGTTCTGAAAGAGTACCAGACCTCGATTGGTGAGGAACTTGATTTTGATGATTTAACCATAGAGTTTTA
>JBAXKG010000017.1:0-48444 GCA_037137455.1 Bacteroidota bacterium
ATTCTCAAATCCTCAAATTGTTTTTATTCAATATTCTTTAAGGATATATCCAGCCTGCATAAACTTGCTTACCTCAGTCACGAAGCTGAGGATAATATCACCTGAATAAAGTTTTTCCTCTTTTCTAATTTTGTCGAGGCACATCAGGGCCATCGGTGGGCCGGTATATCCCATTGTTGCCATTTTTGAATAGAGGGTTTGCCGGGCAATTCCCAGTTCGGCGCATTCATCCATTATCAATTCCGAGATGTGTTTTGAAGGGAAATTGACCTGGAAGAACCTGATTTTATCCATATCAACCGGGTGTTTTGCAAGCATTCGTTTTAATCCTTTCAGAAAGACCGATCCATCTTTGTCATGAAAATTTTCGCGTAACTCCTCCTGGAACATCTGGGCCAGGTGATGATAGCCTGATTCAAATTCCTCTTTAGGGTTCATGAAGTATGCCGGCCGTTTATTTCCCATTGCCGATGGTTTTAACCCTCCGATGGATTCAATGTAGTTATATTCCATAAACAATCCGCCTGAACATGAATCGGAAGCTTTCAGCACAATAGCTGCTGCCCCGTCACTTAAGAAATAACGTAAAAAGAGTTCTTCCTTTTTTACCAGCGGTTGGTTATAATATTCGGCAATAAGTTCGGATGATGAAATACCTGATGATATCACAAGCGCAGTTTTATATCTGCCATTGCGTATCAGATCACCTCCAAGCAAAAGCGCTTTATAAGCTGATGTACAATTGGCATGGACTGATATTTCGGCACATTGCTCAATTCCCAATGCTTCCTGAATGCGGACGCTGGCAGTTGGCATCTGGTCCTGGTGGGCGCTGCCATATACTATCAGGTCGATATCTGCAGAAGTTAATCCCGCGTTTTCAATGGCTTCCCTCGCAGCCTTTACCGACATGGTCACGTTGTCTTCTGTAAATTTACGGGTGACCGGATCAATGGCGAAGTGATAATATTCAACTTCGATGAGTTCTTTCATCAGTATTCTTATACGCTTAAGCCATTTCCTGATCTTCTCGGGCGCCTGCGTCAATTCTCCCAGGTAATAATCAACCTCATCAGCCGGGATGGGCGCCCCGGGAAGAAATGAGCCACTGCCGGCTACCCTGACAAATATTTCGTTGTTATTTGCTTGCATTCAATGGTCTTAGAAATTTATGTAGATAAAATCTCCGGTTTCCTTTCTCTATCTTCTTTGGCAATAATTTTGCAAAATTCATGGCCAATGGAATTACCTCTCCTTTCGGAACAACCACATCCACCAGTCCCATTGCTAACGCATCGGAAGCAGGAAAGGTATTTCCCCTGAGAGTGAGTTCAATCGCTTTCGCATTTCCGGCGAGCATTGCCACCCTTTTTATGCCTCCGATACCCGGCATGAGATTAAAGGTTGATTCCGGTAATCCAAGCACGGCATCATCAGAGCAAACCCTGAAGTGGCTGAACAGGGCTAATTCGAATGCCGAACCCAGACAAACGCCACGGATGGCAGAAATGACAGGTATATCGAGATCTTCAATCATTGTAAATGAACGATAGTTTTCGACCATTATCTGTTCATCCACATTATGAAGCAATTCATTGATATCGGCGCCGGAGGAGTAGTGACGGCCATTTCCATGGATGATTACTGCCTTTAAATCTTCGGAGGATGTAATTTCAAACACCAACTGCCGCATATTGTCGAAAAAAGCCATGGTCATGGTATTTGATGGCGGCTGGTTAAGCATCATCAGACCAATTCCTTCCTCAACTGACCAATGGATTGTCATGCTTCAGGAGTCCTCAGTTTTACGACGTTCAGCTTCATCGGTGGCCAGGAGGCAAAAGAGTCTGGTTTCCTCTTTCATGGCTTCTTCCCGTGAAAGTATTCTTGAATTTTTCAACGATTTCATGATTGATTTGATCACTTTCAAAGGGCGGTCACTGGTCATTTTTTTCATCAGGCTGAATGCAAATTCAAATGCCTTGTCTTTTGGGGCAAGATAATCGATTAGTCCCAGATCCTTGGCTGTAAAAGCGTTGACCGTATCACCACCTAAAATCATTTTTGCCGATTCAGACCATCCGATCATACCAGGGAGCCTGTATGTTCCTCCCATGCCGGGCATCAGGTTCTGATTTACCTCGGGAAAGGCAAGCAGGGCATTTTCCGAAGCTACCCTGATACTACAAGCCAGGGCAATTTCAAGTCCGCCCCCAAAACAAATCCTGTTTATTGCCGCGATAACAGGTATATCGAGATCTTGTAAACGGTTCAGAAGTTCGATGCCTTCGTCCATCAGGTGTTGCCGGGCCAATTGATTGTTGGTGGTTTTGAAAATCAGTTCAAGGTTTCCGCCAGCCGAAAAATTCTTTCCATGACCTTTGATGATAATCCCTTTGAGATTTTCTATAGATGTCCATTGTTCAAAAAGTTTCAAAGGGATGAACCCCGGGGTGTTCAGATAGTTTCCGGGAGGAAGACCGAGGGTGATAATCCCAATCTGGTCGTTGATTTCAAATATAATTGAATCAATTTTATTCATGCATTATTTCTCAAATTCAAATTTTCCTTTGAATTTTAAAAAAACCGATGACCCCGATCCGATCACTGCATTCACTGCATATTGCTTTTCAGCAATTTGTTTGATGCCTATATTGAATTCAAGTTTGGGATTTCCCCGTGGATCAATCATCGATAAAAATTTAATATTATCCGACTCGTAAAGTCTGACCGGGTGATTTAATGCTTTCCCGACCAATTTTTTCACTATTTGCACCTGGCAAACTCCGGGGACAACCGGATTTCCAGGGAAATGCCCGTCAAATATCTGATGGTTGGCATTTAGCAAGACGACCGCGTTAAAATGTTGTTCGGAATTTATCCCATCAGAGCATGTAAATGATTGAATATCAAATAAATTATCTGAAAGCATCGTCGGTTTATTTAGACTAATGTTACCTGACAAAGGTAAAAAAAGTTCATGGTATTAATGCTCACCTGCATATAAATTTGAAAAAAAGCAATTTAATGCAAGTAGATATATATTAATTACCTAATTTTACCACGTCACCTTTATTCTCGTTTATTGCATAAATTTGATATGAAATAAAATGATATGAAGAGAATGTTAAAAATCCTATTCGCTGAAGATGTGGCAATACATCATATCATGGCCAAACAGATATTGCTGCAAGAGGGGATTAATTTTGAGCCTTTTCTTGTAGAGGCAGAAGATAAATTTCGAGCTGCTTTACAGAATTTCAAACCTGACATTGTTATCACCGATTTTATGATGCCAAATTTCGATGGCATGCAGGCATTAAAGCTTACCCTGGCATATGATCCTTTAATCCCTGTTATTATTCTTACCGGGTCTATCAATGAAGAAGTTGCCGTGGAATGTTTGCGGAACGGGGCTACCAATTATGTGATCAAAGAAAACCTGTTACGTTTGCCATTTGCCGTAAAAGAGGCGATTGAAAAAAAACGTGCCCTGGCCGAAAAAACTATGGCATTGATATCCTTGCAGGAGAGTGAGTCAAAGTTAAGCAGCATTACCAATGCAGCCGGAGATGCAATAATCATGATGGATAATAATGGACTGGTCTCTTTTTGGAATCCGGCCTCTGAGAGAATATTTGGATTCACCGAAAGTGAAGCGATTGGGAAAGATTTGCATGCTCTTGTCGTTCCTGAGAACTATAAAAATGATTTCATGGCAAAGTTTCCGGCGTTTCAGCGCAGTGGCGAAGGAAATGCTGTGGGTAAGTCATTGGAATTGGAAGCAATCAGAAAAGACGGATCATTAATGAATGTATCGATCACTCTTTCGGCCGTTAAGGTCAGAGAAAATTGGCATTCAGTGGGTATAGTCAGGGATATTACTGATCGCAAACATGCAGAAGCTGAATTAATTGCAGCCAAAAAAAAGGCAGAAGCCAGCGATCAGCTGAAAACAGCATTCATCAATAACATCTCTCACGAAGTAAGAACACCTTTGAACGGAATATTGGGCTTCAGCGCGTTAATTACCCAGCCCGAAATTCCTTTGAAGGAAAAGGAGCAGTTTTTCTCCATAATAAAGATGAGCAGCTTACGGTTGTTAAATACTATGGCGAGTTACATGGATATTTCTTTGATTGTATCGGGAAATATGGTTGTGCAGAGAAGGCCATTCAACCTGCATCAACTTCTTTATGCCCTGAGGGATCAATTTCAGCCGATGAGCGCTTTGAAAAATCTTGGCTTTCAATTAAAAATTTCTGAGGGGACAGAAAGCGTTGCACTCAATTCAGACCATGAATTTATCAGGAAAACATTGTCGCATCTGCTTGATAATGCGGTAAAATTTACCAACCAGGGGAAGGTCACTTTTGGCTATGTGGCAAAACCGGAATTTTTGGAATTTTTTGTAAAAGATACCGGAATTGGTATACCCAAAGAAATACAACCCTATATTTTCGACCATTTCTTTCAGGAAGAATCTTCAACTACGCGCAAATTCGACGGAAGCGGATTGGGTTTGTCGATCGCCTACAGGTTGATAAATTTGTTAGGGGGTGAATTTCGAGTAGAATCGGATAAGGGAAAAGGATCGCTTTTCTTGTTTACAATCCCATATAAAAAAGCAGAAGCAGGAATTTCTGCTCCCGTCAGGAAAGATATGGTCCACCCTCAATTGGACAAACCGGTCATTCTGGTTGCAGAAGATGATGAACCGAACTACCTTTTAATGGAAAGGTTACTGAAGAGTGATAATCTTACAGTTTTATCAGCCATAAATGGAAAAGAAGCGGTTAAACTTTGTCATGAACATCCTGAAATATCCCTTGTCATCATGGATATAAAAATGCCGGAGATGGATGGACTTGAGGCCACCCGCGTAATAAAATCCTTCAGGAAAGAGCTTCCCATTATTGCTGTTACTGCTTTTGCCATGAGCGGGGATGAAAAGATGGCATTGGCAGCGGGATGCGATGATTATATAGCTAAACCTGTAAGCCAGGAGAATTTGTTCGCTAAACTTAAACTGTATGGGGTGGGAAAATAATCTGTAATTATGGTAAATCAACATATTGAAATCTTCTGTTTCACGATCGATGGCATTCAATTCGCGGTCCCATTATCAACTGTCGACAGGGTAATCAGGGCTGTAGCTGTTTCACCGGTACCCAATGCACCGAAGGTGATCTATGGTATTTTTGACTACCAGGGGAGAGTAGTCGCTGCTATAAACCTTCGGCATCGGCTGAAACTTCCTGAGCAGCCGATAGCCATCGACCACGTTTTTATCCTCGCCGAAACACAGAAAAGAAAATTGGCCCTGGTGGCCGACAGGGCAGATGGTATAGTAGTTCCCTCGTCAAAAGATCTGATTAATGCATCCGATCTGGATTCAGGTTTTGAGGCAGATGGCATACTTCGGCGCGATGATGGAATCATACTTATTTACGATATTGAAAAATTCCTGTCGGCCAGTGAGGAAATTGAGTTACAGGACGCTATTGCTAATAAAAATCGAATAAAAAATTAGCCAATGCTACCCGATTCAATCTTGAATGAAACAAGTTTGATGGTTGCCAGACGGCTTGGACTCGATTTTCCTCAGAACAGGTGGAATGACCTTGAACGAGGTATCCTTTTGACTGCCCGCGAACTTGGATTAAAAGAAACAATTCATGGAATCTCAGAATGGCTTTCGGCCAATTATTTGAATTCAAGGGAACTGGAGATTCTTTTTACCTACCTGACTGTTGGGGAGACCTATTTTTTTCGTGAAAAACCAGGATTGGATGCATTTCAGAAATATATCATTCCTGAAATCGTCAGAGATCGGATCGGAAAAGAACAGTTCCTGAGGATATGGAGCGCAGGATGCTGCACCGGAGAAGAACCTTTTACACTGGCTATCCTGCTTAAAGAGATAATTCCGAATATTAATAAATGGAATATCACTCTTCTGGCAACAGATGCCAACACCAATTTTCTTAAAAAAGCGAAAAAAGGAATTTTTAGTTCCTGGTCATTTAGGGAAATTCCCAAATCTGTTAAAAATCAATATTTTTTGCCGGCAGGAAAGAATTGGGAGGTGATTCCTGAAATAAAAAAAATGGTCACATTTTCATCGTTGAACCTTGCTGAAGATGAATATCCGTCAATGCTGACCAATACCAATGCAATGGATGTGATTTTTTGCCGGAATGTATTGATGTACTTCACCCCGGAGCAGATAAAGCTTGTGGGACAACGTTTCTATAAATCACTTACCGACAAAGGATGGTTCATTCCCAGTTCGGTGGAGCTGAATGATGATTATTTTTCAGAATTTGCCAGCCAGTCAGTTGAAAAGGGAATTTTTTACCGTAAAATCCCAAAAACAAAAGTGAAGCTGACTTCTGCCGTTTTAAATCATCCGGCTCCCAAACTACCAATTTCAAAAAAACATTCCATTTTACCAAAATCTAAAGCCAAATCAATTCAAATAACGCAGGCGGCAATATTTTCAACAGAAAACCCCTCCTCCACGAATGAAGTTAAAACCCTTTATGAAAAGGGACTTTATCAGCAATGTACTGAACAATGCATCTTAATGCTGTCAACTACGCCATCGGATATCCCGGTATTAACTTTTCTTGCAAAATCGTTTGCCAACATGGGGAAGCTTGACGAGGCACGGCATTGGGGCGAGAAATTAATTTCAACGGATAGAACAGGCGCTGATTCCTATTATTTATATGCCACCATTTTAGTGGAAAAAAATGAACCTGAAACAGCCGAATCGACTCTGAAAAGGGCATTATATCTCGACCCGCATCATCTGTTATCACATTTTTTAATGGGTACAATTGCAAACCGCCAGGGTAGAAAACAGGTGGCTGTCAAACATTTTAAAAATGTAAAGGAGTTATTGTCGGGCATGCATGAAAATGAAGTTGTACCGGGTTCAGAGGGAATGACCGTGGGCAGGATTAATGAGTTGATAGAAATATTATTATAGCTTTGCAGTTATGAATGATGACCTGAAAATTCTCAAGGCCAGGGCAAAAGAGGTAAGTGGCCGGAAAACAAAACCGGAAATGCCAGGTGAATCGGTTATGGTTGTTGAATTTCTGCTTACCTCCGAAAGGTATGGCATTGATACTCAATACGTGAGCGAAGTCTTGTCATTAAAGGAGATGACGTTGATCCCCGGTGTTCCTGCATTTGTAACCGGCATAATGAATGTTCGGGGAAAAATTCTCTCAATTGTCAATCTCAAACTCCTTTTCAACCTTAAAGAAAAAGGCTTAACGGAACTGAATAAAATCATAATATTAAAGTGCGATAAGATGGAATTCGGAATTGTTGTTGATGCCATTGCAGCAACACGCGAAGTTTTTATTCATAACTTAGGCGTTCCTCCTGCAAACATTGATGGAACAGGCGCTGAATATATAAAAGGGATAACGCCCGATGGACTGATACTGCTTGATGGGGAACACATTCTTTCAAATAAAGCAATTATTGTAAATCAAAAATAAAGTATAACTGTATTCCGGTTTATTAAAAATGGAGGAAAAATGAAATCGACATTAAATTTGAGTACAAGGGCCACACTGTTTTTGGGATTTGGCATTATTATTCTGGCTATAATAATTAATGTTTTTGTTTTCTACCAAAGCATCACAGTAAGCAAAAGTTCACAATCAATGATGATTCGTTCCTTTGAAATTACGCGTTTGCTTACTCAATTGCGCTCCGATGAAAACCGGCTGCGTGCATTGACTCTTGAAATGATTTTGACACGCGACGGTGAAAAACGGGATATAATGCAAAAATCCATTACAGAACGTGTAGATGAGGTGGGAGAGCGAACCAAAACTATTTCGCAAATGCTGAAAAGTTCACCTGACATTTTTGAACAATTCAAGGAAATACAAAACCTGATGGAAACCTTCAGGGAAAACCGGAAAACCCAGTTAAACCTCATCAATCAGGGGAAGGTTGATGAATCCATGAAATATGCAACAGAGGTACAAAATCCGCTTTACGAGAATATACGGCTTCGGATTTTGAAACTTGAAAAGGACCTCGATACAGAAACAGCGGCAATCGTAGCTAAAAATAATTCTCTTGCAAACACTGAGTTATATACGGTTATCGGCATGGGAATTGGAATAATTTTTCTTACGATCATCCTTGCATTCTGGATGATCGGTATGTTACGGAAGATTGCAACCGAGATCAGAAACGGTGTTAATATTCTCGGAACCTCCGCTTCGGAAATCCTTACTACCATAACCGAAATATCAACTGGTGCGACTGAAACATCAACAGCAGTTTCTGAAACCACCACCACAGTTGAAGAGATCCGCCAAACTGCGCTGCTTGCAAGCCAGAAGGCGCAATCTGTACTGGAAAATGCTCAAAGGGCTTCCGATGCTGCCGAAAATGGGAAAGAATCTGTTTTGCAGACCATTGAAGGAATGAACAAGATTGATCATCAGATGAACCTGATTGCAGGCAGTGTGGTAAAGCTCTCTGAACAAAACCGATCCATTGGTGAGATCACCTCCACGGTTAATGATATTGCCGACCAGTCGAACCTTTTAGCCGTGAATGCCGCAATTGAAGCTGCCAAAGCGGGAGAACAGGGGCGCGGATTTGCAGTAGTTGCCCAGGAAATCCGCAGTCTGGCTGAGCAATCAAAACAAGCCACTGCTCAGGTTAAAGAGATATTAAATGATATACAGAAGGCAGTAAACCAGGCAGTAATGGCAACTGAACAAGGTTCGAAAGCCGTTGAAAATGGTGGAAAACTTGCACGGAGAAGCGGAGAGATGATTGAAATTCTATCGGAAACTGTCAACGAAGCGGCCCAATCAGTCATTCAGATATCTACCTCCAGCCAGCAACAAATGGCCGGCATGGACCAGATCGTTCCTGCAATGGAAAACATTAAACAGGCAAGTGGCCAAAACGTTATCGCTACCAAACAAACCCAGGCTGCTGCCCATAACCTTAATGAACTGGGACAGAACTTGAAAAAAGTCGTTGAAAAGTTTAATGTTTAGGATTTTTCATGGACAAAAAACAAGAAGCGTTTTTTCGTGAGCTGCTTTCGGATTTTAAAATTGAGGCAGCCGAGCATCAGCAAGCTATCATTAACGGATTGTTAGAGCTGGAAAAGAAACCTGTTTCACCACTTTACGAGGAGCTGGTTGAAACGACTTTTCGGGAGATTCATAGCTTAAAAGGAGCGTCAAGAGCTGTTAACCTTCTTGACATCGAACGGCTTTGCCAAAGCATGGAAAGCGTTTTTCATCAACTTAAACAGGGAAGCCTTACACTTTTTTCTTCATCGTTTGATATCCTGAACAAATCAATGGATACCATGATCGTGATGCTTTCAGAAATTGAAACAGAGAAAAAAAGTATTGGGGCAAATGCTTTGTCGCAACTCATCAAAGAGATCGAAAACATAGGTCATGGAATTGGCGCTTCTCCGAAAATGAGTTTTGCTGTACCTCCTCCGATTCCTGCAATGAAAAAGCCAGCAATGCCGCCTTCCCTTGAAACTACTTTGGGAGCTGTTACTTTCACGAACACTCCGGGCGAAACACAAAATGTAAAAGATACGGTGCGCATTTCAACTTCAAAATTATCTGTTTTACTGAGGCAGGCAGAAGAATTCATCGGAGTTAAATCAACGATGGGCTATTACATTAATGAAATTAAGAAAAAACAAAATGATGAATATACCAGGCTTGGTAAAGAGATGGAACAATTTCACCGTGTTATGTCTCACCAGGTCGATGACCTTCTTTTAGACATTAAAACCACCTTGCTGGATCCATTTTCTTCGCTTCTTGGAATCGTTCCGAAAATCGTCAGGGATTTGGGCAAAGAGTATGGCAAGGAGATACAACTCAGCCTGAAGGGTGGTGAAATTGAAATTGACCGCCGGATTTTGGAGGAGATGAAAGATCCCCTGATTCACCTGATCCGTAACTGCATTGATCATGGTATTGAAACAGCCGGTGTTCGCAAGCAAAATGGGAAATCAGCTGCAGGTGCAATTGAAATCACAATTATACAGGAAGCAGGAAGCAATGTTGAATTGCGCATTCACGATGATGGGGCAGGAATAAACAAGTCGAAGGTGATAGGTTCGGCTTTAAAATTGGGAATTATATCGCAGGATGAAGCTGACAGGATGTCTGACAAAGAGATATTCGCGTTAATTTTCAGGTCGGGGATTTCCACAAGTCCGTTTATCACCGATATTTCGGGCCGCGGACTCGGAATGGCAATTGTTGCCGAAAAAATTTCTAAATTGGGTGGAAATATTATCAGCGATTCAACGCCAGGCGCCGGAACTACATTTATCATTACCTTACCAGTAACACTTGCTACTTTTCGTGGAATCCTGGTGCGCGTGAGTGAACAGTTTTTTATAATTCCCACCAATTCGGTCGAAAGGGCCATCCGTATTTTTATAAATGATATCAAATCTGTTGAATCAAAACAGATGATTTTAATTAAAGGTGAAAGTATTGCACTTGTCAGACTGGGAGATGTGCTTGGTATTCCGATACGAAAATTAAGGAAAAATGATGAATTGCCTTTTCCGGTTATGATTCTTTCATTGGCTCACAAGCGAATCGCATTTATGATCGATGAAGTGCTTGGCGAACATGAGGGGCTGGTAAAAGGACTTGGTCCACAGCTGGTTCATGTCCGAAACATTGCAGGGGCAACTGTTCTGGGGAGCGGTCGTGTTGTACCGATCTTACATATTCCCGAGTTGATGGATTCAGCGATTCATGCGGCATTGACTATCACAGGTCAGGAAGCAGCGGATGAAACAGGATCAAAAGAGATTCGGCAGCATGTAATATTGGTTGCAGAAGACTCAATCACTTCAAGGTCGTTACTCCGGAATATTATTGAATCATCAGGATTTCAAGTTAAAACAGCTGTAGATGGAATGGAAGCATTTCAATTTCTGCAAGTTGAAACGTTCGATCTGGTAGTTTCAGATGTTGAGATGCCACGAATGAATGGATTTGAGCTGACAGCCAGGATCAGAAGCGATAAAAATCTTTCCGAAATACCTGTCATTCTGGTCACTGCGCTTGAATCGGCCGATGACCGGCAAAAGGGAATGGAATCCGGAGCAAATGCCTATATTATCAAGAGCAGCTTTGAGCAGAGTAACCTGGTTGAGACGATCAATCGCTTAATCTGAACGGTGAACAATGAAAAATAAGATACGGGTTTTAATTGTTGAGGATTCGCCAACAAGTCAGGGTTTGCTGAGAGGTATTCTGTCGGAGGATCCCGGTTTTGAGGTAATCGGAACTGCAACTGATGGAGAACAGGCGATTGAATTTGTGATAAAAAAACATCCCGATGTGGTTAGTATGGACATTTATATGCCGGTGATGGATGGCGTTGTTGCCACAAGGCAAATCATGAAGCAAAGCCCCGTTCCCATAGTGATCGTGAGCAGTTTTTACACTCCGGCTGAAGTCAAGATGTCGTTTAAAATCCTTGAAGCGGGCGCCCTTACTATTTTGCCAAAACCGTTTGGCCCTGGTCATCCTCAATATCATCAATCAGCAAAGCACTACCGGAATACCCTGAAAATGATGTCGGAGATCAAGTTATCTGCACGGCATGAAAATCAAACTGTGATAACTAAGGCTAAAATTGAAGCGCCAATTGTTCGACCTGCCAGCGGTTTCACCCGTGAAAATAAAAAAATAGTTGCAATCGGGGCCTCTGCAGGCGGGCCTCTTGCCATTCAGATAATTCTCAAAGGTCTCCCGAAAAATTTTCCTTTGCCCGTGTTGATTGTTCAGCACATAGATACAAATTTCGCGAGTGGATTTTGTGATTGGCTGAATACCACTTCGAACCTGCCTGTTCACATTGCCAAAGATGGTGAAACATTATTGCCGGGTCACGTTTATCTTGCCCCGGGTGATCATCATATTGGCTTAAAGCAGGAAGGAGTCGTTTCTATAACTAAAGATATTCCTGAGAAAGGATTAAGGCCGGCAGTAAGTTACCTTTTTAAGAACATCGCAAAAATTTATGCAAAAAGCGCGGTTTGTATTCTTTTATCGGGTATGGGAACCGATGGTGCAACAGAATTATTAACATTGCGCCAGAAGGGGGCTTTTACCATTGCCCAGGATGCAAACAGCTCTCTTGTGCATGGTATGCCTGGTGAGGCGATCAGGTTAGGCGGGGCTTGTGTTGTACTTTCTCCTGAAGATATTGTAAAAGAACTCAATAAAATTTTAATTCAATAATAATCATTAATTATATGTTAACATCTTATCGCATTACTTTAGGTTCCGGATATATAATGGTTGTCGAAGATTCTCTGGTTCAGGCAAAACGCCTGCAACATTTCTTTGATGAAAACGAGGTTAACACCATAGTTTATAATAATGCCATGGATGCCTACGCTGCCGCGCTCGAAAAATCTCCTGTACTCATCATCAGCGATATCGTTATGCCCGGCATGGATGGTTATGAATTCTGTTCAAAACTAAAATCACATGAAACCCTGAAGGAGGTGCCCGTTATCCTCCTTACCTCACTTCGCGATCCATTAGATATTATTAAAGGGTTACAGGCGGGCGCCGATAATTTCATCACTAAGCCCTATGATGATAAGTATCTGTTATCACGGATTCATTATCTTTTAGCTAACCGTGAAATGAGAAAATCAGGTTCGACCGAGATGGTGATTGAAATCATGTTCAGGGGAAACAAGTATGCCATTAATTCTGAAAAGAAACAGATTTTGGATCTCCTGTTATCAGTTTATGAAGCAGCAATACAGCGAAACGATGAATTGATCTATACTCAGGCCCAGCTTGAAGCCTCAAACGAAAACCTGGTCGCGGCCAACCATGAATTGGAGGCCTTTTCCTATACCGTTTCACACGATTTACGAAACCCGTTGAATGTCATCAGCGGTTATACCCAACTCCTTCAGCAAGATTATTCAAGCCTTTTAGATGCAGAGGCTATTGAGTTTTTAGATAGGATATATACAGCAACATTCACCATGGCAAAACTCATCGATGATTTGCTTCAGTTTTCGCGTTCAGGAAGAGCTGAAATCAAATCGGAACCGATCGATCTGAGTGAAATGGTGCGAAATATCGTGGCTGAATTTGAAAATCGCGGCAAAGAGCATAAAGCAAAAATTTTTATCCGGGAAGGACTTACTGTTGAGGCTGATCCCGGCCTCCTGAATATCGTACTCAACAATCTGTTAAGCAATGCTTTGAAATATTCAGGCAAAGTCGCTGACCCCGAAATTGCCTTTGGGAAACTTGAATCAGAAAATGATAATATATTCTTTGTAAAGGATAACGGCGCCGGATTTGATATGGCAAAGGCAGATAAGCTCTTTAACCCTTTCCAGCGGCTGCATACAAACCAGGAGTTTCAGGGAACCGGGGTCGGACTTGCCACTGTGCGAAGGATTATTGAACGGCATGGAGGTCGTGTTTGGGCAGAATCAGAAATCGGGAAAGGCGCTACCTTTTATTTTCTTTTACCGGAATAGTTTACAAAACGCTGTTCAAAGAAACAGGAACAATTAATTATTAAAACTTCAAATCATAATTTTATAACCTAATCTAATTACCTATGAAAACAAACAAACTTAATCCCTGGATTTTGCTATTAATCGTTACTGGTATCTTTGCCGCCATCGTTGCCTTCAAACCTGCAGCTCCTCAGTCTTCAAAGCTGGTATATATGCAGTTCTCAACAGTCGAGTCGATCATTCCGGGCGGACTGGGCCGGTCGAAGATGATCACAGTCATGCACGATGGAACAAAAACAGAAGAAGACATGCAGAATTTTTACAGTATGGTGGGGATCAACTTCGGAAATATCTCCAACAATAACATTGCAATTACAAAGAAAATCAACGACCTGGTTACACAGGGCTGGGAATTCGACAAAATTATTACCGGTACCCAGAGTCCATCGGATAATAACGGGCAGGGGATCTTTATCAGCCGGTATTTTTTTAAACGGACTTTAGAATAAGCAAAAAGCGATATAAAATCCATTCCTAATGAATATCCGCCTGCTTCTTCTCTTTTTTGTGGTATTCCATATTGTTTGTTTATCTACAGCTCAAATAGTGCAGCAACCTGCCATATCGCTGCCACGGCTCCAGGTAGATAACTGGCAGATGGAACAGGGTTTACCTGTGAATTCCATCATGACAGTTGCCCAAACTGCCGATGGATGGTTATACTTTGGAACTGAAGAGGGACTGGTCAAGTTTGACGGCAATAGATTTTTTTTGATGGACAACTCGAATATTCCGGGATTGTCTGTGAATTTTATCAGCAGCCTCTTAGGCGGTTGCGATTCCAGCCTTTGGATCGGAACTGAAGGAGATGGCTTATTGAAGTACAAAAAAAATACCTGCTTAAAGTACAATAAATCCAATGGATTATCAGATGATCGCATTTTTGCATTGTATGAGGATTCAGGCGGTGGAATTTGGATAGGAACATCGGGAGGTGGTTTGAATTATCTTAAAAATGAAAAAATCTTTAAATACGATACTACTAATGGCCTGGCATCCAATTATATCCGATCAATTCTAATGGATATCAAAGGCAGGATATGGGTAGGAACGCAAAAGGGACTTTCGGTCATCGAAAACGGAAAAATCAAAAATTATTTTACCAAGGATGGCCTTTCCGACGATTTCATCGAAACGCTGGCCCTTGATAAAGATCAGAACCTCTGGATTGGCACCAAAAGTGGCGGGCTGAATGTGTTGAAACAGAAAAAGTTTACTGTTTATACCATGAAAAACGGGCTTACCGATGATGCGGTCACAACATTATGCTTCGACCGGAATGGCATGTTATGGATCGGTACCAATGGTGGTGGAATTACACGGATGATGCATGGGAAATTCTATCCATTTACCGCAAAAGACGGTCTTTCCGGCGATTTGATCGTTACCCTGTTCGAAGACCGGGAAGGAAATATATGGGCAGGATCATCAGGTACAGGTATCGACCGGATTAAAAAGAAATCTATTCAAACCCTTACCAGCCGGGAGGGATTATCGGGGGATGTCATTCTCCCGGTATTTGAAGACCATGCTGGAGTTTTGTGGATGGGTGTTGCCGGAAAAGGGCTTGAAAGATATGAAAATGGTGAGGTGAAAACCTTTACAAAAAAAGAGGGGTTGCCTGATTTTTTGGTGCTCACCTTATGCGAAGATACTGGCCATTCCCTATGGATCGGTACGGCCGGGGGTGGACTCACCAGCTATAAAAATAAGAAATTCACCACCTATACCACTGCAAACGGATTATCAAATAATGTGGTCATTGCGGTTCATTCCGACAGATCAGGGACCCTTTGGGTAGGAACTACCGGTGGCGGGATAAATCGGTTTAAAAACGGCAAATTTTCAGCATTTACTACTAAAGATGGCCTGTCGCATGATAATGTGACCTGTATTCTGGAAGACAGGAATGGAAATAAATGGGTTGGTACCAATGGCGGGTTAAACAGGATCACAGGCAGCAAGATCACGGTATTTAATCAAAAGGACGGATTATCAAATGATTATATCCTATCGTTGTATGAAGACACAGAGGGAAATTTGTGGGTAGGAACTGCTTCTAATGGATTTAACCTGATCAAAGATGGAAAGATCACCCAATTTACTATGAAGGATGGTTTGGTCAATGAAGTTGTACTTAAAATTCTTGAAGATGACTTCGGATATTTCTGGATAAGCTGCAATAAAGGAATATACAAAATCAAAAAGCAGGATTTACTTGATTTTGCAAATTCAAAAATTAAATCATTGATCTCTGTTTCGTATGGAAAAGCTGATGGCATGGAGACCATCGAATGCAATGGAGGTGTTTCGCCTGCAGGTGTCAAAACGCGCGATGGCAAGCTTTTATTTCCTACAATGAAAGGAATATCCATCATAGATCCCAGGATGATGCAAACGGGTTCTTCCTATTTTTCCAATATTTTCATTAAAGAATTTCTGGTCGATGGTCAGGTTGTACCATTAACACAATCTTTGTCCATTCCTTCATACTCCAAAAGACTTGAATTCCGTTATGCCGCCTTGAATTATTCCAATCCTGAGAAAATCAGATACCGGTGTATGCTGGTGGGCTTCGACAAAGACTGGATCGAAAATGATACACGACGAAACGCTTATTATACAAACATTCCCGGCGGCGATTTTGTATTTAAGGTGATGGCTTCAAATGAAAGCGGCCAATGGGATGAACAGTCTGCCGCTGAGTTGAAATTCCGACTGACACCTCCTTTTTACCGTTCCTTCATGTTTTATCTGATCATCGTAATCTTTTTTTTACTGTTAACATTCTTTGTCACCTATTATTTTATGGGACGGTTTCAGCGTAACCGGCTGAAACTGCTCGTTGAAGAACGCACCAATGAATTACATCAGAAAATGTTAGCTCAACAGCAAATGAATGCTGAATTGGTAATTGCCAAGGAGCAGGCCGAATCCAGCGACAGGCTGAAAACAGCCTTCATGAACAACATCTCTCACGAAATCCGTACCCCAATGAATGGCATTCTCGGATTTAGCCAACTGATGGCTGATCCCGATCTGACCGAAGATGAAAGAGCGCAGTACTATACCATAGTGAAATCCAGCAGCCACCGGCTTATTAATACCGTGACCGATTTTATGGATATATCGCTCATCGCCTCGGGGAACCAGAAAGTGCAAAAAAGATCATTTGCCTTGGGCGATTTGTTAGATGAGGTTTATAATAAGTTTCTGGAACACTGCAAAACCAGGAATTTAACTCTTATGCTTCAAACCCCTCCAACGTCAGGCGAATTGCATATTATTTCCGACAATGAATTGTTATTCAAGATCCTCCACCATCTGCTTGACAATGCTGTTAAGTTTACCAGGCAGGGTAATGTTTCTTTTGGTTTTGCAGTAAAAAATGGTGAACTGGAATTTTTTGTTATTGACACCGGAGTGGGTATAAATCAGGATGCACAGGCAACCATTTTCGATAGATTTTGGCAGGAAAATGTATCAGATACCCGTGGATACGAAGGCAGCGGTTTGGGGCTTGCCATCGTGAAAGGACTTATTGAACTGCTCGGGGGCCGCATTTGGTTTGAATCAATAAAAGGCAAAGGTTCTTCATTCTTTTTCACCATTCCGGCTGAAACAGCAGTCGCTGAAAAACCGGCTATCCAGGAAATTTCCCAAATTACATCCGGCAAACCCCTGATCCTGGTTGCCGAAGACGAAGTTTCCGGCAGTCTTTTGCTGGAGCATATCCTGCAAGAAGAGGGAATTGAGGTATTGGTAGTTACCGATGGGCAGCAGGCTGTTGATGAATGCCGCAAAAACTTCATGATAACGCTTGTATTGATGGATCTTAAAATGCCTGTGATGAATGGGTTTCAAGCTACGAAAGAGATAAAATCCATCAGGCCAAACCTGCCTGTGATTGCAATTACTGCCTATGCCCTGAGTGGTGATGAAAGCAGAGCATTGAAAGCCGGGTGCGACGATTATATCGCCAAACCTTTTGACAGGGAGGAATTAATCAGGAAACTTAAAAAGTTTGGTGTATCCTGACAAATTGAAATTACATTATCTTTACAGACCATTCGCGATTAGGCTATCTGGCTGATACGGGCCGGAAAAGCTGCTATCGACACGACCGGATTCGGAGTTTTAGTCGATCAGGAGGAGGCTGTGTTCGATTTTAAATCATCAATTAGACACTTTATGGATAAGAAAATAAAAATACTTGCGATTGATGATATAAAAGATAACCTTATCAGTTTAAACGCACTGATAAATGAAACCATCCCGTATGCAGTGACTATAACCGCACTCAGCGGAGCGCAGGGACTTGAGCTTGCATCGTCAGAAGACCCTGATGTAATCCTGCTCGATATTGTAATGCCCGGGATGGATGGTTTTGATGTTTGCCGCAGGCTGAAAGCCGATAAAAAGCTGAAAAATATCCCTGTGGTTTTTATTACAGCCCTCCAGGGTGATAAGGAGAACCGTATCCGTGCGCTTGAATGTGGCGCCGAAGCATTTATTTCGAAACCCATTGATGAAACCGAGCTCAAAGCCCAGATTCGTGCCATGGTGAAAATAAAAGCTGCCAACATCGAAACACTCGATGAAAAGCATCAGCTTTCAGCTTTGGTGGTAAAACGCACACAAGAATTGGAACAGGAGCTTGCTGAGCGCAATAAAGTTGAGAAGGCGTTGCAGGAAAGCGAAGAAAGATTCAGGTCCATTTTCGAAAAATCTCCGATAGGCATAGAAATATATGATAGAAATGGCATTCAGATTGCCTTAAACAAGGCCTCATGCGAAATTTTTGGTATTTATGATGAGAGCTCAAAAGGATTCAATCTCTTCGAAGGTACCAGCTTGAACGAAGAATTAAAACAAAAATTACACAAAGGTGAAGCCGTTACCTACCAGTACTCTCTTGATTTTGACAAGATCAGGGAACTTAATCAATATCATACCACTTTAACGGGGAAGGCGGAGATGGAGTATATAATTACACCACTCAAAACAGTTGAAAACGAAGACCTTCTGGGTTATTTATTGCAGGTTCAGGATATTACCGAAAGAAAAAAAGCTGAAAAAATTCAAAAGGTACTGTACAATATTTCCAATGCTGTGGTAACTACCAATGATCTGGAGGAGTTGATAGGAATCATTGGAGAGGAACTTGGAATTTTGGTTGATACCACCAATTTCTATATTGCCTTTTATGATGAAGCGTCCGGAATGCTTGCATCACCTTATGTAAAGGATGAAAAGGATGACCTGACATCTTGGCCGGCAGCGAAGTCGATGACTGGCCGCGTTGTTTTGCAGAACAAGTCTGTTCTGGTAACTCCTTTTGAGAGACAGGAGATGGTGAATGCCGGCCTGGTTGAATTAATCGGCGTTCCTGCTGCCTGTTGGCTCGGCGTACCCTTGCACATTGATGGTAAGGTTTTCGGCGCTTTTGTGGTACAGAGTTATGTCGACCCGCAAGCTTATTCAGAAAAAGATGTGGAGATGCTTGAATTTGTTTCCGACCAGATCAGCTTGTCAATTCAACGCAAACAGGCTGAGCACGACTTAAAAGCCGCGAAAGAAAAAGCCCAGGAATCGGACAGGCTTAAATCAGCTTTTCTGGCCAATATGAGTCACGAGATACGTACCCCGATGAATGCGATTATTGGCTTTTCCGGGATGCTTGCCGACCCTGAAATCAGCGCTGAAGATCAACTCAGGTTTACCGAAATTATTCAATCCCGGTCTGACGACCTCATGGCTATTATCAACGATATTCTGGAGATTTCGCGGATTGAGTCGGGCAATTCCATTATCGTAAGCGGCGAAGTGAATTTAAACAGGATGTTAGAGGAAATTGAAATGGTGACGAACGAAAAAATTCAAAAGGTCAACAAATCACACCTCTCTCTTCATTGCGAAAAACCATACCCGGGGCATGATTTTACGTTCAACAGCGATCCGTATATAGTGAAGCAGGTGTTTTCAAACCTTCTTGAGAATGCTATCAAATATACCCTGGCCGGTTCGATCAGGTTTGGTTATTACCCTCCGGAAAACGGCATGATCACCTGTTTTGTCAAGGATAGCGGGATTGGAATATCCCATAAGAACCAAGCCATCATATTCGAACATTTTCGTCAGGCAGAAACAGATGATCCGCATCGTTTTGGTGGAACCGGCCTGGGTTTGGCTATCTGCAAAGGGTCATTGGCTTCGCTGGGAGGTGAAATATGGGTGGAATCAGAACCGGGTAAAGGAAGTACTTTCTTTTTCACGTTGCCCTTTAAGCATGGGCCCGAGAAAAAAAGTATGGTAGAATCACATCCGGTGAAGCAAAAAACCGAGATCATTTACAATTGGGCAGGTAAAAAGATACTGCTGGTAGAGGATGAACTAACGAATATGGAGTTCCTGAAAATTCTCCTTGGCCGTACCAATGCTGAATTTGTCACCGCATTCAATGGAGCTGAACTTAAAGGTATGTATGATAAGCTCGATTCCTTTGATCTCGTTTTACTTGATGTACGTTTGCCCGATGCCAGCGGTTGGGAACTTGCAGGAGAAATCAAAGCATTGCGCCCCAACCTGCCTGTTATAGCGCAAACAGCTTATTCCATGTCATCTGATCGACAAAAAAGTGAAGAGGCAGGATGCGATGGATATATATCGAAACCGATAAAGAAAGAGCAGTTATTGCAGATGATTTCTGGATTTTTCTCATAATTTTGAAATGTTCTTAAGCCTACTCGTGAAGTTAATCATACCCCAAAAAAGCCACCTTCCTGTTATTATTGCGCTGATATCGCTTTGCATTATGCTTTTTGCAAGCCATGAATATTCAAATTTTAATCTTAAAATTAAGGAACAGGATGCCAGGAACGCTTTACTTGAATCACTCATGTCAAAAAAATCGCAACTGGAAAAATCATTATTTTCAAGAATATATTACACTAAAAGCGTTGCTGCCTATATTTCTATCAATGCCGATATTTCAAATAATACCTTTTCCCGTTTAGCCGAAGAATTTATTATCAATGATCCGGTGATCAGCACGATGGCCCTCTCGAAAGACTGTATTATCGGGGCTATTTATCCAATAATGGGGCATGAATCCGCCTTGGGGCTCAATCTGCTCGAGCATCCCAAGAGAAGAAAAATTGTTGAGGAAACAGTATTAACCAAAAAAACTTTTATCGCCGGTCCGGTTGAACTTGTCGAAGGAGGGATCGCATTTATCAGTTACACTCCTATTTTTACAAAAAAGAGTGATGGTACATCTCAATTTTGGGGAGTTGCCGATATCGTGATCTATCGCGATCAGTTGTTCAATGAGGCTAATATGGTCGAAAAAGATGATAATTTCAAGTATGGATTGAAAGGCAAGGATGGTAGTGGTTACCAGGGCGATTTTTTTTGGGGTGATTCGACAGTTTTCAATGATTCGTCGGTGGCTGTCGAAATCTCTTTACCAACCGGTAGCTGGATTTATGCCAGTGCCCCAGTCATCGGCTGGCCGGATTATTTAAGTAAGACTGATAATTATTCATATTTGCTCTATGTCATTTCATGCATAATCAGTTTGTTGATATGGTTATTGTCACATGCACATTTAAAAATAAGTGGAAACGAAAAGGAACTTAAAACGCTATTCGGATCGATGGAGGATTTGATAATCGTCTTCAATAAAAATGGGGAATATAAAAGAATAGCGCCAACCAACGAGTCTCTATTGGTAATGCCGGCAAACGATTTAATAGGGAAATCGCTTCACCAGGTTTTCGATAAAAAACAAGCCGATGTTTTCACAGATGCTATTCGTGACAGCATTGCAACAAAAAAGATGATTGTTCTTGATTACCCGCTGGAAATCGGTGGTAAGTCGTTATGGTTTCAGGCTAGAATTTCAAGATTATCAGATGATGAGGTATTATTTGTAGCCCATGATAATACGCAAAAGAAGCTTTCAGATGAAATTCTTATCAGGTCGGAATTGGAGCTGCAGGAACTGAATAACACAAAAGATAAATTTTTCTCTATCATCGCCCATGACCTGCGAAGCCCATTTAACGTGTTTCTGGGTTATACTGAAATACTGGCCGAAGATATCGACAATATGTCTCGTGTCGAGCTGCAACAAATAGCCCGCTCTATGAAAATATCGGCAACTCAGCTATACCGGCTTCTTGAAAACCTCCTGGAATGGTCGAGGTTTCAAATGAAGGCAACCAGTTTCGATCCTGTAACATTTTTACTGAAACCCAAAGTCATAGACAATATGGAGTTTGTGATGGATTCAGCTAATAAAAAGGAGATAGAGATATGTTATAACATTCCTGATAATCTTACATGTTTTGCCGATTTGCATATGTTCGGTTCTGTAATCCGAAACCTAACATCAAATGCCGTTAAGTTTACTCAAAAAGGAGGTAAGGTAACTGTATCGGCGCGAAAAACCGAAGATAATTCTGTTGAAGTAAGCATCAGCGACACTGGAATCGGTATGAGCAGCGAGCTGAAGGACAAGGTTTTTCATCATCTTGAAAAGTTAAGCCGCAAAGGTACAGA
Organism: Bacteroidota bacterium; assembly: GCA_037137455.1. Taxonomy (GTDB): domain Bacteria; phylum Bacteroidota; class Bacteroidia; order Bacteroidales; family FEN-979; genus CAIVAT01. The sequence goes on from JBAXKG010000017.1 coordinate 22,184, forward strand.
TGGCGAACCAAGTACCGGGCTTGGATTGATTTTGTGCAAGGAATTTGTAGAAAAACACAGTGGAAAGATTTGGGTTGTCAGCGAAGAAGGGAACGGAAGCACATTTAACTTTACTCTGCCATGATTATCATTGATCTCATATTCAATCTGGCCCTGCTTATTTCTGTAAGTGTTTTGTCGGGGTTTATTGATAACCGCTGGAGGCGCTCAACAACCTCCGGAGTAATCTCGCAGGGAGTACTTTTTGGCCTGGTTGCTTTGATTGGAATGGTCAATCCATTTGTGCTCGCCCCTGGTATAATTTTCGATGGCAGAAGTGTGGTTTTAAGCCTTTGTGCACTCTTTTTCGGTCCGGTATCTGGTTTGATAGCCGCTGGTATTGCTTTGGTTTACCGCATCGGGTTGGGCGGCGATGGCGTAATCATGGGCGTATCTGTTATCATCTTTTCTACCTTGATCGGTTCCATTTTTCATGCACAGTTGAAAACAGGAAAATTCAAGATCAACATATTAAATCTTTATATCATTGGCCTCATTGTTCATCTTGTGATGGTTGCATTGATTTTTGCAATCCCTTCACCAATGCGGCTTATTACATTTAAGACCATAACGGTTACCATTCTTGGAATTTTTCCAATTGCAACAGCCCTGATAGGTAAAATTTTACAAGACCAGTCTGATAGTAATGAACGCAGAAAATCAGAAAAAGCTTTGCAGGATAGTGAGGCAAGATTCAGGAGCCTGTTCGAGAATTCATTGATTGGAATATCAGAAACAGAGCCAAACGGGAAGTTGATCAATGCAAACATCCAATTTGCAAGGTTATATGGATATGATACTCCGGCAGAGATGATGGCCGAAGTCAGCAACGTTGAGCAGTTATATGCGACCCGTGAAGAAAGAAACGAGATTGTTCATATCCTTATGGAAAGGGGTATTATTGAACCAAGAGAGGTAGAAGTACTGCGACGTGATGGAACCACGATGTCATTCCTGATATCGATCAGGGAGGTAAGGGATTTATCCGGGAAGCTGCTCCGTTACCAGTCTACTCATGTCGACATCACAGAGCGCAGACAGGCCGAGCAGGAGATTTTGAATGCCAAGGAAAAAGCAGAGCAAAGCGACCTTTTGAAAACGGCATTTATTAATAATATTTCCCATGAAATCCGTACTCCGTTAAATGGCATTTTGGGTTTCACCGAACTACTCAGACAAAAAGATCTTAATGAAGAGGAAATAGAGTATTATCACACGGTCATACATGCAAGTGGTATGCGACTGCTTGACACAATGACTAATTATATGGATATATCCATGATCGCCTCGGGAACAATGGAACTGAAGAATAAGTTCTTCAGTCCGGCTGAGGTTCTTCATTCCCTCAAAGAGCAGTTTCAACCCATTTGCGCGATAAAAAAACTTGGGTTATCGTTAAAAATTCCTGAGAAATCATCCAATATAAAAATCGAATCAGATGTTGATATTTTAAGGAAAATATTTTCACTGTTGCTTGATAACTCGATAAAATTTACTAAAAAAGGAGAGATTTCATTCGGATATTCAATTCAGGAAGATCAGATTGAATTCTTCGTATCAGATACAGGGACAGGTATCAGCAAAGAAGCTCAATACCGGATATTCGAAGATTTCATACAGGAAGAAGTAGCGCATACCCGGGGGCATGAAGGCAGTGGACTCGGATTGTCGATCGTAAAAGGACTTGTAAGGTTGTTAAATGGCGAAATCCGCGTGGATTCAGAGAAAGGGGCCGGTTCAACATTTTATTTTAAATTAAATGTGAAGGATCCAAAAATCGAAATTTTGAAGTCAGAAACAGATATTCCCGAATATTTTCAACATGCAAAAACAGTCATTCTTATGGCTGAGGACGATGAATCCAATATGCGCTACATGGAAACAATCCTGCAAAAAACCGATTTTACCTTTATAAAAGCGGTAAATGGTCAGGATGCTGTTGACCAATGCCGCGCCCATCCTGAAATTTCAATTGTTTTGATGGATATAAAGATGCCTGTGATGGATGGTATGGAGGCAACACGTGAAATCAAATCTTTTAGGAAAGACCTTCCTGTTATTGCCATCACGGCCTATGCAATGAGCGGTGATGAGAAGAGAATGATTGATGCCGGTTGTGATGATTATTTAGCCAAACCCCTGATGAGGGATTTGTTTTTGACCACGCTTGAAAAGTATAATGTGCAGAACTCCTGAAATTATTGGCCGGCACATCATTTAATGTCATTAAATGACACATATACTAATTTAGGCGCATCAATTACTTATTGGTAATTTTTCTATTTAATTTTACCTTTACCTTTATAGCAAATATCAGATTATGAAAAACATCAGGTTATTTTCATTGGCCATCATTTTACTAATCAGTTTTCAAAGTTGCAAGAAGACCGACAGTGATCCTGTAAATACGGGCCCTGTTCCGATGGAAAAACTGGTTATCCCAGCCGGGTTCAACTGGAAAACAACCCGGGATGTGACTTTTGTTATCAGATATGACAAAGCAACAGTGATTTCAATTTTATCGGAAGATGGAAAAATAGTATACCACAAAGGCTTTTTTAACAGGTTTGTCGAAGCCTATGAAGTCACGATCAGTGTGCCCGCCTTTATTAACAAAGTACAGGTAAACGGGCAGCTAATTGACATTGGGGGAAGTACAGTACAGGTTTCACTGACATCCGCAAAATCATCCGGATTATACAGTGCGATTAACTTTAATGAAAGGCTGGTACCGGAATTGGGGTTGGTATCAGCCTGGCATTTTGATGAAAATTCAGGATCCGTTGCAACTGATGCCAAGGGAACAAATAATGGGACGATAACCGGGGCTGCATGGGTACCTGGTATTAGCAAGAGTGCATTGGATTTTGATGGTACGGGAGGGCACGTGCAGGTTCCGTACAATTCCGGTTTGAATAATACAACAAATCAGATAAGTCTATCCTGCTGGTTTAAAATGGATATGGTTGGCGAAAATGGCGGTTTGCTTTTCAATCGTGTCAAATACGTTCTCCGGCTCGATCCGCAGGGAAGAGTTTCATTTGCAATATATAATCCTGTATGGACCTCAGTTGTGATGAACTATAGCGACCGGATTCTCGATACCGACTGGCATCATGTTGTTGTAACATACGATGGCGCTCTGATGAAACTATATGTTGACGGGGCGCTGAAAAATTCAAAAGCTACTTCCGGCAATCTGCAAACATCCAACAGTGATCTATATATTGGCAATGAAGCCACCATCAATCATTTTCCGGGGATACTTGACGAGGTACTTATATATTCCAGACCACTTTCAGAGGCAGAAATCCTTTCAATCTATTCTGAAACACCCAACCCGGGAACCGGTTCCGATCTCATTTCCTATTGGCCCCTCAATGAAACCAGCGGCAATGTTGTAACGGATTTTGCCGATGGTAACCACGGAACGGTAACCGGAGCTTCATGGAGTACCGGAATTTCGGGAAGTTGTTTGCACTTTAATGGATCAACCGATTGGGTTAAAGTTCCAAAGGCATCTAACCTGAATCTTACCAATTCAATAACTATGATGGTATGGGCAAAAACTGAGGAAAACAAAACCACAAAATTATTCCAGAAGGGCGACTGGGACGGGCATGGCATAGGACAGGGTAATTGGGATGGCTGGCTTGGACATATCAGGCTAAACAACAGCACGAGCGTGAGTTTGCATTGGGGCGACGGACTACCTGTTTTGAATGAATGGTACCATATTGCCATGACATATGATGGAACAACATTGAAAATATATGTCAATGGTCAGCTAAAAAACAGTAAAGCAGTTTCAGGTGTATTGGCAGTCAATTCACGCGATGTTTCCATCGGGTCTGACAATGGCGCCCAAAAATTCTTCAAAGGTTCGCTTGACGAGATTAAAATATTTGGAGTTGCACTGTCACAGACTGAAATACAAGCTAATTATAAAGGTACAGGCAATGCGCCTGACCAGGATGGTGATGGCATTGCAGATAGCGATGACGACTATCCAAAAGACCCGGCAAGGGCCTTTAACAACTATTTCCCGGCTGAAGGTTACGCGAGTATAGCATTTGAGGACCTTTGGCCAGGTTTGGGCGACTACGATTTCAACGACCTGGTAATCGACTACCAGTTCACCACTGTAACCAACAGTTCAAACAAGGTGACGGAGGTCTTGGCCGCCTTTGTGATTCGCGCTATCGGCGCCGGATATAATAACGGATTTGGTTTTCAGCTTTCAGGAAAAAATCTTGTGAATGCCGATGTTTCGGCTATCGGTTATAACCTTAAAGAAAACATTATTACACTTGGTAGTAATGGTACTGAGGCAAACCAGGAAAAGATAACTGTGATAGTTTTTGATAATGTCAATAAAATCATGGCTTCGACAGGCGGCATTGGGGTGAATGTACTTCCTGAATTTCCTTATGTTACGCCCGACACCATTGTTATAAGCATGGCATTTACACCCAATAAGTATTCAGCAACAGATCTTGATCTGGTACATTTTAATCCATTTCTGATTGTTAACGGAGAACGGGGAAAGGAGATACATCTGCCTGATTATCCGCCGACCAGCCTGGCCGACCTTAGTTTGTTCGGTACCGGTCAGGATGATTCAAAACCTGAGACTGGGAAATACTACAAAACAAAGTCAAACCTGCCATGGGCAATCAATGTTGCTTCAACTTACCATTACACGATCGAGACCAACCAGATTACCAGCGGGTACCTGCAGTTCGCCAATTGGGCTTTATCATCGGGCGCTTCATACCCCGACTGGTACACAGATAAGGCAGGATATCGCAACAAATCCTGCATTTACCCTTTACCCTGATCTACGGTCAATTAGGTTTAGCAATAGTCGGGGGTTTTCTATCCAAAAGCCTCATGGATAGTATCATACCGATAAAATTATTTTCAATTGTTATTTTTGTGGGAAATCCATTGGCATACTTCCGGTATGAAATGATCGCGTGATCGGCAATGGTCGATTTTCCGGCTTTTATGAAAATGGTATCTCCTGAAGGCGAGTAAGTTTGCCAGGTTTTGTACCTCCCTGCATTACAGGATATTACCAGGTTTTTGGTACTTGTTTGCGTATAGAATGTTTTGGTTTTCAGCGGATCGATGCCAGTAAGTAACCTGAAATCAGTTTCGAAAATTTTCATCAGGGCACTTTTGTTCAATGATTCAAAGCAGGAAATCACTTTGAAACTATCTGACTTCAGCTCCAGGTCGAAGAAGGTCATCCCTATCTCATTTGAAAAGACGATGCGGAATACAGGATGTATTGCGCTATCAGGTTTCCCTTCATCACCTGATGAGTCCATACGTTTTATGATCAATAACCCGGAGAGGTGATGTTTTTTTATATCCAGCGAAGCTTTGAATAAAGTGACGCCTGAAAAATCACGGGGGCCGAATGTCGTTACTTGTTTAACGTCAAAAGTCAGAGGTTTTAATTCCGATGGTTTTATCGATACACAACCGGTGAACAGCAGCGCCAGAATACTAACGAACAACGAACTTCTCATCGGCGATGGGTTGGTTGAGTTTCTTTTTTGTAAAATTAATCCTGGTGCAGTCTCCTCCGGTTTCGAACATATCAACCCGGTCAACAGCATAATCCCCCCGGTTGAAATAAATAACAATTTCTGTCAGTGTCTCCTTCAGTTTTGGCGCCAAAGGTTTAAGCATTACGACAAATGATTCATGATTTTCAAGAAAATAGGATTTGAAATTCTTGTCATCATTTAATAAAGTTCCTTGTATGCTGCCCAGAATGATCCTGTTGATCTCCAGGTATATTTTATTTGATTTAACATTAAAATGGCTCACTTTATTCTCATCCAGGATCGAAATCTTATCGTTATTGATGATGATGGTATAGGAGAATGGCTGGATATATTCCCAGCGTAACATCTTCTCCTTTTTAAAATAAAATTTCCCCCTGGATATAATCTTTTCCGTGATCATTGACATCTCTTTCTCCTGGGTGAAATCACTGTTTATGGTCATGGTTTTTTGGGCCAACTCCTTAACCTGAAGCTTTAGCGATTCAATATTGGCAGCACGCATCGGTTTGTTCTGCGACATTGACTGGTTAGGTATCCATAATGCCAACCCTACAACAAAGGTGATCATAGCGATTTTTGAAATGACCGGCATAGCGGGCCATAATTTTGTATAATTATTTTTAAGCATAGGCTGGTAGTTTCAATAATTTATCAAGTGGCACAATTTTGTAACCACAATTTCCAATTGCCGATAGCAATTCATCGAGATGATTTTCAACGAAAGGGGTAAAATCATGCAGCAGGATGATCGATCCGGGCTTCAGTCGTAAAAGTATATGATTAATAATATTCCGGTGATCCAGGCGCATCGTATCGAGTGAACGGATGTTCCAGCAAACAGTTTGCCAGTGCATTTTTTTCAGGGCATTACCAACCATCGGATTAACCACACCGAATGGCGGACGGAAATAGAGTGGCGAAATGCCTGTGATATTCCGGATCATGCTATCTGTCTTAAGCAATTCAGCCCTCATCCGGCGGGCAGGAAACAGATCGAACAATTTTGAATGTGAAAACGAATGGTTACCGACAAGGTGACCTTCATTTACCATCTTTTTTAATAGTTGCTCATTTCCATCCAGGTTTTTGCCGATGCAAAAAAAGGTTGCAGGTATATCATATTTTTTAAGAACCTCAAGAATTATAGGAGTTTTGACCGGATCGGGGCCATCATCGAATGTGACTGCAACGACTTTTTCATTCGTTATTCCCTTACAGATCACCGGGTGATGAAAATTTGAACAGGGCAGAAATGCCATTGCAAAAGATATTCCGAAATAGCCAATGAATAATAGACTATAGAAAAGTGCGGAATGGTTGTTAAAGAATTTTCCACTCTCATTTTCAAGAAAAAAGTTACAGAGGTTCATAGCCAGAAAGATGATAAAAAACAGAAGCGTCAGGCGGCGGAAAGTAAACATTTACAATTGGCTTAGCAGGATGAAGGAGTGGTTGTTCCCACGAAAATGGTTGTAGATAATCACATGTTCAAGACCATGAAATTGTTTTACTGCCTTTTCTGAAGATTTTTGAGCTGCATGAACAGGCCCGGATGACACATTTCCCCTGAACCTGACCACTTCAGGAACCGTTTGGGTTTTAATCGCCATCGCTGCAAGCCATGCAGCAAAAGATGAAGCCGTGTGATATTCTCCGCATAAATGCTTGAAATAAGCCGTTGGTGTCAAAGGAAAATTCGTTGATACCAGATTATGATAAAACATGTCATTGTGTTTATCTCCATTCAATCCCAATATAACAAGGTCGATATCTTGTGCCGATAATCCATTAATTGTCAGAAAATCATTGAGCCGGTCACTAACCTCCTGATTGGAATCTGGCTTCAAAAAGGCGCTGACCCCGTCAAGTCTGGCATAGGTATGCTTATTCCTTTGGTTTTCAAGGAACAGGAATGAGGCTCCTTCCCCGGCGATTGAACCCCGTTGGGTATCATTCAACAAGTTGAGAGTGTCGACAGGTTTTCGTTTCCAGTATCCCAACCTGTTGGTAATGATGAATGAATTGTTTGTTATTTCGTCGGAACCGCCGACAAGTGCATTTGAAAATTCCCCCATCCTCATCTGGGTGATGGCATCAAGGAGGGCGCTTTCGAATGAAATGCCCCGGTGGACATAGGTAAAATTGTAGCTGTGACATTTCAGGAGCAGTGCGATCTGTCCGGCAACGGTGTTGTGAGTGCTTTGGATAAAAGAGGTAGGGGTGAGGAACTCTTCTTTGTTATTGATCATGCTGGCAAGGAATTTATCGGTATCCTCGAGGCATCCAAGCCCTGTTCCGGTAATGATGGCATCCGGGACTATATTTCTTTTGGATATATCATCAGAACCGGCAGCATCCTTCAAACATAACTTTGATGCGGCAATGCCCATTTTGATGATCCTGCTCATCCTGCGGATCATCTCGGCCGGGATAAAATCCTTATACACCAGATCAATGATTTTTAACCGGTTTGCTTCAAACGATAGCGGTTCTTCCAGAAAATGGTTGTTGTCTGTCGTTTTTTGCGGCGAAACATTCCCAAGGCCATTAATATATATTGGGATATTGGTCATTATTCTTTGTTAGTATTATTTTTTTTCACGAATAAGGAACCTTCATTCATTCAAACCTTCAGATTACCTTCGATAGTATCACCGCCGAATTGTTACCTCCAAATCCAAAGGAATTTGAAAGAACATGGTGCAGCTCTATATCCTTTATCAGCGCTTCTACCGGTTCGATATGCAGTTCCTTCATCGGGGTTGAAAAATTCAGGTTCGGGAAAATCACCCGGTTCTGAATGGCCAATACAGAAATTACAGCCTCAACAGCTCCGGCTGCGCCCAATGTATGGCCCGTATATCCTTTTGTTGAACTGAAAGGCGGTACATTTTCTCCAAAAATCCGCTCCATGGCAACACCTTCCGAAAGATCGTTGTTTTCGGTTCCTGTGCCATGAACATTGATGTAGTCGATATCGGCAGACTGCAGTCCGCTCATATCAAGCGCTTTCGACATGGCCATGAATGCTCCGACACCGTCAGGTGATGATGCAGTTTGATGATAGGCATCATTGGCATTGGCATAACCTGAAACTTCAGCCAGAATGGGTTTATTCTCTCTTATCACCACATCTTCAGATTCCAGAACGAGAAAGGCGGCTCCTTCTCCCAGAGTTAGCCCGGCGCGCTTATCATCGAAGGGGTGGCATCCGGTTTTATCGAGGATCATCAGAGTATTGAAGCCATTGAGAGTGAATTTCGTCACCGAGTCATTTCCACCTACTATCACCCGTTCGAGTTGCCCGGTTTTAACTAGGTTTGAGCCAAACATCAAGGCGTTAACTGACGAAGAACATGCAGTGCTGATGGTGGTGACAAAACCCCTGATGCCGAGATCTGCAGCAATCCGTTCGGCGCTGTCGCCACAGTCGTGGTTTACAACATCGATCATGCGCCCTTTTTTATGATCACTCAGAAAGGATGCATAAAAATTTTCACTGCGGTCCATGCCGCCGACAGTGGTGGCAGAAATCAGTCCGGTTTTGAATTTTGCAATATTTGTTATTCCCGCTGAAGTTAAAGCTTCCCTTGCTGCAATTATTCCCAATAAGGATGTCCGTGTGAGATTTTTACTGCCTGAATAGCCGGTTTGCTCCAATAATTGAGTGGTCGATAATTTTACCTCAGCCATGGGAATAATTCCTTTGTGAATAGTCGGAAAAAGAGTAATCTCCCCGATTCCTGAACGGGAAGCCAACAATGATCGTAAGGTTTCGGTCACATTGTTCCCAATTGCACAAATAATTCCAATGCCTGTAATATATACATGTTTCGACATTATCTAATAGTTCAGCTTTTCGACAAAATTAGAAGATTATCTCATTGAAAGGAAAGATCGCGGGCAAGTTTTTATCCGATTTACATTGCCTGCACAAGCATAAATGAGTGGTTGACATCCCTGAATTGATTGTATATCAGGATGTTTTTCAGCCGGAACGGGATTATTTCGTTTAAATGTAAAATTTCAGGGTAACATTGATGTTTGAGTATATTAGCAGCTACATACACACCGAAACCGGTAGCCGTGTGATACTCTCCGCAAAGATGTTTGAACCATGCCAATGGTTTGCCGGGAAAATAATGGTTTGCAAACCGATTGTAGGCCGGATCATAATTACAATCGCCATTTTTACCAACTAACACTATATCAATGTCATGTATGGTAAGATTGTGTTTGCCCAGAAAACAGGGGAGTATTGTCATGGGCTGAAATGACCCGTTAATATTAATACAGGTTTTAACATCCGTTAACCGGGCATAGGTTGTACCGGTTTTTTCAACGCCAAGTACAAAAAATGCCGCACCTTCGCCGGCCAGCGCTCCGGGCGAATGATCTTCATGCAGTTTTAGATTGAAAACCGGATTCATTTTCCATTGACCTATTCGTCTGGTAATCTGTAGGTGATTCAACGTCATCTCATCAATTGCTCCAATCAGAATATTCGAGGCTGTATTTTCTTCAAGTTGCATTAATCCATCGATCAATGCGCTTTCAAAAGAAAAAGTGCGGTGAACATAGGTCGAATTGTAGTTGTGGCATTTCAGCTGGATTGCTACCTGTGAACTGATGGTATTATATGTAGATTGTATGAATGGGGTAGGGTTTAAAAATCTTTCTTCTTTGGTTATTTCGCCTAAAATCTTTTCAGTATCTTCAACACTTCCCAAACCTGTCCCTGTAATGATGGCATCAGGCATTGCAAGTCCCGCATCGGCCAGACTCATTTTCGCCGATGTAATGCCCATCTTGATCAGCCGGCTCATCCTTCGCGATTGAACAGGCTCAATATAATTCCTGTAAACAGGTTCAATACACTTCAGGTAATCATCGTTATATTCAACGATATTATTGAGGAACTCCTTTGTTTCAAAGGTTTTTTGAGGAGAGATAATACCGATGCCGTTGATGTAGGCCATGAAATATATTTACGATTTACGAAATATCAAGGAAGTGTCATTCCCTCCAAAGCCGAATGAGTTGGACATCACCACATTTACATTGACATTTGTCATTAATTTTTCGACTGGTGAAAAGTTGAGTTCGGGGATGCGTTCCCTGAAGTTCAGGTTGGGCCAAATAACCTGGTGCTGGAGGCACATAATCGACAGGATGGCCTCTGTTGAACCGGCTGCACTGGTGGTATGCCCTGTGAACGGCTTGGTTGAGCTTATCAGGGGGATCCGGTCACCGAAAAGTTTTTCAATAGCACGGCCTTCGGAAAGGTCGTTGTTATCGGTTCCGGTGCCGTGGGCATTCACATAGTCAATCTCTCCGGGCTGCAGGCCGCTCATGTCTAACGCCTGTTTCATGGCCAGATAGGCTCCGATACCATCAGGTGAAGATGCAGTTTGGTGAAAAGCCTCGCAGGCATTACCCCATCCAACAAGTTCACAAAGGGGTGTATTTCCCGTTCTCAACAGGCTGTCATCGGGTTCGAGAACCAGGTAAGCGGCGCCTTCACCCAGGTTGATACCCGACCGATGATTATCAAAGGGTTTGCATGGATCCTTATCCAGTATCTTCAGTGAATTAAAGCCATTCAGGTGAAATTTGGTGAGAGACTCACATCCGCCTACGAGAACACGGTCGAGCCTGCCTGCGCGGATCATACGGGCTCCCAGAAGTATCGCGTTAGCTGAGGAGGAACAAGCAGTGCTGATTGTGGTCACGAATTCATGAATACCAAGCAGTGTTGCTATTTTCTCAGTACTGTCGGCACAGTCGTACGAATCGATATAAGCATTTCGGGTGTCATTATGAAGAAAATCGTCGTAATAGATTTCACAACGATCCATTCCTCCTACAGTGGTTCCCGATATCAGCCCTGTTTTCAGTTCACGGTTTTCACAAAGCCGGCTATGGGCAGATGCTTCACGGGCTGCAATTATACCAAGCAGAACATTTCTCGAATAACCTTCAGCAGGAATAATCCCTGCCATCGCGAAGAGCTCATCCTGCGATTTCGGCACTTCGCCAACAAGCAACTCATTTTTGAGAAGCGTTTCAATCTGGCGGATCTTTCCTGTTCCGGGACGCGACTGAAGCAGAGAGGTCAAATTTTCCTCAATATTATTTCCGATGCAGGAAATGATGCCGTACCCGGTTATAAAAATCCGCCTGGGCATCGGGAGTTATTTTTTGTGCTCGGTGATGTATTCGGCCATTGTACGGATGGAGTGAAATATCTTCTTACCATCCTTGGGATCTTCAATTTTTATTCCGTAATTTTTTTCCAATAAAACAATCAGCTCAAGCGCATCAATTGAGTCCAACCCCAGGCCTTCGCCAAATAAGGGTGAATCAGGATTGATATCATCAGGGGAAATATCTTCCAGGTTTAATTGCTCAATAACCTCTTTTTTCAATTTTTCAATTAATTCTTCCATAATATCAGGTCAATTTCGGTCCATTATTAAATTCAGATTCTCAATATTAAAATTTAATGGTTTGAAACCGGAAACCAGATTAAATGAATCCTGGTCAATTTTTTCGACCAGGGCCACAATCGCTTTGGATTTATTTCCAAAAATTTCAACCCATCCAAACAAGCAGGCTTCCACCCGATTGTTGATAAAAAGCTCATCCACATAACCGAACAGCAGTTTGCTGTTAAATGTTTCAGAGATCAAAAAAACATTCTCCCCTTTGATTTTATGTCTGATACAAACCTCCCCGATCACGATGTTGGGAAGGGTATAAACAAAAACTGAAGGGCTTGGGAAATAACTTGAACGATTTTTGATCGTTTCGTTATGGGCAATGTCGGTATCAAGACTTGAACTTGAATTTGACAAAACCACACCCACCGCTTCGGGGCGATAACCTTCCAATGTTTTTTCCTTTAAAACCAGTTCAGTTGCAATAAATCCAAGTTTGCTGATGGTATCCATCTTGTAAAACTTTGGATAATTGATTTGTTCCTGTTTATAAACTGATTTTAAAACCTCTGCAAATTTAACAATATTTTCCTGATAAAATATAAGGCGGTCATTCAAGATGAACTTGTTATTATTGAAATGGCAATAGGATGTAATAAAACGGTCCATGTTAATCTTTCTGGAATATAATTGCTGCATTGCATCCGCCGAACCCTGATGCAATTTTCAGGCACGATTTAACATTAGCCGGCCTATGTGCTGAAATCACATTCAAGGCAGCTGGTACGCCCAGTGTTTCAAATCCGGCAGAACGGTAAAGTATGTCATTTTTCATGGATGAAATTCCCGCAACCGATTCAATCATTCCGGCGCCGCCTAATGTATGTCCCCAATAACCTTTAAAGCTGTTGACAGGAACATCAAGTAATCCGCTCAGTCCGATCGCTTTTGATTCCATTTCGTCATTGAAAGGTGTTGCTGTGCCGTGAGCAGATATATAATCGATTTCCGATGGGGTCAGGTCAGCTTGTTTCATAGCCTGGTTTATAGCCCCGCTTAGTTCTTCGCCAGTTCGTGAAGGCCCTGAAATATGATTGGCATCGTTGCTCGTTGCCGCACCAGTGACCCTGATTGGGAGTTGGTCTGACGCTTGAGCGGAGACGGAAAGAACCATGGTGCCGCATCCTTCACCCAGCGACAAACCCGAACGATTCAAATCGAAAGGCCTGCAGGCTGCAGGGCTCAATGCCTGAAACGATTGGAAACCGGAGATAATAAATTCGGTGACAATATCACCACCTGTAACAACCGCATGATCGTAGGCCCCCGACTGCAGGTACCGGGTTGCGGTCATAATGGCAACAACACCCGAAATGCATGCATTGGAGATAATCACCGGGGGATTTAAAAAACCAAAAAACTGCTGAATGACCCGCCCCAGTTCCCAAAGATAAAGCCGTTTGTGGCTAAAAATGGCATTGTAACGGTTCTCAAGCAAGTCAATATTGCCTTTGGTGGTCGAAATAACCAGCAGCGTTCTGGAATTTCCCGGGACTACCGCCTGGTTCTTTATTGCATTATGAATCGAAACTACAAACATTTTTTCGAGGCGGGTAAACGATTCTGCCGGAGATATTTTTTTGTACTGCTGCATGACCTCTGCAAATTTCGAATTGAGTTGATTGGTGTCAATTTGCGAAAGGGAAACCGGATTGGGGTATAGTTTCTGATCATTTACCGGGCAAATCCCGATTGTGCCTTCTTCTATGGCATTTATGTTTTCATCTGTAGTAAATCCAAGAGATGAAATGATATTGTGATTCAGAATGCAGACTGATTTCATGCCATCGCCAGTTAGATGCCCCATCTCTTTTTCCATCCTGTGAAAAAATCAGGGGCAGTAAGCAATAGTTCGCCCTGCGGGGTCAGGAAAACCTGAATGGAGGTTCCGATTGCTGCTACTTCATTGTCTTTCTTGCGGTAAATCGTATATTCGAACATGATTTTTGCGGCTTCCGTGGGCACATACCTGGTCTCAACAATAGCTGTATCACCATATTCCAATTGCCTTTTGTAGTTACAATTGATTTTCACGATTGGGATCATCACGTTGTGCTTGTACACATCGAGGTATCCAAGATTATATTTCAGCCCGAATGATTCCCGTCCGTCCTCAAAATATTTCAGATAATTACCATGCCATACAATCCGCATAGAATCGACCTCCGAAAATCTGACTATTATCTCCTTTGTGTCAATGAGTTCCATAGGTTATTTTGACATGGGATTTTTGATTTTCATGTACAAACCGGTTATCAAAATAGAGATTAGGAAGAATCCTGCCAGCTTTAATAAATCCGGCATGATCTCTTTTAATCCGCCTCCGCGGATAAAAATATCATAATAACCGCTCAATGCCCAGTTCAACGGACTTAGCGCAGCAACGTGCTGCATCACAGGCGCCATAAGGTACATCGGGACCCAGAGACCGCCCAGGGCGGCCATGATAATGATGGAAACTGCCCCGAATGCTGCCGCCTGCTGATGTGTGGTGGCCACCGTACCGACCATCACGCCGTATCCCAGTGCTGCAAGGGCGCTGATGATCGTCATCACAACCAGAGCGAATATGTTGGTTCCCAGCGCCAGCGCTTCGGCATGGAATAAAGGAAGGATGTAAATTCCTGCAAGGATCATGAGTACAGTCTGGAAAAAACAAACAACCAGATAAACAAAGACCTTTCCCAACAGCAGCATAAGGTAGTTCACCGGCATGGCCATAATACGGAACATACTCCCTTCCTCCCTTTCGACGATCATACTGGAAGTTAACGGAATAATAATGAAAAACATGGCAAAAACTGCCCACGAAGGCACATTGTGCTGTGCCGTGTTCGGAATCTTTTCAATTTTGTGGTACGACGGAAATACCTCATTGAATTCAACTGCATCCTTGAACTCCAGATCGGGGGGGTGATAGGTCGGAAACGCCTTGGCCATTTCGTGATTGAAGGTGCTGAAGATCATTTCCGATTCGATTTTATAATTGTACTGTTTCAGGGAACTGATAATGGTGTTTTTAAAGGTCTGCTTCACCGTCGGATCAAAATAGATGGTAATGGTATCAGCCTTAGCCAGCGGGATATCGCCAAAAAGGGCCGTGTTATATAATCCAAACCCTTCCAGGGTCTTTGCAACCATGATTCTGACATTGGTACGGATCTTCCTGGTGACCCCTGGAGGAATGGCGATCCCGATGACAAAATCGCCTTTCTTTACTGCCTCCCTGATCCCGGAGTCAGTGGCCGGACCTCCATTTATCGAATCAAGCAGGTGAAAATAATTGGAGCTGATAAGTCCTTCCCTGATCTTGATACCCAGACTGTCGCGGTCCTGATCAAGAAAAAGCACATCAATCTGTGTCTCGCGGTTGATGGAGCTATAACCCACCTCCTGCAACAGCGACATAATGATTATCAAAACCATGGGCATCAGGAAAACGATGATTAAGCCTGCTTTATCCCGAAGCAGGATCAGGGATTCCTTCTTTAAAGTACATATAAATTTGAACATAGCGACAGTTTAGTCACGCATCTCTTTCCCGGTAAGATGTAAAAAAATGTTTTCCAGATTTTTAAATTCCGGATGCTCTTTCAACAAGGCTTTAGGATTCCCGATTGAAATGATTTTACCACGATCGACGATGGCCACACGCGAACAAAGGTTCTCAGCCTCCTCCATATAATGCGAAGTATAGATGATGGTTGTTCCGAGTTTATTGATCTCTTTCAGGTATTCAAGAATGACCATCCGCGATTGCACATCAATCCCGACGGTTGGTTCATCAAGAAACAGCACTTTGGGCCGGTGAAGAAGGCCGGCGATAAGGTTTACCCTGCGCTTCATTCCTCCTGAATAGCTGGAAATCTGTTTGCGGGCTGCTTTTTCCAAGCCGAAAACGTGCAGGTAATTGAAAATCCGGTCACGCAACTCCTGGCCTCTCAGGCCATACATATTTCCGAAAAAGGTGAGGTTTTCCAGCGCGGTCAGGGTAGGGTAGAGGGCCAGGTCCTGTGGAACAACGCCAATGATATGTTTGATTTTATCGAGATTTGGCCGGAGCTCCAGCCCGTCAATGAATATCTCCCCCTGTGTCGGAGGGAATAGCCCGCACAGGATAGAGATCGTGGTAGTTTTTCCAGCGCCATTTGGCCCCAGAAGTCCAAAAATTTCATTCCGGAAAATATCCAGCGAAATAGAGTCAATGGCTGGTTCATCAT
Organism: Bacteroidota bacterium; assembly: GCA_037137455.1. Taxonomy (GTDB): domain Bacteria; phylum Bacteroidota; class Bacteroidia; order Bacteroidales; family FEN-979; genus CAIVAT01. The sequence goes on from JBAXKG010000017.1 coordinate 38,525, forward strand.
TCCCCTTGTAAAATTTTGTCAAACCCCTGATTTCGATGATCGGCCTTTCAGACATCTATAATTTTATTTTGTCCAGTTTTTTATAAACCTGCTCTTCCATTCCGGCAATTTCAATCATCATATCGCCAAGCATACCATAATCCTCTTCAGGTTTGGACCGGTTTTTACAATTGCGGGCACCGATGTAGGTGAACTCCCTCCAGCGGTTGGCGGTTTTTCCCATCATTTCTGATGCTTCAAGTAACCCGTCATGATTGAATTTTTCGCCTGCCTCTTTAAGAAAATCACCGTAAATAAAGCGGAATCCGGCTCCGCCTGTTCCAAAGTCTTCTGCCATTCGCAGAACCTGACCAAGATAAAAGGATGCTTTATCGTCGCCATGCTTTTTCGGCCATTTCTTCAGATCCCTGCCCATCCATCTGAGCCCTTTAACGCCAATCAGCGGGAAGGGAACCTTGATCATTTCGTATACAGTCTTTTTTATCCCCTTTGAAACCGCCGATTTAATATCCAGTTCCCCGGGAAGATTGTTGATCCAGTACATCTTGCCTTGAGGAGCAAAAACACCTTTTGCATACCGCACCCTGAGCAAATCTTCATAAGTCAGAATTTGGGAAGTTTCCATTACGGTATCACTGATATGATAAATATTTCCCTCTTTCCCAAAACAAACGAGATTGTGCATATTGTAGTGCATGCGGTATTCGGGAGGAAAGAAGGTGAGGTTGAACACGCCAACCTGCATACCGGTCGGGATCCCTTTTTCAAGGTTCCGGTCGAGAGCCATCATGGCTTCCTCAGGATCTTTGAACTTTTTAATGACCGTTGCATCAATTCCCAGGTATTTCATTGAACGGTGAAAAACGGTATTCGGAAGGTTCCTGAAGGAAATCATCGGTGCAAACTGCACTTTCAAAAATGGAATATAACTGAAATACAATCCGTTACCGATGCCAAATGCCATCGGTTCACTGATATCATGACCGTAGAATCGGAATAAATTTGATGTTGCACCGCTTTCACAATGTCCTGCCTGGCGGTGCGTATAATTAATCATTGTTTTTGTTTCCATTGAAGGTGATGTTATTGTTAGTCAACTTTCTTTAACTGGTCAACACTGATATTGAAGGCGTCGGCATACTTCTTCAGTGTTTTTTCGCTCAACCGTTTAAAAACGCCGGGATTAAGATGCCATTTGACACGCCAGATCGAAATACCTGCCATCATTGACAAATTAAGCGGATCGGCAAGGAATTTTTCCATGTAATAAACGATCGGGCTTGCCTTGCCGGCTTTTACCCTTTGTCTGGCTTCTTCAATACGGTCATTAAAATGATCCCATGCCTGCTGCAGGATAAGCCTGTCGGTTTCATCATGAAAGCCGACATTTCTGTGATATTGTCCATCTGTACCATAGGAATAAATCAATTCCTTTGACTGGCCATAACGCTGGTCCTTATAAACCGGATTAGACTTTTCTTCCATATGATCTTGTTTTAATATTTTTTCTACAAAACGGTCGCATGAAATACCACTATATCGTTCGGGATTAAAATTATTATTATCCTGCCGGCGCTTCCGGTATTTAATTACAGCGATGAATTTTTATTGATGCGAAATTAGGGATATTATTCGATTTTTGCCAATTTTCGGAAAATCTTCTCCTCCCTGTTGGCAATATCAAGCAACATATCTGCCAGAAAATCATACGATTGATCTACTTTTCCACGTTTTTTGCAATTTCTGGATCCGAAGTATGAAAATTCGCGCCATTTATTGGCTGTTTCACCCATTTCGAAAGAAACCTCTTTTAACCAATCCTGTTTTAATACAGTAGAAGCTTCATCCAGAAAAGCGCCAAATATGAAACGGAAACCGGCTCCGGCAGTCCCAACCTCTTCTTCCATACGCAATACCTGCCCGAGATAATAAGATGCTTTTTCAGGGCCGAGTTTTTTCTCCCATTTCCGCATGCGGCTGGCCAGGTAACGGATCCCCTTGGTTCCGATGAGCGGGAATGGAATACCTGTCATATTGTTGGCAGTTTTTCGGATTCCTTTGATAATAGCGGGTTTAATATCGATATCTTTGGGAACGAATGTAGGATAATACATTCTTCCCTGGGGCGCGAAAGCCCCTTTGGCAAACCTTACACGCATCAGGTCTTCGTAATTGATTTCAACCAGGTTTTCCATTAATGTATCGCTGATGAAATATGTGCCGTTATCGTAGCCATACACAATCATGTTGTGCATGTTATAGTGCATACGGTACTCGGGAGGGAAAAAAGGCAAATGAAAAGTGCCAACCTGCAATCCGACCGGGTAACCCTGTTCCAGAATTTCATTCAGCTTATCCATCGAATCTTTTGGGTTGCGGAAAGTGTGGATCGCGGTTTTCACACCGAGTTGTTTGGTTGCACGCTCAAAAACCTGTCCCGGCCATACCCTGAAAGAGGTAGTGGGAGCATGCTGCATCTTTAAAAAAGGAAGATAGCTGAAAAACAGCCCGGCTCCAATTCCGAAAGCCATAGGCTCACTGATATTAAAATTATAATAGTGAAGCAGGTTTCTCGTCACACCACTTTCACAATGTCCCGACTGCCGGTGCTCAAATTCAAGTTTTACCATTTTTTCAAATTTGATTTTTACCTCATCCTGCTTCTCCTCTGAAATTGAAGAGCGGGGTGATAACATTAAAAATTTATTTTAAAAAATCAGGATCGATAAGTTGATCAACCTTGATACCGAATACGGAGGCATATTTTTCAAGTATTTCCGGTTTAATCTTTTTGAAGACCTTGCTTTTAAGATGCCTTCTGACCCTCCATTTTGGTATTTCCATGTAGGCAGCCAACATCGGCACCTCCATGAGAATTTTTTCCATATAATATGCTATTGGACTTGATTTTCCGATGATTACCTGTTGCTTTACCTCATCGAGGCGCTGTTCGGCTGCATCCCAGCTTTGTTTGATAATTATCTGGTTATTGGGGTTTTGATAGTCCACCTTTTGCGTGAACCCCTTTTCCTTATCAAAATGATAGAAAAGTTCCCGGTTGTAAGTATAAATCAATTCGCCTTCTCCGGTGGAGTCGTTGTTTAACTTCTCATCAACATTTCCCATAAGCTATTTATTTAGTGACAAGTGACAAGTGACAAATTTTTTGTTACTGTTGACTGGCGCTTGTTTCCTCATTGATCAAAAATATTTTCAACTCACACGCAGCGATTAGCCGGTCATCCAGGAAAACCTCGCCCCGGACAATGGTGGCATCAAATACTTCGTGCAAAACAGTTGCTCGTGTTTTAATCTGTTGCCCAATCTTCGGAAAATCATCAATTTTCAGGTTCCTGATACCGCCGATAAAACCAAGGGGCGCTTTCCCACCGGAATTACCGGGTTTCGCGCCTGCTCCTGCAGCTGCGGTTTGTGCCATATTCTCTATCAAGCCAGGCTCCCGGAACTCCCCGTTTTCGCAAAATACATTATCTGGATGGATAAGAAAGGTAGTTACGGTCGTTTTATCCACCATCTCAATTAGCTGGTCGACCATCACCATTGGTGGTTTTTGCGGTATGTTTATTTTTTTAAATGATGCCATAATGATCCCTTACGTTTACGTTTCCTGAGCCGGTTCATGGCTGTTGCTACATCCTCATCAGGGAATACCCATCTGCGGCCGGTTTGCTCTGCGCGCTCCTTCAGCGTATCATACCGGATATCGGGTGCAATATAATAAACCGGTTCCAAAAGGTTAACGCCTTCATCAATAACTCCCTGTTCGAGTGAAATCTTATGCAGAACTGTACCCGGATAGATCCGCATGCCGATGAAAGGAAAGAAGACAGTATTTTCAATGCGTTTTGAATTTTCAAAACTTTCATTAATTGTTGCTTCCGTTTCACCATAGCCGCCAATAATCATGAAGTGACAGAAATAGATTCCCGCAATGTTGCAAAAATCTGAAACCCGCACCACTTCATCCACATCAAAGTGTTTACCATATTTTTTCAGTGTGGTATTTGAGAGCGATTCTGTGCCGAATTCGATGTGCGTCAACCCTGCATCGGCAAACAATTTCAAATTTTCCAAGGTCAGATTGTGCGGTGAAAAATAGGCGCCCCAGTTAATGGGCAGTTTTGATGCGATTATTTTGTTGGCCAGGTCAACATTGAAATTGTTACTGATATTAAATACCGAATCGGTGAAAAACACGTAATCGATCTTGTGCGTATCATAAAGCTCATGTAAAGTATTGATTATCTTCTGAGGATCAAGAGTTCTCACATTATGGCCCTCAATAATCGGATATGTACAGTAAATGCAGTTATAGGGGCAGCCACGCTTTGTTTGTACGTTGACCATGCCGGCCTTATCCCAGTAAAATTCGAGCAGCTCCTTATCAAAATCCAGATCGGGGGTTTTTATAAAGTGTTTCCGGTCATTCACGGCAATATTAACGCCATTTCGGTAAACAAGACCGTCAATGCTTAAATCGGGAGAGCCTGCATCAAGACTTTTCAGAAAATGATAAAGGCTCATTTCACCTTCACCATGTATTCCGTAATCGGGATTAAAAAAAGAAAACAATTCACGGGGATAGATTGAGAATGCTGACCCACCGATTATCAGAGGGGCGCTGATCGTTTCACGTACAATGTCAACAATCATTTTGTACCCGTTGATAAAGCTCTCCTGACTGTAGAAATTAACATCATCAACATTACGCAGGGAGAGGCAGATATAATCGGGTTGAAATTCCTGCAGGTATTCCCTGAACATCTCCGGTGTATTAAGGTTGAAATCGAATATTCTGATCTGGTAATGTGGCAGGCGTTCGCTAAGGTAGGTATAAAGGTAAGAAATCCCCAGCGGGTAAACCGGGTAGGGGTTGGTATACCGGTTTGCTGAGACGAGAATTAGCTTTTTAACCGGCATGGTCATAGTTTCTATTCATTTGGGAAGGTAAGGCTTCAGGAAGTTTCCAAAAATCGTAATAATTGAACCATTGAAGCGGGTATTTGTGCAAAATCTCTTCCAATTTTTTAGTATATATTCCTATTGCAACGCGGAAAATTTCTTCTCTTTGTTTCAGATTTGTCGTAAAAGCAACATGGTGCAACGGGGTGGCATAAAAATGATAATGGCTGCTGGTCTCCTTCACTGCAAACACAAACGAAACCGGCACCTTGAATTTGGCTGCCATATTTACAGGCCCGATCGGGAAAGCCGCCGGGTTTCCCATGAAATCAACGGTGACCGTCTTGTTGCCTTCAATGAAGCGGTCGCCGTGCATGGCGATAATCTCTTTATTGACCAGAGCCTGTTTGATCTCCAGCAAGTGCGAAAAATCATCGCGGATCACAATAAAGTTGACATTGCGTGAGCTCAATACATCCGACAAGTAGCCTTTAATCTGCTGATGTTCAGCATCGAACATAATTATATTGATACGCTTTTCAAGCCGGTTCAGCAATTGACCCGCGATTTCCCAATTCCCAACATGAGCGCTTACAAGCAAACCGCCATCGTGCATCTGTCGCAGATACTCTTCACCTTCAAAATCGAAGGTAAATTTTTGTTGAAAACCCGCTAACATGGCTATTTTGTCAAGCAATATCTGCCCAAACAGGTAATAATTGCAATAAATACTGAAAAATGCTCTTACACTGTTGAATTTCATCACCTTATGGTAAAAATGAAAAATAGCCTTAAAGGCTTTACCTGATGTGACTACGAAATAGATAACGACGAATGAGAGCAGGAAGTAGGCGAAGCGCAGTCCCAGATATTTCAGGGACCATACAAATATTTTATAACCCAGAACCCCTCCCCGGGTTTTGCCTTCCCAAGATGACATCTGCGATTAATTAGGGTTGATGCGTTTGATAATGTAGCTGTAAAAATCCTGAAGCGATTTAACATCGGCCATCTCTTCTGCCTTCATTTTGAAGCCAAAATTATTCTCAACGATCACAAACAGGTCAACAAAGTCAAGGCTGTCGATCCCAAGATCTTTTTTCAGATCGGCAGCAGGGTTTATCTGGGTTTCTTCAATTTCAATTTCATCGATCAGGAGCTGGTTTATTTTCCTGATAATCTCATCATTTTGCATCATAGTCGTTCTTTAACCGGTGCAAAAATAGCGATTTTATTTAAGAAACAGACGATTAAACTTTTCGGATTATAAGAGATGAGTTTGTTCCGCCAAAACCAAAAGAATTTGAGAGGAAGGCGTTGAATTCGCAATGTTTGGTTTGAGAGGCGATGTTAAGTTTTGAAGTAGCCTCATCAGGATTTTCAAAATTGATATTTGGCGCCACAAAACTATGATTCATCATGATTGTTGAATAGATCACCTCGCTGGCTCCGCCCATCCACATTTCGTGTCCGGTCATTGACTTTGTGCTGCTCACCAACGGGCGCGAATTTCCGAATACCATATCGATGGAAGTAGCTTCGTTTTTGTCGCCTGCAGGTGTCGAAGTGGCATGTGCATTGATATATCCGATTTCTGATGGTTTGATCGCGGCATCGCGGATGGCTTTCTCCATGGCACGAACAGGCCCGTCGACATTGGGCATTGAGATGTGCTCTCCATTGGATGAAAAACCATATCCGATCACTTCGCCGTAAATTGCAGCGCCACGTTTCATGGCCGATTCATAGCTTTCGATGATGACTGTCGCAGCGCCACCACTTGGAACCAGTCCATCGCGGTCGCGGTCGAAGGGACGGCTTGCTTTCGTGGGTTCCGATTCCCTGGTCGAAAAAGCATTCAAAGCATCAAAACTGGCAGTCGATTCAGGGTTTATTTCCTGGGCGCCGCCGCAAATAATCATCTCCTGAAGGCCCTGTTTTATCATAAGGTAGCCAATACCAATTGCATGAGATCCGCTTGCACAGGCCCCGCTAAGAGTGAAATTGACCCCTTTCAGTCTGAAAATGACCGAAAGGTTCATTGAAACCGTTGAATTCATTGACTGAAAAATGTACCCCGATCCGATCATCATAGTATCTTTCTTCTGCCTGAGAATATCAACTGATTCGACAACGGGAACGGCTGAACTGTCGTTACCGAAAAGGATACCGACCTCATTGGCATCCAGGTAAGATTGTTCGATACCGGCATGTTTAAGGGCTTCAATGGTCGAGATATAGGCATATTCACCCTGAACCGGTAACCCGACCCGCATCCTGCGATCAAGCACACCTTTTAATTGCGGACGGTCGACCATACCAGTTAAAGCCGAACGGAAACCCATCTCTTTTCTTAAAGGATCAAAAATGATTCCTGAACGTCCATGGTACAACGAATCCTTCACTTCAGTAAGATTTTTACCGATCACGGAATAAATTCCCATACCTGTTATGACAACCCTATTGGTCATTTAAGTATATAATCCCCCATTCACATTAATTACCGCTCCTGTTATATATGAGGCTTCGTCAGAAGCGAGAAATCCTACAGTGGCAGCGACCTCTTCGGGTTTTCCAAAACGTCCCATGGGTATCAAGACTTTCAATTGTGCCTCATCAAGGTCTTTGGTCATGTCGGTTTTAATAAAACCTGGGGCAACCGCGTTGACAGTCACGTTTTTCTTGGCAATTTCCTGTGCCAATGCCTTGGTGGCGCCTATCAGGCCTGCTTTGGCTGCCGAATAGTTGGCCTGGCCTGGCAATCCCTTCAACCCTGACAGGGAAACCACATTGATGATTCTTCCCGATTTATTTATGAGCATATCTTTTATCAGGAATCGTGTAACGTAGAAAAAACTATGAAGATTCGTATTTAGCACATCATGCCACTCCTCATTTTTCATCCACATCACAAGCGCATCCCTGCGAATGCCGGCATTATTCACGAGCGCCTGTATATATGCGCCTTCGTGGGCCGACTGCCATTGTCCAAGTACCTGCTCGATCTCAGTTTGCACTGCAACATTGAATTTCAGCAGTTCGCCATCGTGGCCATTTGCCCTGATTTGCTGCAAGGTGATTTCAGCCTCGTGTTGATTTGTATGGTAGTTGATTAGGACGAAAAAACCCATATCTGCCAGTTTCACGGAAACAGCCCTGCCAATGCCTCGGGAACCGCCTGTAACTAGTGCGTATTTCATAAGCAATTCCTTTTACCCTTCCAACGGAAACTTCGGTTTGTTTTCAAAAATATAGTTCGCAATTTGTTGAATCTCTTTATACTTAGTCGTATCCTCAGTGAATTTCGGAACGATCTTGCGAAGGTCCTCAAATTTTTTACGGGAGTAATCCGAAAGTCTGGGTTTGAACTTCATAAAATCGATTGCCTGCAGGATTGTAATCATGTGAATGGACATAACGATATAGGTATGGTCGATCACCCGCTTGGTCATCATGGCGGCGTTTGTGCCCATACTCACAATATCCTGGTTATCGTTGTTGTTGGTAATACTGTGGATCGACATCGGAAAGCAGAGTGTTTGATTTTCGGCAACCGTTGATACCGCGGTGAACTGCACGCCCTGCATTCCAAGGTTCAGCCCCAACTTGCCCAGGTTCACAAAAGGTGGTAGCTTCTGGTTAAGTTTGTCGTTCAAAAGGTAATTGAGCTGGCGCTCGGCAAGCATCGAAAGTTTGGTAACGGCAATTTTAAGCTTATCCATTTCAAGGGCCACATAATCACCATGGAAGTTTCCTCCATGGAATACGTTTTTGGCATCGCTGTCGATAATAGGGTTATCATTTGTAGAGTTGACCTCGTTGATAAGCACCTTTTCGGAATACAAGATGGTATCGAGTATTGGGCCGAGTACCTGCGGAACGCAACGCAGGGAGTAATACTCCTGTACTTTATGTGTAAACACCTCAATCTGTTCAGTTTTCCCGTTATACAAGTGGTCGGCACGGCGGCGGATCAATTGGCTGTCCTGGAGTATTGATCGCATTATTCGTGCCACCTGGTTCTGCCCGTAATGTGATTTCACCTTGTTCAGCCCTGAAGAGAAATGATCATCATACGACTCCACGATCTCATTGATCATTGATGATGCTAAAACTGCCCAATCGAGCAGGTTTTTCGCGTGTACAATGTTTATCATCCCGATGCCGGTCATGGCCGAAGTACCGTTAATGAGTGACAATCCTTCGCGGATGTGCATTTTAACAGGTATCAGCTTTTCGGTTTGAAAGACATCTTTGGCAGGTTGAAGTTTGCCTTTGTACCAGATCTCACCTTCACCGATCAGGTTCAGGGCAAGGTGGGCCAGTTGAACAAGGTCGCCGCTGGCGCCTACACCGCCATGTTCGGGGATATGGGGATTGATGTTACGGTTGATCAGTTCTTTAAGCAGTTCAACAACTTCGATATGGATTCCCGATTTGGCCTGCATAAAGGTATTCAGCCGGGCGAGCATGGTAGCTTTGGCATAAATTTCTGCCAAAGGAGTTCCGCAACCGGCGCTGTGGCTGCGAATCAGGTTATACTGAAGTTGAAGTTCGTTATTGCCGCTAATCTTATATTGTGCCATTGGCCCGAGGCCGGTGTTGATTCCATAAATCACCTTCCCTTTGGCAAATTCTTTCAGGAACTGATAGTTTGCTTTCACCTTTGCAACGGCATTCGGATCGAGTTCGATCTTTTCGTCAAGGAAAATAATTTTGTAAAAATCGTCAGGAGTTAGTCTCTGTATTCCTACGCTTATCATCGTTTCGTTTGGTTTTACCGTTCGGACAATCTCATCCGAAAATCAAATTTGCAAAGGTATAACTTTTTTTGAAAAAAATGTTAACTTTGCACCCCGAAAAGAATGACGAATGACGAATGATATACTTTTAATGTTTAATATGTAATTCGTACTTCCTACTTCGTAATTTAACTTGGCCCCGTAGCTCAACTGAATAGAGCATCTGACTACGGATCAGAAGGTTGGGGGTTTGAA
>JBAXKG010000018.1:0-48428 GCA_037137455.1 Bacteroidota bacterium
TACGCGCGTTCTCCGGTATTGTTTCTTGAGGCGAATTTACCAACCAACAATGCGATAATAATCGCAATATACAGTTGACCGGAAATACAAATCCAAATGGCCAGTGATCGTGCATAAGGTTTTATGGGCACGATATCACCATAACCAACGGTAGCAAGCGAAACAAAACTAAAGTATATGGATTCGCCCAGGTGGGCAATGGCTCTTGATGTATCATCAGGAGATTGTATAACATTAAAGGCTGCAGGATCCTGGATCATGATAAAGGCGATGAAGATGGAATAGATCATCCCGATCAGAAGATAACCAATTACTGAACCAATTATAACTTTAAGGCTCACCTCCCGGGAAGTGGCAACCTGCATGATCAGATATATTGCAATTACAATAAAAAAAAGGATACTCAGCGATTTTGATACTGTAGTAAGGATCGACAACGAAAATATCTCGGTCAGCCAATTCATACTAAAGGCAATAACAGACAGTACAAGTAATGATTTTACCCTCTTTTCCAATGATAATATGGAGGAAAAATAGAGGATCGTATAAGATAAACTGTAAGTTTTTGCCTGCCATTCCAAAGGAAGTATGGGTTGAATAAAGATCGTAAAAATCAATGCTGTCAGCAGAATTATTCCCCAGAAAGTCTCAGAAGGAAAAAATATTTTCTTCATATTAATTATTTTGCTGTAAAATCTAAATAGTTTTACTCATGACGATATTAACTCACAAAACACATTTTTACGGAAGGTGAACTGATAAGTTGAAGAACCTCATTATCTAAATGAAGAAAACGACAATGTAATAAGTTCCGGTAAGGATGAACAAAACGGCTATCACCCTTCGGAACCATAATTCAAAAACCTTGATGCGATCATATAGTTTCCCCACATTGCCAACCGCATAGGCAAGCAACCATGCAAAGATTATAACCGGGAGGCCTGTGGCAATGGCAAAAACGACTGGCAGATATAAACCACTTACACTGGTTATGGTTATAGGGATCAGCATAGCGAAGTAAAGAACCCCGCTATACGGACAAAAAGCCATAGCGAATATCATTCCCAATAGCAAAGTTCCCCAATAGCTGCGCTTACTGTGTTCTCCCATTTTTCCAGTCAGGCCTGAAAACCCAGGGAATTTTATCTTGATAAAATCGAGCATAAAAAGGCCCAGAATGATCAGCAATGGCCCAAGAAGTTTCTCGCCCCATCCCTGAAACAGTAACGATACATGCATTTTACTCGTGCCAAAAAACAGAATTACACCCAAACCGGTATATGAAATCGCTCGGCCAAGCGTGTATACCAATCCCTTTATAAAAACCCGCCGACGGTTTTCAATATCACGGCTGATAAATCCGATAGCTGTTATATTTGTTGCCAGGGTGCATGGACTTATCGCAGCCATTAAGCCAAGGATGAAGGCCGTCAAAACTGCATACTGGGAATTTTCTAGAGTCGCTTGTAAGAATTGCACAATTATCGCTATTTCAATGTTTATGGCATTTAAAAACCTATAATCTCACTGCACACACTGCCTGAATCGTGTACATCCAGTCGGATGCTTTTCCAAAATTCAGCACCTTGAACTCTCCCCCTACCTGCCAGTGTTTTGCCAGGGGATAAAGATAGGATCCGGAAAATTGGTAATTTGACATAGATAAAATATTGCTGGTCACCTTATTGTCAATTCCGGTAACCTTATTGAACAAAACGGCGAGTCCGGCCCCGGCGCTTAGGTATAAATGATCGATGATTCTCATCCTTACTGTAAGTAGTAAAGGCATGGCCGACATAGTTGCCTGGCCTGCCACATCGGAAAATGATTTGAGTTTTACTTTGTATAACCTGTAAAAACCCGTTTCCAGACCAAGGCTCAGGCGATGTTCGGGTTCCCAGAAGAACTTCACTGAGACCCCGGCTGAGTTGATCGAGGCATTATCTTTGCCGAGCTCCAGCGTGTTGATATAGTGTGCCCAGCCAATGCCCACCGCGAGTGAGTAATGGTTCCTTTTCACTTTGATGCTGTCGGCATGCTGTGAAAAACCTGAATATGATAGAAACAGGGAAAGCGTCAAAATAAATACCTGTCTTTTAGCCATAATTCGATTATTGTATGTAGTGATAGTATGCAACAACATAGGGAAAATTTGTCAGTAACCCATCAAAGATTCCGTTCTCAAGATAATCCTTTATCCACGATGGCTGGTCAACGGTCCAGCACATGGCAAGGCGGCCTTCGCTGTGCATCTGCTGAACCAGGTCGTTCTGTGTGCCTAAGGTCCACCGTGGAGCCCATACCGCAGAGTTGACCGCGTGCACATCGTCAATAGTGAGTTCGCAAAGAGAGGGAATGGTAGTGTAATTTGGATAGGTCATCAGATCGTTTAATACATCGGCAGATGGGATGCCCACCACGATTATAATATCCCTGCCTTTTTGTCTCGCCCGTTCCAACGCAGCCTGCTGAATAGGAATTACTTTGGCCATGGCTGCTTTGTTTGCTTTCATATCAAGATAAACAAATCGCAGCAGCGTGCTGTCGATCGCAAAATTCAGCGCCTCCTCCAAAGTGGGAATCCTCTCGCCATGGATCAAACGGACAAATGTCGAAAGCTGGGCCCAGGTATAGCTTTCGCTTGGGCCTGCCAGCGGGCCCTTCATAGTAAGACGGGTATTCAAATCGCCATCATGGTAAAGGAAAGCCATCCCATCAATGCTCAGCCGCACATCCAACTCGATACCAGTGGATCCCAGTTTCTCTGTGTAGTTGATCATGGCAATGCTGTTCTCTGAAACAGGAAGTTTGTCTGAAGTTCTCCCACCGCCACGGTGGGCCAGAATATAGAAGTTGCTGTTTTTCGCTTTGTCAGAAAATGGCCGGAGATATACCAACTCAAGCGCCTGGTCGGGAAGTGCATCTCCTTTCCCATAAGCGCCATATATCGCAATCTTTTGGTCCCCCTGACCAGTTAATATCTTGGTCCCACCCTCACTCCTGGGGATGTACATTTGTACCAACCCTGTACCGTCCGAGTACCCATTGCGCCAATATCCCTGGAGAAAAACCACCGTATCAAGATGTCCCACATCCAGGATGAAATGCTTCCCGTCTTTATTTGAAATAGAAAGGCTGGTCCGGTTCCACTTGACGATCACATAATCTCCAAAGAAATCGGCGCCAGAGGCTACCTTGTAAACTCCCTCCATAATGATTTTCGATGCATTATTCAAGGGATGGGTCTCCTCCATGATCGAATTAGGGCCTGCAGCAGGGATCGGGACTGTAGTGTCTTTATTGCAACCATAAAATGCAATCATCAGGATTGCCATTAATTGTATTGTGATCTTCATAATATCCAGCTAAATGAAAGTTCAGGAATATGGTAAAACCGGTTGAAGGTGGAAAAGAGCATCCATGTGGGCCAGTAAAGCTTCTCATAATTATCCTTCAATCCAATGACAAATACATGGTTCTTCCACAACCGCTGTTCGATATAAAATGCCACAGTAAATCCGTTATAGAAATTTTTTGATCGTTCAACTTCATTGGTACCGCTGGTTTGCACTACGCTGGCAACTCCGACAAGTTCACCCTTAAGGGTAAATGCAATATCCTTCAGTTTATAACCTAACGAGATGTTGGGATAATGCATCCATATCTTCGTTTTGTTATCAAAACCGGCCATCTTCATCTGGCCATAGCAAAATGCCACATCCCAACCCAGGTTTAATGAAAAGTTCTTCATCACGAATCCAACGTGTGGCCCAAGAGCGAATTGGTTCGATACAAGAATCGAGGTAACATCGCCCTCCAGAGATAACTTCCAGGGCAGTCCGAAGGTCATATGGATGTTTACAAGTGGTGCCTGGATGGCGCTCTCAAGCAGATCTTTAGGCGGCATGACAAGCGACAAGCCGGCAGCAATCCTGAATCCCCATTTGTGTAACTGGTGCGGGTATCGCATGCTGCCTGCAGCGATATTGAAAGTATCCTGAGGCACAGGCGTTTGCGCGGGAACCAACCGCACCCATATCAGGATCAGCATTATAAAAGGGATAGAACGTATTCGCATCGGCAGGGAATAAAGAATGAAAGAAATTCCTGTATTTATGATCCAAATATAAGAATATTACAATAGCCTCCGGCGTTATAGGGAATTATTTCCTATTATCTGCAAACTGAGGGGAATTGCCCTCCGGTGATACATTTCGTGCAATTTCCCAGTTCAGTTTCAGCCAGATGATCAAAAGCGGCAAAACTATCAATGCATAGCGATTTATATAGTTATCTCTGATATACCCGGGAAAAATATCGGTAGGTGAAAAACTTGAAATGATGAGTGCAAACAACAACAGTGCAATATCAAGTTTTGTTTTTTCACTCAGGATGTACCAGATTGCAACACCCACGAAGCCTACAATAATTGTCGGGGATTCGCTGCCTGTACTTGCAAGAATAATAAATATCAGTGCAGATGCCAATAACCGGAGCTGAAAAACAACATTCCTGAATTGTGATATCTTCAAGTAGGATAATGCAAATATCACCAATCCGGGTACAAGAAAATAAAGGTTGGATAAGGTTGAATCGTGCAACAGCCTGCGAAACATCCCCATTACACAAACATCGGTGCGACTGTTTTCCAAAATTACATTCAGTGAATTTTTGTGTACTAATACCTTATACCAATCGATATAACATTGGATTGTATATTCAATTCCTACAAAGGCCATTGGAAGTATGAAGAGAATGATCGCCCAAAAGGCAAGGTAAAGAACATATTTGGGTTTATCGTCAACAAAAAAGAAAAATGCCAGCCCAATAATCCCATAAATCTTGATAAAAGCTCCAAACGCCAGAAAAAATGCAGCCCAAAAGTATTGCTTCTTATGAATATGCGTATAATTTAACACAATAAAAGCAACTGAAATGGCATGAAATTGACTATTTAGCATGGATGTGATCAGACAGTTGAGAACGATCCAGCTAACAACCACTCTGTTTTTATCACTGACCGGCAATTGGTAAATTGCATAAAGCAAAACCAACACATTAAGTATATTCCAGAGTGTAAAACTGATAAATGCCGGCAATACGGCAAATGGCGCAATTAATAAGGCAAAGACAGGCCCGTAAAGGTATAGGTCGAAATACTCTTTGGGATAGGCAGCATAGAGGTTTTTAAGATCTGTAAGGTGAAAGAAGCTGGATTTGAAAATAATAAAGTTGTTGATTTCCGATTTGGTACCCAAAACATATTGTGTGACCACTGTAGCAAGCCCTGCTAAAATCCAAAGAATTATAACAGTTCGTTTTTTAAGCAGGAATTGGAAATCGCAAGTCACATCAATTATTTTTATTCAAAGAGCCCTGTTGATTGCATATTGACTCGGTATATTCTTCCAGGGTTATGAATCTCCCTTTACCTTTTAACCATATCAGATATTTTTCGAGCCTTTCGAGCAATAATACCCCGGAATGCCTTTTCATATAATGGGGCAGGTTTATCGATGATAAATCGGTAAATTCCCATGGATGGAAATATAGATTCAGAAAGCCATTCTTGCGTAATGTAAAGGTTGACAAAAATCTGTAATATGGCATCGGGAAATTTTTGAAAGATAACCAGAACAACGGGATCCTCAGTATGGGGCTTACAGAAACAGGAATATTCAGAATATGGTCGTTAAAAAACGGAATTATAGGTTTATTCCAGTTATTGTATCTTCCGGGAATATGGGTGGGATTTAATGATGAATTATACCGATACCCTGCTTCCACCAGATCAGTATCTTTCACGGGTTTTAAAAAAGGCCGTCTGAAGCCTGTCACCCTTTGTCCGGTAATTTCTTCTAAAATTTTCTTAGATTCCGCTAAATCTTTTTTGGGGTCAAAACTACAATGAAACATAGCGTGAGATGCAATCTCATGTTTTATGGATAAATTGTTTATGAGTGTTTTATTATGAAGTGCAAAAGTTCCTGTTATAAAAAACGTTGCTCTTATTGACAAGTGGTCAAGGATATCCTGGATCAAAAGTAATCCTTGCCTCGAAACTTCGATTTGTTCCGATAAGGTCATTGTGCTGCCGTAATCTAAAGGAAGATCAAACTCTTCAACATCAAAAGTCAGGAATATTTCATGCATGGAGCCGGATCGGAGGAAAACTACAAAGAATTGATTGAATTGGTCTGAATTGACGGCGCAAATGTAATAAAAAAACGTATACTCAACATCTCAAAACATCCTCAGAAATTTTCTCAGTTTTGCTTTGCAAGCACTTTATGTGCTTTGCGGTGGCGATTCGACCGCTTTGAAAAATTATGAGAAAGTACGCTAAGCTTATAACAATACACAGGTAAGGGTTATTAATGAATTCAATGAATGTAAAATTTGCTAAAGATAGCAAATCTACATATTCAATGCCTGCTTCAGAATTTTATACCCTGATGTGCTGGCCCTTAATTTGGCTCCATTTTTCGTAAGTACGGCGTAATTTTCTTTGTCGTAGTATTCAATCCTGTCGATGAAGCGTGCATTTACAATATAGGAGCGATGGATGCGGATAAATAACGCAGGATCGAGGTGGGTTTCAAAATACTTCATTGTCTTCTCCTTCAGGTGCTTTGCGTCTTTGGTATGCAGCATTACATAATCGCCTTCGGCCTCCATGTAGATTATCTCATCTATAGGCACCACACTGACCTTATGTCGCGACTTCACCGCAATACGTTGCAGGAACTCAGGGTTATCCTCCAGTGTTTTTACCAGGTTTTGAACCGGGGCAGATGTCCTGGACCCGCCACTGGCCTGGGCAAGCGCCTTCTGGACAGCCTGTGCAAAGCGTTCTTTCGAATAGGGCTTAAGCAAATAATCGATGGCATTCATTTCAAAGGCTTTTATGGCATATTGGTCATAGGCCGTACTGAAAATTATCAATGGCGGCTGGTCGAGCAGTTCGAGCAATTCAAGCCCGGTAAGTTTGGGCATTTGCACATCAAGAAAAACCAGGTCGGGTTTCAGCTCCTGGATGGCCTTCAGACCGCTGAAGCCATCTGAAAATTCACCGGTAATCTCGATTTCATTGAAATCTTTCAGGTAATGTTTTACAACATCCCTGGCAGGCTGCTCATCGTCAATTAAAATGGTTCGGAGATGCATAACTGATTATAATTTGAGGATTTGAAGATTTGAGGTTACCCTGTCGCTTTTTCAGTATCAGGCAGACTCAAAAATACTAAAAATCTGGTTCCATCAACCATGGTGCGTAACAGTTTATCGTTTCTGTAAAGCAACCTCAGGCGTTCGCGGATGTTGTTAAGCCCGATACCGGTTCCCTTGCGCGCATGGGCATGGGGATCAAAATCATTCACAATACGAATTTCCAGGTAGCCCTCTTTGTACTCACAATCCATTTCGATACTCACCTGCTCGATACTCTCATAAACCCCATGTTTAATGGCATTTTCGAAAAGAGGTTGCAAAAGCATGACCGGAACCTTATGGTTGCAGGAGTTTCCTGAGAGGTTGAAGCTGAACACTAATTTATCGCCAAACCTCACCTTTTCAATTTCAAGATATCGCTTGATATTGGCCATCTCCGTTTCAAGCGTTGTAAAACTAGTCGCATTGTGTGTAACCGAATATCTCAGAAAATCAGACAATTTGATCACCATATCACGGGCTTTCTCGGGGTTTGTGATGGTAAGCGAACTAATTGAGTTCAGGCTGTTGAAAAGGAAATGTGGATTAATCTGCGACTTGAGCATATTAAGTTCTGTTTCCTTAAGCACTTCTCGCAGTCGCGATTCAATCTTCACCTTTTCCTGAAGATTGAAATAATAGATGAAAAGGTAATAGGCAAGGGCAATGACGACATAAAAAATAGCTCCGCTGATGATTTTATTGGGAAAAGAGACCATCAGTAATTCTGTATATAATTTATTGCTGCTAAACAATGTACTTAATATCGCATACGACAGGCCATTCCATACCACCAGGACCATGGTCAAAAAGGCGAGATGGTTAAAAACCACATTCCATATATTCTTCTGATCGAGGACGCTGTATCGCACTATAAACCACATAGAAACTCCTATCCCGCAAAAAAGCACATTGTATACAATACTTTCGGCCAATGCAACTTCAATGGGGAAGAAATAGATAAAGTAAAAAATTGAAAAGTGGACCCCCGCAATGAGGGCCCACAAACCAAAGTAAACGGAAACGGATTTTTTATTGATAAAAACAGGATGCTGCATATTCCTTAAGTTACAGTTTAATAACTCTTGATCTCCCCACCTCCGAAAATGGTGCTTCCTTTGATGATGAGCATCTGGGAAGGATCAGGGCTTTCCTTAATAAAGGAGCGTTTATCAGCGAATCCACCCATTATAGAAGTCATTTTAAGCTGGATTTTCCAATCAGCAGGTACAATGATTGTGACACCTCCGAAAATGGTATTGACTTCGAGTTCACTTATACCCTCGGCAAGTGTAGCCTGCGTCAGGTCAAGTTCAGAGCCTCCGAATACGCAGTTGATATGGCCACCACGAAATACCTGGTGCACTATACGCTGTTTCCCTCCGCTGAAAATATTTTCTTCGTGGATATATCCGTCTTCCACCTTCCGGGTATTTAACTGAGGCGCTCTCGATTGCCATGGGCGACGTGGCATTCTTTTAGTAAGTATGAGTACCCCGATACCGATCAGAATGACTGGCCATAAAAAATGCCACACGTTGACCTCAATTCCGGGTATGCGCGGGAGGAGAAAAATTCCACCGATCAGGATGAGTATTGTACCAGGTGTGCGGCTTTCGCTGCTGAACAAACTAATAATGCCGATGCCGATCAGTAGCATAGGCCATGAAAAAATGACATGATTTAATCCATATGGTAAATAACCGGTATTGGATAAAAGTAACAGAATCCCTGCTACTATTACAATAACTCCAAGAATGTACTTTTTCATTTGTGGGCCATTGTCGTGATTAGTTTTATTTGGTTCCATGGCGTTGAGTTTTTAAAGGTATTTTTATACGGCAAAAATATACCAGTTTGTAAGTTTGACAAGCGATAAATCGACAGGTGGCGGCAAAATCCCGATAAAAATCAAAAAATCTCCTGTGCCTGAATATAAAACCCCTGAGATAATTGCCCGATGCCAAAATCAATCAGAATGTTTGTACGATCATTTTTTCCAACCATAATGCGCAATCCAAATCCACAACCGGGCTTGAAATAACCGAAAAGCGGTACATTCATGTCGCGGTTTGAAGCAGTTGTCACATTCGCAAAAAGAACGCCTCCCACGATCCTTGTACAAGACGAAATCGGAAAGCGGTATTCAACCTCGCCATAAACAACATCTTCGCCTCGCCAGCGGCCTTGCGCGTATCCTCGACCTGAAGAATTCATCACATCGAAACCATTAGACATCAGGTTAAGGTAGGGCAAATCCCCGCTGACTTTGAAACTGCCATACAACCAGAATGCCAGCAAATGCCTGGGAACATTTTTAGAAAGACCGACATAGGTGCGAAATTCAGTCCAAAGCCGGGATCCATCGCGATTACTGCCCAGAAAACTGAAATTGTACAGGTAACTTGCATTGAAATAAATACCTTTATATGCATTTATTATGTTGTCGCGGGTATCATAAGCAAAGTTAAGGCTTATTCCGGAGGTAGTATAAGTCAAAGGATTGAAGCCATGCAGCATGCAATAGGCATAATGTGGCGTTATTACTTGCGTAGTCGAGTCAAGATTAAGTACATCGTCATTTATATCGTAATAAGAATCGAGATGGTAACCTAAACCTGCGTAAAAATGAGCAGTGACCTCTCTGAAAATGGTATTATGAAACTTAATCCAATTATATTTCATGGGGAATTTACCTCCGGCGTAACTCACTGTGCTGGCTGCATGAAATTGATCATCAGGGATCATAGGAATGTTATTATCAGTTCCTGTACCCAAACCGTAGGTTGGAAGACGAAAAAGATACCATCGCCAGTCAGTTTGAAGAAACCATTTGTTCTGATTAAAGAACATATTCGTCCTTATATAGGAGATCAATTGTCGTTCGGTGGTCCATAACACCTGTACTGAGCCGGCAGAGAGTTTGGTAAGGGGATTGGGTCCGATTGACCATGATAGTGAAGATCCTGCTCCAAGCTGTATACCGGTGGCAGGTGAAGAGGCAATTAGTGGCAGAATTATTGCGCGTACTTTTCGTGATGGAATTTCCGGCGCCTGAAGCTTCTTTTTGGAAAGGACATCGAAAATGTCTTTCTGCACACAATTAACTGCGGGCATTGGAATCGAATCATTCACAAATCTCGATCCTGTTTCCTGTCCAAAGGAAAAATTTGCAATTCCTAACGAGATGAATATGAAAATATACCGGAAAATTGTCTGCCCCATCGGGCGGCAAAAGTAATAAATTAATTGCTTTTCGTTAGCTTTGTATGCGAAAGAAACGTATGAAGATTCTGTTTTCAAAATACCAAGGAACCGGTAATGATTTTATTATCATTGACAACAGGCAGCTAAACTGGGAGCCAACAGTTCATCAAGTGTCATGCCTTTGCAATCGACATTTTGGGATCGGCGCCGATGGACTTATGCTGTTATCTGAAAAGATTGGGTTCGATTTTGCAATGACTTATTACAATTCCGATGGAAATGAGAGTACTATGTGCGGCAATGGTGGACGATGCATGACAGCATATGCTAAAGCGCTTGAACTTGTTGGCGAAAAGGCAAATTTTTGGGCTGTTGACGGAATCCATTTTGCGGAGATTTATGATAATCCTCCGAAATGCAAGTACCGGCTTAAGATGAAAGATACCAGAATAGGAAAAGTATATGAGGATGGATTGTTTTTGGATACCGGGTCGCCACATTTTGTGAAGTTTGTGGATGATGCTGCCAATGAATATGTAATAAATGCAGGTAAGGTTTTGCGATATGATACTCGTTTTGCCCCAGGCGGCGCCAATGTAGATTTTGTTGAATTGCAGCCCGACGGACTTTTCGTGCGGACATACGAACGTGGTGTGGAAGATGAAACGCTTTCATGTGGAACAGGCGTTACCGCAGCGGCAATTGCTTTTTCATATAAAATCCAGGATAATAATGGTTTTTATGATATTAAAACACCTGGTGGAACATTGAAGGTGAGTTTCATTCAAACCGGTGATATCTTTACGGAAATATGGCTGGAGGGACCGGCTGAGTTTGTTTTTTCGGGTGAGATCACAATTTAATGAGTGATTGAATGATTGAGTGATTAAGTAATTCGTTTTTCGATTAATTGCACCATGAATATTAACCTCCTTACCGGCCCCAACTTAATGCTTCGCGCTCTTGAGCCACGCGATGTCGAAACATTATATGAATGGGAAAATGACACTTCAATTTGGAAAGTGAGCAATACTTTAACACCATTTTCGAAATTTCACCTGGAGGATTATGTGTTGAATACCCAACATGATATTTTTGCCTCGAAGCAGTTGCGGCTTATGGTGGTTTTACTCAAACCAGATGAAGCCAATACCCCGGTGGGGACAATTGATCTGTTTGATTTCGATCCTTTTCATTTCCGGGCCGGTGTGGGCATAATGATACGGGAGATTTATCGGGAAAAAGGATATGCACGGGAAGCGATGGAAATCATAATCCAATATGGCTTCGAAGTGTTGCGGCTCCATCAGGTTTACTGTAATATTTCGCCTGATAATTTGTCGAGCCTTCATTTATTTGAAAAACTTGGGTTTGTAAAATGTGCAGTAAAACGTGACTGGATCAATGAAGGAGAGCAATGGAAAGAGGAGTGGATGTTTCAACTGATCAATCAAAATGGGTAATTTCTTTTATAAATACATCAACAATCCCAGGCGTTCTCTTTTTGGAGATTTAATGCCTTTATTACTGTTAGCCACCACTTTTCTCATTCTGGGTTTTGCATTGCTGCGTTTCTATTTTATTGTGACCCGGCCCATTATTGATCTCCATGGACAGCAGAGTACCTGGTTTTATATCCCGACAGGATCAAGCTATAATACCGTAAAGGAATCTCTGCTAAAAAAAGGTTATCTCAGGGATCAGGATTCATTTGATTGGCTATCACATCGGAAACATTATGATCAGAAAGTAAAGGCCGGACGATACCAGCTAAAGGATGGGATGAGTAACAATGCGATTGTCAACCTGTTGAGATCCGGGCGACAGGTACCGGTAAAGATCATCTTTCAGAATATACGTACACGGGAGGAGCTGGCCGGGAAGATCGGCAGGCAGCTGGAAGTTGATTCCACCCGGTTGATCAGCCTTTTCAATGATAAAAGTTATTTATCAACATTCGGGCTTACCCCTTCTACTTTGTTTGTAATGTTTATCCCCAATACATATGAATTTTTCTGGAATACATCAGGAGAGCAGCTTTTTAAAAGGATGAACTATGAACACAAACGATTCTGGAATCCACAACGAAGGCAGATGGCCGCCTCTCTCCACATGAGCATCGCCGAAATTGTTACCCTTGCTTCAATTGTGGAAAAAGAGAGCAATAAAAATGATGAGAAACCAATAATTGCCGGGGTTTATTTAAACCGTCTTAAAAAGAGAATTCCCCTTCAGGCTGACCCAACGATCATTTTTGCCTGGAATGACTATTCCATAAGGAGGGTATTGCTGGCTCATCTTAAAATCAAATCTCCTTACAATACTTACACCAGGAGCGGTCTGCCTCCAGGACCAATCTGTATTCCCTCAATTGCTTCGGTCGAGGCAGTGCTGAATGCCAAAAATGTTCCATATATCTTTTTTTGTGCAAAAGAAGATCTGTCGGGATACCATAATTTTGCTGTTACCCTGACCGAACATAACAAGAACGCCAGGAAATATCAGAAAGCCCTTGATAATCTCAGGATAAAGTGAGTAGTTCAGGGTTCAAAAGGATATCAGGAATGATCGCGGGATTATGCCTTTTCTGTTTTTTGACCCCGGGTTTCATGAAAGGCCAGTCAACAAGTTTGCCTGGGCCATCCATTTCAGTATTAAAAACCAATAATAACAGCATCGGCCGACAGGATATGCCACCACCTGAAAAGGATACGTCACGAATCAATAAAGGTCGGCTTACCGGCGTTCTGGCTGCCCAGGGCGCATTGTACCTTGGTTCACTTACCGGTTTGTACTTCGCATGGTACAAAGATTATCCACAGTCATCATTTCATTTTTTCAATGATGGCAATGAGTGGATTCAGGTTGACAAAATTGGACATACCACTACTGCATTTTACATCAGCCGGATTGGATATTCAACCTATCGGTGGGCCGGTATGAAAGAGAAACAGGCCGCGTGGTATGGCGGATTGCTCGGGTTTGCCTACCTGCTGAACATAGAAATCCTTGATGGATTTTCAGCGGAATGGGGGTTTTCTCCTTACGACCTGGCGGCGAACGCATTAGGCAGTATGATTTTCATTAGCCAGCAACTTGCCTGGCATGAACAACGGTTCGTGTTCAAATATTCATTCCATCAGACCAGCTACGCGCAGTACAGGCCTGATTTATTGGGTAATAACCTGATCCAGAACATGCTCAAGGATTACAATGGCCAATCATACTGGATTTCAGGGAACATATATTCTTTTCTTTCAAAGGGATCAAAATTTCCCAAATGGCTCAATGTTGCATTTGGTTATGGCGCTGAAGGCATGACAGGGGCCAGTAATAATTCTTATAATAAAAACGGACAGCATATCCCGCAATTTGATCGTTACCGAAAATTTTATCTGTCAGTAGATGTTGACCTGACACGCATTCCGACTAAATCAGGATTTCTCAGGAGTCTCTTTACCGTACTCAGTTTTATTAAAATCCCGGCGCCATCGCTGGAATACAATACTCTTGGACAATTAAAATTTCATCCTTTTTATTTTTAGAAATTTCATTTACCTTTACTTTTTTATTAACCATGGAAAATCAATCAAATAATTCCAAGACCATTCAACAAGAAAGTTTAAACAATTATTCAGCTCCTCAAAACTTACCTAATTCCAATATTATTCTGATACTGGGAATTTTGTCTATCCTTTTGTGCTGGTGGCATTTTATCTCAATAGCCGGGATTGTGCTGGCGATTATTTCACTGGTAATGGCTAAGAAAGAAAATGCATTATATAAAGCTTACCCGGCACGTTATACAGCGAGCTCATTGAATAATGTCAAAACAGGGCGCATTTGTGCGATCATAGGACTAACAATTTCAATAATTGTATTCATTTTTGTGATGCTGATGATAATTGGAGTTTTGGTCAGTTTGCCCTTTTGGGGAATGATACAATGATCATGAAGATTTTACCAGTTTCGCTGATCAGGGAAGCGGATGCATATACCATTAAGAACGAGCCGATCGATGATATCGACCTTATGGAACGCGCCGCGTCAGCCTGCTTTCATTGGCTGGAAAAAAAACTGGATAAAGATCAGAAAATAATGGTTTTTTGCGGGTCCGGAAATAACGGAGGAGACGGACTGGCTATTGCCCGCATACTGCTTCAGAATGGGTTCAGACCCGAGGTGTTTTTATTAGGTGGTCCTGAGAAAATGACCACTTCTTGCCGTATTAATTACGAAAGAATCAATTCAATGCATGTAGTGCATTTATTGCAACATATGCAAGGAATGAAGGAGGGCAAGAATGAAAAATTACCAACGATTGCCGAAAACGATGTTGTGATCGATGCCATTTTTGGGAGCGGTCTGACCAGGTATCCTGATGAATTTTCAGCTGATGTTATCAACCAAATAAATTCCAGCGGGGCCATGGTTGTGTCGATTGATGTGCCATCGGGACTTTTTTGCGATGTAACAACAAAAACACAAAATAAACCTGCAGTGATCAGGGCAGATTACACACTTACTTTTTCCCCTCCGAAACTGGCTTTTTTCTTTTCCGAAAACGATGATTTTGTTGGTGACTGGCAGCTGATTGATATAGGTATTCTGCAAGAATTCATTGATTCAACTGCCGTGCATAATTTCATGCCAGGAAAGGATGAAATAGCACAAATCCTTAAAAAGCGCAATAAATTTGCACACAAAGGGAATTTCGGACATGCCCTGCTGATTTGCGGTTCAACAGGAAAAATGGGTGCTGCAGTGCTTTCTGCACGAGCCTGTTTGCGTTCGGGGGCCGGTCTTGTTACTGTACACCTTCCAAAATCGGGCATCACAATTCTGCAAACAGCTGTCGCTGAAGCAATGGTATCAATTGATAAAGATGACGATAATTTTACTGCAGCGCCTGATTTATCAAACTATTCCTCAATCGCGATCGGACCAGGCATAGGAACATCGGCGAAAACTGCCAATGCAGTGAAACTTCTGATTCAAAATTCTAAAACACCTATTGTTTTTGATGCCGATGCGATCAATCTGCTTGCTGAAAACAAAACCTGGCTTGGGTTTATACCCAAAAGCTCAGTATTTACTCCTCACCCTAAGGAATTTGAGCGGCTGGCCGGAAAAAGCAGCGATGATTTTGAACGAAACCAGATGCAACGGGATTTTTCAATAAAGTATCAATGTTACATCGTGTTGAAAGGCGCCTGCTCCGCTATAACGACCCCGGATGGCCGATGTTTCTTTAATACGACAGGAAACCCGGGTATGGCAACCGGGGGAAGCGGCGATGTACTTACAGGAATTATTGCCGGGCTTATGGCTCAGGGCTATTCTTCGCTTGAGTCATGCCTTTTGGGAGTTTACATACATGGTCTTTCCGGCGACATTGCATTAGTGGCACAAGGCTATGAAGCCCTTATAGCCAACGACATTATATTGAACCTTGGAAAATCATTTCAAACACTTTATGGAAAATTTTGAAAAAGACATTCTTGCCGGCATGGTCATAGCGCCATACTTTCAGAAAGCAACCGCTTTACGAGGTGTAAAACGGTATGTAGGTGGCAACCAGTTCAGGCATGCTTTTGCCACCCTTGCTATTTTGATTGATTATCATTACATGGATGCTGTATTGCTTAAATCATCAGTGATCCACGATTTAATAGAGGATGTAAAATGTACATCCTACGATGAGATCAGGTCGATTGATAAAGATGGTCAGCAGGTATTGGAACTCGTGTTGGAAGTTACACGTCGTAAAACGGAAACCAAGGAAGATTTCCTGAAGAGGATTCTTTATGAAGGCTCCGACAGTGCAATGGTTTTAAAATGTGCCGACCGAATCAGCAATCTGACTGATCTTCATCCCGACATTTTTGATAAGGAATACATTAAAAACATGATTGCCGATACAAAAAAATGGGTGGTGCCAATGGCTGTAAAGGTAAACAAGGATATGCTGTTTGAATTGCAGGACCTTTTAAAACGCCGTGAAACGAACATGAGGTTTTCATCCATGATCTGGCCTATGAAACGACAAGATTGAGATCAGACAGGCACTGTCTCTTCAATAATATCTGCCTCAACTTTTAGGTTGTCAATAATGAAGTTCTGACGCTCCGGTGTATTCTTTCCCATATAAAAAGTGAGCACATCAAGTACGGCCGATTCCTTGGTAAGTATAACCGGATCGAGTCGGATATCTTTGGCAATGAAATACTTGAATTCATCGGGAGATATTTCGCCCAATCCTTTGAAACGGGTAATTTCCGGATTTGCACCAAGCTTATTCATGGCTGCCTGTTTTTCCTGTTGCGAGTAGCAATACATTGTTTTCTGCTTATTTCTGACCCGGAACAAAGGAGTCTGTAGGATATAAAGGTGTCCGTTGCGAACCAGATCGGGATAAAACTGAAGGAAAAAAGTGAGCAGCAACAACCTGATGTGCATACCATCAACATCGGCATCGGTAGCAACAACGACATAATTATAGCGAAGGTTCTCCAGCCCGTCTTCTATATTCAAAGCTGCCTGAAGGAGGTTGAATTCCTCATTTTCATAGACAACCCGCTTACTTAATCCGAAGCAATTCAAAGGTTTACCCTTTAAGCTGAAAACCGCCTGGGTGTTGACATCGCGGGCCTTGGTAATAGATCCGCTGGCCGAATCACCCTCGGTGATGAAGATGCTTGATTCGTAACGCCTGTCATCGTGATTATTGTAGTGGATACGGCAATCGCGCAATTTTTTGTTGTGCAGGCTGACCTTTTTCACACTCTCTTTGGCAATTTTTTTAATATTGGCCCACTCCTTGCGCTCTTTTTCGCTTTGCATGATTTTTCGGAGCAAAGCCTCTGCCGTATCTGTATTCATGTGGAGAAAATTGTCAAGTTGTTTCTTAACAATATCCATGATATAATTGCGGATGGTTATGCCATCAGGTTCAATGTGAATTGAACCCAGCTTGGTTTTTGTTTGCGACTCGAAAACCGGATCCTGAACCTTTATACTCAGGGCTGCTATCAATGATGCCTTGATATCATTGGTATCAAAATCCTTTTTGTAAAATTCCCTTATGGTTTTAACCAGCGCCTCACGAAAAGCGGCAAGGTGAGTCCCACCCTGAGTAGTGTGCTGACCGTTTACAAAGGTATAATACTCCTCACCATACATTTCGCAATGTGAAAAGGCACATTCAAAATCACCATCCCGCAGGTGAATGATCGGATAAATATTAGGTGTGTCAATATAACTGTTGAGCAGGTCGAGAAGCCCGTTTTGCGCGTGAAACCTCTCACCGTTGAAGATAATGGTGAGTCCGTTATTTAGGAAAACATAATTCCACAACATTTTATGAACATATTCCGGTATGTAATGATATTTTCCAAAAACCTCTTCATCGGGCATAAAGGTAATGATGGTCCCCGAACGAAGTTCTATTGGTTTTTCAGGCTCATCATGAACAAGGTCACCCTGATGAAACTCAACAATGTGGGTTCTGCCCTCCCTGATGGCCTGGGCTTTAAAAAGGGATGATAACGCGTTGACAGCCTTGGAGCCAACTCCATTCAATCCCACTGCTTTTTTAAAAACCTGGGAATCGTATTTGGCGCCCGTGTTGATTTTAGAAACACATTCAACAACTTTGCCCAGAGGAATTCCCCTGCCATAGTCGCGTACACATACCAGCTGATCCTTGATGGTAACTTCAATTGTCTTACCATATCCCATCACAAATTCATCGATGGAATTATCCAGAATTTCCTTGATCAAAACGTAAATACCATCATCGGGTGATGATCCATCGCCCAGTTTTCCGATGTACATGCCTGGTCGCAAGCGGATATGTTCACTCCACTCCAGCGACCTGATACTATCTTCAGTATAGTTTACTTCGTCTGCCATCCCTGCTTATCCTTATTACCCGGCAAATATACAGGAATGGCCTGTCAACACTGCATAAATCACAAAAAATTTTAAATAAGTTATTCACATATCCAGAATAATCCGTTAATTTGTCAAAGTAAAAACATTAACTCCCATTAACCTATGTCGCTGGTAATATATGAATTGAAAGAACAGATCGGGTGGATAACCTTAAATCATGATGCAAAGAGGAATGCACTTAGTATTAACTTACTCACTGAACTACTACAGGCCCTGAAATCACTCAGAGACGAGAAAGCCAGAGTGATCATAATCAGAGCTAATGAAGGGATGAAGGTATGGTCGTCGGGTTTCTTTATAGATGAATTACCGCGTGATGGCAGTGATCCGTTAGCTTACGACAATCCATTGCAAAAGGTAATCCGCGCCATACAAGGTATTCCCGTTCCCGTGATTGCCATGGCCGAAGGAAGTATCTGGGGAGGAGCCTGCAATATTGCATTTGTATGCGATATGGTTATCGGGACCAGCGACACCTGCCTGGCGATAACCCCGGCAAAAATTGGCGTTCCCTATAACACTTCCGGAATTCTGCAATTTATTGATATCATTGGTTCGCATATCGTAAAAGAGATGTTTTATACTGCCGAGCCCATCTCTGCCCAAAAAGCGCTTAGTCTCGGAATAATCAACCACCTTGTTGATGCCGGTGATCTGGTGAATTTCACAACACGGCTTGCCAATAAAATTATTGCCAATTCCCCTCTCAGCATCCAGGTGATCAAGGAACAACTGAATATTCTGGGAAATGCCCTTCCCATGACTCCTCAAACTTTTGAGCATATTGATATGCTTCGAAGCATTGCCGGAAAAAGCTACGATTACATTGAAGGTATCAATGCTTTTTATGAGAAGCGAAAGCCCGAGTTTAAGGGGGAGTAGGATTCGTCAAAATTCTCCTGATTTCTCCCGAAAGCAACCTGACCTCTGTTTTGGTAATGAGAAAGTCTCTGAGACGGAGTTTTGTCATCCGCGAAAAAACAATGAACTGGTAAATCGTTGCAAATGTGTATGAAAATGTGGCTGATATTCCGGCGCCGATAATACCATACCCCGGAATGAGAATAAATCCGAAGACAATGGTAAATACCAGGCCGATTGCCGAACTGATCGTATTATGATATGGTTTGTTAATGCTGGAAAAAAAACCGCTGAATATCATGGAAACGCTCAGTGTAACAATTCCAATTGCCAGTGAAGCAATAACCATTTTTATATCACCGAACCTGGCAGAAAAGAGGGCTGTGAAAATAAAATTGGGGACGGCAAGGAGCAAAAGCATGGCGATTCCGGTTACAACCCATGTTATTTTCGCAAATGTCAGTGTCAGCCTAACCGAATAATCATAATTCATCTCGTTTGAAAGACGGGAATATTGAACCATGGCAATGCTCCGGCTGATCAGCCAGAGACCTTCTGCAAGTGTAAGCCCGATCGACAAGACACCTACCGCGGCCCTTCCCGAAAAAAAATCGACAAACTTCAGGCTGAGCCGGTAATTCAGGGTCTGGAAAATATTGGCAAATTGCACATAAGTTCCAAATCGCAGAATTTCCATTAGTAATGATTTCATTTTGGTCAGGGGAACCTTTCTGAACGATGGCCATAGCAGGTAAAAGCTGATAAGAAATGCAATGGAATAGGATATGAGAATGGCCCAATAATATGCCATAACATCAATTAACCGGAGTCCAAAAAGGCAAAACAGCAGAATCAGAAAAAGAACAATGATCTGTACAAGATTGATGTAGTTGTAGGTTTTTACTTTCTCGAGGCCTAAAAGCAGCATAAAGTTCACCGATGCAAACGACATGATAAGGGCCAGAAACAATACCTGCCAGAAATATCCGGCGGGAATGACTTCCAAAACCGGAAATATTGCAGCAATAAAACTCAGCAGGGCGCTACATAATATTGTTACAAGAAATGTCCAGATGTAGGCGGGAACGATCAATTTAAATATGCCTGTACGGGGAGTGAGGTATATAAGTGCAGCGCCCCCCACAAAGTTGATAAAAAGCTGAATTATGGAAACAGAAAAGATAATCAGGAAAATGGTTCCAACTTTTTCAGGACCGAGGTAATGTGCATTTAATATCCAGATCACGAAGGCCAGAATCGCATTGATCATGCGCGTCCCGATGGTCCCGAGAATTTTATTGACCATTTTCCGGATACTGTTTATTCAGTTTTTCCCTAAGCTGGCTCATAAAGAAAAAGCGGTTGATCCGGTAACGCTTACCATCAATCAGGGTGTAATTCCCGACCTGCGACATGGTATGTAACCCCTTATCAAACGGACTTCCCGGCACAGAGTCGATGACTCTGATGGTTTGTTCGACAAACTCATCCGTTGTAAGACGTAAAACCTTGTTGATTACCACGCGGCCGCCATATGTAACTGAACAATCCTGGGCTGGCCGGTAAAGTATCCCCTCATAAATAAAAGGTGTGCCTGCAGGTCGCGCCGACCGTATATCAATCTTCACCGGGTTGCGACGGTGTGGTTCATACCTGCCTTTAAGCTCATTCGAATAATATATGTACAGATGTGTTGTTGAGTATTTTTTAATTGTAAAAAACAACCACCAGTAACCGTCATGAAAAAAAAGAGTAGGATCAACAGCTTCAACCTTATCAAGCAAAAGGTGGTCTTCAATAAATGCCTCTTCTGAAAAATTTCGATAGTAAAGGGTAATGTTCGATGATCGAAATGACTCAGGAACGCAATAAACCATTTGCTGATGCCTTACAATGTATGGATAGGAAAGATGTTTGTCTCCCTCAATGATCCTGATCGGAACAGAAAAACTGTCGCGGTTTATGTCCCAGATGATTTCTGAAATATTGGCTTTCTGCCGCCTATAGCTGTAATCCTCAACAAGTATATGAAGTTTCCCATTCTCGATAAAACCCGATGGGTCGGCCAGGTATTTGGTACGGGCAAATTGCCGCAGCCATGTTATATCAGATTTTTTTAATATTTCAGGCCCAAGCGCAACTTCATGAATCGGCTTTTGAATAAGTCCGACATTCCAAACCTCTGCCGCGACCAATTCTTTGTAATAAAATCTGATTCTGTTCCATAAAAGTTTCAGCACAAACTGTATCAGATGATAATTACCCGGAACTTTATATACAGGGGCCGTGGTTTCGCTGGATGATACGAAATCAGCAGGGAAAAGTAAAATTTCATCGGCAACCTGAGCCGGCCAGGAGGAGGTGACTGAAAATAGTTGATGCAGATTTCCCTTATAAGAATGCATGACTGTTTTAATGTACCCCTTCTTCAGGATAATTCCTCCATCGAGTTTATCGGTGAGTCGTTGTAATATGGCGCCGCTAACCGGATCTCCATCAAATATCTCCCAGAATCCAGCCGGGCCTCCGCGGTATTTCAATTCATCATCGTGATGAAACGACCAAACCCCAAAACGGGCAGCGCTAAGAATATCGCCGCGGATTATGTTAAATCCGAAGCGGAGGATAAAGTCCAGTCCGTACATACGGATTGCTTCTACTTCTGCACTGGGAAAATATTCTGAATACCCCAGTCGTTCAACGGTGCAGGGAAGTGTATCAATCCCTTCGAGGTCTTTGAAGATGTCAACGAGGTTCTTGACCTTCGGCTTGAAAAATCGTTTTTCCAGATAATAAAAAAGGAAATTGCTCCATTTTATTTTCTGTATCCGCCTCCCATGTTTTATTTCCCGGTTCTCACGAACATCTCTTATCAACAAAACAAGTTCGTGGCCATGGGCTTTCAATTCCTTCAATGCATCGACTTGCCATTGCTGGAATACTGTTCCATTACACATGACTGCAAACCGCAAGTGAATTGATTTTTTTTCTTTGGTTTCCTTAGCCATGAAGGGTAAAATTACAGCGTTAAACTATTTTCAGGAATCAACGGCCGGTATAGCTCAACGAGTTGGATCCCAATTGTTTTTTTAGTAAATTTTTCTGATAAATCAGCTTTTATAGCCGCTTTGTCATAAGCTCTGCATTGATCAAGCATCCTGTTCAGCGCGTGTACCATAGCATTTTTATCTCGGGGAGGTACCAGTAAACCGTTTTTTTCATTTATAACGTCCGGGGCAACTCCAACCCTGGTTGCAACAACAGGAATTCCACAAGCCAAACTTTCGATTATCACGGTACCGAACGTTTCATAATTGCTTGAGATCACCGTGAAATCTGCACTTCCAAGAATCTCAGCTAACTCAATTCCTGTTTTTAAACCAGTGAAACACACAAAGGTATCAATAATTTCAAGGGATTGAGCATACGCCTTCACAGAATTCAAATCAGGGCCTTCACCAACAAGCAGGCATAGGAAATCATTGCGCATCCGGGAAAGATCAATTATCGCATCCAATAACCCGGAAATGTTTTTCGATTTATCTTCGAAACAGGAGATATGGACTATGATTTTCAAAGGTTTTTCCGAAACAGATGAAGCTGCATTGAAAATTTCCGTATCAACAACATTTGGAATGACCTGAAAGTTCTGGTTATTCAGGTGATATTTCTGCATGGCCAATTTAAGCGGTTCTGATACAGCAATAACCAATGATGCTTTTTTAACTATAAAAGAAGTTAACCATTTCCTTAACCATCCATTGTAAGAATTGTTTTCAGGAAAATACCGCGACCAATGTTCAGAAATCACGAGGGGAATATGTTGTTTACGGCAAACCCTCCAGGCAATGAATCCGATGCGGGTAAGCACGTGGGCATGGACAATGTCGGGAGCAAATTGCCTGATGCTGTGGATTGCTTTCATGCCGGCCCGGTAATACTTCAACCAATTTAGCGCTTTGCAAATTCCAGAGGTTGTAGATCCGCTAACCTTGTAATAAACCCTCAAAACCCTGACTTCATTTTCCTCACAAAATTCAGCTTCATATTTGTTCGGGCAATCGGGATCGGGATGTACATAAATTACTGCAACATCGCAATATGGCGTGAGAGCTTCGGCCTGGCGTTGAATGAATAATCCCGGCATTGGATCATACCTGTGAGGATACCATTTAGGTAAAAAGAGAACCCTGATCTTTCGATTCACGGCAGGAAGCTATTTGTAAGGTTCAAATATCTGAAATCGGATTGAATTTAAAAAGGAAAGTTTTCAATAGTTTTCAGTGCACTGTTCATACGCTCATCGCCTGTCCCGCTAATCACGTCAAAAGGGAAGTGTCTGTCGCTTAACTCATTGTAATACAAATTATAAAGATATTGCCGTCTATTAGGATGTTCTCGCAATGGATCAGATTGCCACGGGAGATCGATATCGCACAGAAGGTAGAGATCATAGTGGTGTGTTTCGATTTTTTTCAGAATCCATTGATCACAGCGATTAAATTTTACCTCACTCCAAATTTTAGTAACCAAAAGTTCCGTGTCGCAAAAAAGGTACTTGTCGGCCGATTTTAATTGATTACTCTCACGGGCCAGCTGACCCTTGGCGATCTTCACGATATCATTTTCCTCGTATGGCCTGCCCAATTTTTCAAGATATTCACGGGCATATTCCGGAACCCATGATGTATTGAAATAGATGGCGAGTTGTTCGGTGAGAATTGACTTACCGGTTGATTCAGGGCCTGTAACCGCTATTCGCCTGATCATTTCATCAGTTTTATTCTCCATTCAAGGAATCCGAGAGTGGCAATAATTGTAAATACGAAATACTGAAAACTACTGAAGTAAAGACCTTCCCAGGCACAAAGGCCGATCATAATTGTATCGGCAGCAATCCAAAGGATCCAATTTTCGATTTTTTTTCGTGACAACAGCCAGGAGGCTATAATGTAAACCGCAGTAGTCATTGCATCCCAGGTCGGGATCTGGCTTGAAGTATACCGCACCAGTACAATCCGAATGATTATAAAAAAGATGATTATTGCCAGGAAGTTCAGTAAGATTTCAAGTTTTGAACATTGCGTTATCCGGATGGTTTTATCATGGGTGTCTTTCCTGGTCCAGTTATACCAACCGTAAACACTCGTGATGAAGAAAAAGCCATTAATAGCAGCATTGGCATAAAGCCTTGCAGAAAAAAATATATAAACGTAAATGAGCACGTTAACGATGCCCAAAGGGAAGGCCAGTAAACTTTCTTTCTTCATGAACCAAACACAAAGCAAACCAAATACTACGGCAATGAGTTCCAGATAAGAAGTTCGAAGGGGTCCTATGTCAACAATAGAGGTCAAGTCCATGGTTGCAAAGGTAATGTTTCCACTCAAACAGAAACTAAACATAAGGGTAACCATTTTATTAAATGGTATCGGAAAAGAGACTAATTTTGCAGATGAATTCAGGAATTTACGATCTGTATGTTTCATCTCGTCCACACTCAACTACCTTTCATAGTTAACCTGCTTATTCTCTTATTAGTTGCAAAATTCCTGGGCGAGTTGGCAGAACGTTTCAGGCAGCCATCTATGATCGGAGAGGTAATTGCCGGTGTGATTCTTGGACCCTCTGTTCTACATATTATTCCGGACGCAGGTGAGATTAAGGTCATCGCCGAATTAGGCGTATTCATGCTGATCGTTTTAGCCGGAATGGAAATTGAAGTGGAGGAGATAAGGAATTCAATTCGCGGGAAAAACATCTGGATCGCCTTGCTTGGATTCATTGTGCCAATGGCCAGTGGGATTAGTATAGGATTAATTTTTCATTTTTCATATAGTTTTACAATCTTTCTCGGTTTGTGTATCGCCATAACCGCGTTACCGGTAAGCATCAGGATTCTGATGGACCTTGGAAAGCTAAAGACCGATGTTGGGCAACGGATTATTTCAGCAGCAATTTTCAATGACATCATCGCGCTTTTAATTCTCGGAATCATCCTTGATTTCAATGATACCACCAAAAATCTGGGCGATTTGACTGTTTCCATACTTTTCACCACCATGAAAGTAGGCGTTTTTACCGGCATCCTGATGATAGCTTACCATTTTTTCAAGCTTGCAAAACGGAAGGTCAATGTTATCAATCCAAGGATGAACGAATTCACTCGCTACCTCCGTGGCAAAGAGTCGATTTTTGCACTTGTCATCCTGTTCGTCCTGATTTTTTCAAGCATTGCCGAACTGCTGGGATTGCATTTCGTAGTTGGCGCTTTTTTTGGCGCCATTCTGATCCCGAGAAGCATGTTTGCCAACCGTGATTTCGAAAAGGTACAGCGAAGCATTTCAGGGATTACGATGGGTTTTCTGGCCCCGATTTTTTTCGCCACGATGGGAATCTCCTTTAATTTCGGGTCGTTCGATAATGGGATGCTTTTAATTGCTATTCTCTTTGCCTCCTTTTTCAGTAAAATTTTCGGAGGATACCTTGGTGGGAGGCTTGCAGGGTTCAACCAGGCTAAATCGATAACCCTTGGCCTTGGGCTAAATGCCCGCGGGATCATGGAACTGGTGATTGCCAACATTGCACTGGCGAAAGGATTTATTGATGTTCCCGTTTTTTCGATTTTGGTTCTCATGGCTCTGCTTACTACGATCCTTACACCTTTCTTACTAAAAGAGGGTTTCAGGTTAATTGATAAAAAGCGCGATAATAACCCCAATAGTTATACATAATTTTTAACAAGTTCTTGCAAGTCGGGATTTTCTTTTTAATTTTCCACTTCATAATCCGGGCATTTTCCGGCTATCCCTAAAGTGAACGAAATGTTCGGTCTTGGCGCCTCTTATACGGTACTCTTGCTCATATGCCTGCTGGCTGCCTGTGCATTCGAATTCATCAACGGGTTCCATGACACAGCCAACGCGGTGGCCACTGTGATATATACCCATTCGCTGAAACCGACAACAGCCGTAGTATGGTCGGGCCTGTGGAACTTTATCGGGGTAAATGTTGGCGGAATAGCAGTAGCGATGGGGATCGTCAACCTGTTACCGGTGGAACTACTTGTAGACCAGAATCTGACACACAGTATTTCAATGATACTGGCGCTCATTATCACTGCCATAGTGTGGAACCTCGCGACCTGGTATATAGGTATACCCTGTAGCAGCTCACATACACTGATTGGATCAATCTTCGGTGTCGGACTGGCCTATTATCTATTACCAGGTGTTTCAACCTTTGCATTGAACTGGAATAAGGTTATCGATGTAGGGCTTTCATTGTTGATTTCACCTGTTTTCGGTTTTGCATTCGCGTTATTCCTGATGTATATCCTGCGCAAAACTGTGAAGAATAAATTGATATTCAAGGAACCCCCGGCAAAAAAAGCTCCTCCATTGTGGATCAGAAGCATCCTGATTTTAACCTGCACCAGCGTGAGTTATGCCCACGGCTCGAACGATGGACAAAAGGGAGTCGGGCTCATCATGCTTATTCTTATTGGATTTTCACCAGCATACTTTTCTGTTGACAGGTCTAAAAAACCAGAAAACCTGCTTTATCAGACACGCCAGATTGAATGGAACCTGACACATTTCAATACAGCTGCTCTTCGTCCCGCTGAACGTATTTCACTCAATGCGGTTGTTATGAATCTGGAATTCATGAAAGAGACACTTATAGGGGTAAAGACTTTCGATAACCTGAAAACAGAAGATCACTTCAAAATAAGGAAGGCTATTATCCTGGTGAGTAAAAAAACCGAATCCATTTTAAAAAGCTTAAAATCACAACCATTAGTACAGATTTCACCCACACGTTTAGCGATTATCAACTCTAATCTCAAGAAATTCAAGGCGAATACTGAATATTCCCCGCGCTGGGTCATTCTTCTGGTTTCGATTTCATTAGGCCTCGGTACCATGATCGGATGGAAACGTATCGTGGTGACCATTGGAGAAAAAATCGGGAAAACGCACCTCACTTACGCACAAGGCGCCAGCGCTGAAATAGTTGCAGCCTGCACTATTGGCGCTTCAACCATGTTCGGCCTTCCGGTAAGCACCACGCATGTTTTATCATCAGGCATTGCAGGAACCATGGTTGCGGGTAGTGGAAGGCAAAACCTGCGAATGGGAACCGTTAAAAACATTCTTATCGCATGGCTTATTACCCTGCCTGTAACTATTGCCTTATCAGGTTTGCTTTTCTATGTCCTTCGCATGATCTTCAAATAAAAACCATTTATATGCTCGAACTTCTCAAGAATTTCCTCGACATCATCCTCAATATCGATGTTCACCTTCAACAATGGGTCACAGATTATCGCACCTGGACCTACCTTATTTTATTCATAATTGTTTTCATGGAGACCGGGTTTGTGGTCACCCCTTTTTTGCCTGGCGACTCAATGCTATTTGCTGCAGGAACAGTGGCAGCCATGGATGGAGAACCACTCAGTATTATGGCGCTTATCCCGTTGCTGACCACCGCAGCATTTATCGGAGATACTGTCAATTACTTTACAGGTAAGTACCTGGGAAAGACAGTTTATGAAAAGAACTACCGGTTAATCAAACGCGAATATCTCGATAAGACCCATGCTTTTTATGAAAAACATGGCGGGAAAACGATAATCATTGCCAGGTTTATGCCCATCATCAGGACTTTTGCACCTTTTGTAGCCGGCATTGGTACAATGAGCTACAGGCGGTTTACATCATTTAATATTATTGGCGGGTTCCTGTGGGTCGCATCATTTTGTATTGCCGGTTATTTTTTTGGTAATATTCCCTTTGTGAAAAATAATTTCAGCCTGGTAATCCTGGTTATAATATTCATATCACTTTTACCAATGATAATTGCTTTCATCAACAAATTCCTGGATAGAAAGAAAATCACATAATTATAATGAACCATACTGTAAATAAAAGTCAGATTGACAAAATAACGACCGCCGGGTTGATTGTCACTTTGGGGATTATTTACGGTGATATCGGAACCTCTCCCCTGTATGTAATGCGCGCTATCGTTGCCGGCGCCAGTTCCATTAATGCTCCTTTCATCATTGGAGGGCTCTCCTGCATTTTCTGGACCCTCACGATGCAAACCACAATTAAATATATCACTTTTGCTTTACGTGCCGACAATAAAGGTGAGGGTGGAATATTTGCACTTTTCGCCCTGATCAGGAAAAGAGCCAAATGGGCATTCCTGTTTGCAATTATCGGGGGATGCACACTTCTTGCCGATAGTATAATCACACCGGCCATCACCATTGTTTCAGCAATTGAGGGGGTACTTATAAAAAATCCCCGTTTACCCGTGGTACCCATAGCGGTGGTCATTATCACACTACTATTCCTGATCCAAAAATTCGGAACCAAAATGATAGGCAAATCATTTGGCCCGATTATGTTTATATGGTTTTCAATGCTTGGCGTTCTTGGCTTTTTGCAACTTTTCCAATACCCTGAGATCCTTAATGCAATGAATCCTGTATATGCCTTCGATTTTCTGACTAAATACCCAAAGGGGTTCGTCCTGCTGGGGGCAGTATTTTTATGTACCACAGGAGCCGATGCACTCTATTCGGACCTTGGCCACTGTGGTCGAAAAAATATAAGGATTACTTGGGGTTTCGTGAAAGTATGCCTGTTGCTCAACTATTTCGGACAGGGAGCCTGGATACTGAAAAATGCCGATTTCGTGAATGAATGGACTAACCCGTTTTTTGCAATCATGCCTTCCTGGTTTCTTATGCCCGGAATTATCATCGCCACCGTGGCAGCCATCATCGCCAGCCAGGCCATGATAAGCAGTTCATTCACCCTGATCAGCGAAGCCATCTCACTGAATTTATGGCCAAAGGTTAAAATTAATTACCCCACAAACATCAAAGGACAAATGTATATCTCCAGTATTAACTGGATCCTTTATATCTGTTGCGTTTGTATCGTGCTGTTTTTTCAAAAATCAGCAAACATGGAGGCAGCCTATGGACTAACGATCAACATAACAATGCTGATGACGACCATATTGCTGGGAATATATCTGTATTACAAGCATGTTCCGAAATATATGCTGGCGCTGTTTCTGATTGTTTACCTTACCATTGAAGGATCCTTCCTGATAGCAAACATGAATAAATTCCTCAATGGCGGATATATTACCTTCATGCTTGGCAGCGTCCTCTTTATTATCATGTATGTATGGTTCCATGGACGAAAAATCAAGAACAGCTTTATTGAGTTTCTTAAAATTGATCAATATGTTGATATTATCAAAGCTCTTTCAAAAGATAAATCAATTCCAAAATATGCCACTAACCTGGTTTTTCTCACTAAAGCCAACAGAGAAACCGATGTTGAGTCAAAGATCATATATTCAATTTTAAACAAACAACCAAAGCGGGCTGATACATATTGGATGCTCCATATCGACATTCTGGACGAACCCCATGTGCTCGAATACAAGGTCACTCATATAATCCAGGGAATATTAATCAAAGTCGATTTCAAAATCGGTTTTAAAGTTCAACCCAGAATAAACCTGTTTTTCAGGCAGGTGCTCGAAGAAATGAGCAGGAATAAGGAGATCGACCTGTTGAGTCATTATAGTTCACTGAGGCAATTCAACATTTTAAGCGATTTCCGTTTTGTTGTGATCGACCGGATTCAGAATTACGATTTCGACTTCCCTCCCAGAGAACAATTTATAATGGATTTGTATGCCATCTTTAAAAGATTTGGCATCAGCGAAGTTCGGTCACTGGGTTTGGATACCAGCAATGTCACTGTTGAAACTGTTCCGCTCTATATTGATAAGGATACCCCGGTATTGCTTACCCGAAATGATCTGACCAAACATTGGGGTTAGCTTATTATTACCATGTTATCAGTATAATTAAATGCTGAAATGTATTTATTTAAAAAGGGTTACATTTGCACACTTTTTTTAAAGACAGCTTAATCATTTCCTCATATGCCAAGCCCCGCGCATAAGTCTCATACTCAGGCAATTTCAGCCGCGGGGTTACTTATCACCCTTGGAATAATTTATGGAGATATAGGAACATCCCCTTTGTATGTAATGAAAGCCATTGTTGCAGGGGCAAATTCAATTACTCCTCAGTTCATTATGGGTGGGTTATCCTGCATTTTCTGGACACTTACGCTTCAAACTACCGTTAAATATATCATTATCACGCTGCGTGCCGACAATAACGGGGAAGGCGGCATCTTCTCACTGTTTGCCCTTATCCGGAAAAGGGCTAAATGGGCCTATGTTTTTGCAATTATCGGTGGCAGCACACTTCTTGCTGATGGAGTGATCACCCCATCAATCACAATCGTTTCAGCGGTGGAAGGACTTGCCATCGTAAATCCGCGTATTCCGGTTTTGCCCATCGTAATTGTGATCATAACCGGCCTCTTTTTTGTCCAGAAATTCGGGACAAAGGCTGTAGGCGAATCATTCGGCCCCATTATGTTCATCTGGTTTGCAATGTTAGGAGTGCTTGGATTTTCACAGATCATCAACAATCCATCGATACTCAAAGCGGTTGATCCTCATTATGCCTACGTTTTTCTTACAAAATATCCGCAGGGATTCCTGCTCATGGGAGCAGTATTTCTATGCACCACGGGGGCCGAAGCCCTTTACTCCGATCTGGGCCATTGCGGACTGAAAAATATTCGCATCACATGGGTCTATGTCAAGATTACGCTTTTGCTTAATTATTTCGGACAGGGCTCCTGGATCATTCTGAACTCTGATAGTATTTATGAATGGACTAATCCCTTCTTTTCCATTATGCCGCATTGGTTCCTGATCATCGGGGTACTTATATCTACTGCCGCCGCCATTATTGCAAGCCAGGCCCTCATCAGCGGTTCTTATACCCTTATCAGTGAAGCCATTTCTCTTAATTTCTGGCCAAAGATCAAGATAAATTACCCAACAAATATCAAAGGGCAGATGTACATTTCCAGTATCAACTGGATGCTATATTTTTCCTGTCTTTTTGTTGTACTCTTCTTTCAGCGTTCATCAAACATGGAAGCAGCGTATGGACTTTCGATCACAATTACCATGCTGATGACCACCAGCCTGCTGAGCATTTATCTATTTTATAAAAAGGTGCCTATCTATGTTATCATCGTATTTCTGATTGTTTATCTATCTATTGAAGGCTCCTTCCTGATTGCAAACCTGAACAAGTTCATGCATGGAGGATGGTTCACCCTGTTGCTAGGCGGGTTCCTTTTTTTGATAATGTATGTATGGTTCAGTGGCCGTCGGATCAAAAACAGTTTTATCGAATTTCTGCGAATCGAGAATTATGTGGAGGTGATCAAAGATCTTAGCCAGGATCAGACTGTGCCAAAATATGCAACGAACCTGGTATTCCTTACAAAAGCCAATAAAGTAACTGATATTGAATCAAAGATCATTTATTCCATACTGAACAAACATCCGAAGCGTGCCGACCTTTACTGGTTGCTGCATGTGGATATCCTCGATGAACCACATGTGCTGGAATACAAAATTACCCATATCATACCGGGTACTTTGATTAAAGTGGATTTCAAAATAGGGTTTAAAGTTCAGCCCAGGGTGAACCTGTTTTTCAGGCAGGTACTGGAGGAGCTTAGTCATAACCACGAAATTGACATGCTGAGCCAATACGCTTCACTTCGCAAGCATTTCGTAAGCGCTGATTTTCGCTTTGTAGTCATCGACCGGATCCAGAATTATGATTTTGATTTTCCGCCGAGAGAGCAGTTCGTGATGGACCTCTACACTATCTTCAAGCGATTTGGTATAACTGAAGTAAGAGCCCTGGGACTGGATACCAGTAATGTAACCGTTGAAACCGTTCCGCTTTACGTTGACAGGGAAATTCCCATTCTGCTGTCGCGAAATGATCACACTAAACGGATGGGTTGATCGAGTAACTTAATTGTATTATTTTCTGGAAATAGCTCTTAAAGCAGCAGCAACGATATCCGGCACATCAAGGCCGAACTTTTTCAACAGATCTTCGGGTTTTCCGCTTTCTCCAAATTTATCGTTCACAGCAACCATTTCCATAGGGGCAGGATGATTTCGAGACAGAAGCTGAGCGATGCTGTCACCAAGACCACCATTCATCATATGCTCCTCAACCGATACAACACATCCTGTTTTTCTGACAGAGGCAAGAATTACATCCTCATCAAGGGGCTTGATGGTGTGAATGTCGATAATTTCCGCGTGAATTCCCTGTTCCTCCAGAATTTTACAAGCTTGCAAAGAATTCCATACCATATGCCCGGTTGCAAAGACTGAAACATCCGGGCCCTCGTTAAGCAACAATGCTTTTCCAATTATAAACGTTTGTCCGGGAGGTGTGAAATTTGGCCATTTCGGTCGTCCAAACCGCAGATAAACTGGTCCTGAATGGTTTGCAATTGCTAAGGTAGCAGCCTTAGTCTGATTAAAATCGCAAGGATTGATCACCGTCATGTTTGGAAGCATCTTCATCATTCCTATGTCCTCAAGCATCTGGTGAGTCGCTCCGTCCTCACCCAAAGTCAGACCGGCATGCGAGGCACAGATTTTCACGTTTTTGTTTGAATAGGCAATCGATTGCCTGATCTGATCATATACCCTTCCGGTTGAAAAATTTGCGAATGTACCGGTATATGGAATTTTTCCACCAATAGTCAGTCCTGCAGCCAATCCCATCATATTGGCTTCAGCAATCCCAACCTGAATAAAACGATCAGGAAATTTATGGGCAAAAGCATCCATCTTCATTGATCCGGTTAGGTCAGCACACAATGCGACCACATCAGGGTTTTGCGTTCCCAACTCGAGTAAGGCTTCGCCAAAACCAGACCGGGTATCTTTGGAGCCAAAATTTGTAAATTCTGTCATTTCAGTTCGGATATAATTTTAAATTGACTGTTTGACCAGGTTCAACTTTGAAAATTTTTTCGGTAGAATAAGATGATTTATTCGAATATTTTGACCGGAATACTACGCGATATGATCCTGGTTGCAAATAAAGCGTTTCCTGTTGCTGTTGATTGTCCCTCAGGTTATACACCCATACCAGCTTGTTTTTATCCTCCTGGTAAAGACTGCCATATCCATTAATTGATTTCTGTATCACCGCGATACCGGGAAGAGCCATTTCGACAGTGGTGGTATGATTTTGTTTAATTTCAACATCCTTCACGATGATCCTTGGCAAACATAAAATCTCGACATCATAAAAACCTGTCAGGTATTTTTCGAGCTGATCAAACTGCTGGAGGTTGATTGTTTCATGTTCACCCTTTTTGCGGATTATACAAGGAAGATTTTTTAGTGTACTGTTGCCTGATGATTTAAATGCCAGGTACCCTTGCGGAACGTCAATGCCAATGATGTTATGCTTTCCGGGAGTGAGTTTCACACTATCTTTGCGAACAGGCGGGATGGTATGCACTACCACATTATAAGTTATCAACGGATCAATATCGAGAGTATCGGGAAGTCCTTTGGCATTTAATGAGTGAATAAAATTGTACCTGGGAATTCCCGAAAAATTATCATAAAATGTCATGTTGATATTGGTTTCGGTTGGTTTCCCATAAATATCAAGCAAATTTACCTGGAGACTTGTCGGGTTTAAAGTGCGGGAGATGATAACATTGAGGGCATTCCTGAATTCCTTCTCATTCGAAGCATCAAAATAGGTGCCTACGCATTCAAACTGGTCGCGGAAATTCTTTCCAATGCCTACGATAAATGGCTTCAACATGATACCCTTCTTCTGCAGGTCAAGGGATACAGCACAAGGATCGCCACCACATTCTTCGAGTCCATCGGTAATGAGAATCACAACATTTCTGCAGTTATCACAGGGAGGAAAATCTTTAGGGGCCTGGGAAAGGGCATAGGCAATTGGGGTTGTTCCTTTGGGAATAATCGTTTTAAGCACATGTTTTATTTTTGTAATATTATCTTTACCAAACGGAACC
Source organism: Bacteroidota bacterium (assembly GCA_037137455.1). Taxonomy (GTDB): domain Bacteria; phylum Bacteroidota; class Bacteroidia; order Bacteroidales; family FEN-979; genus CAIVAT01. Next base: position 34,251 of record JBAXKG010000018.1, read on the forward strand.
TCAAGCCGGGTATCATTGCAATCCTGCGGAGGGAAGGGCTTCTGATGCCCGTATATGCGTAAAGCCAGTTCCAGGTTGGTTTGTACACGGAGGCTGTCAAGAATGTTTGAGAAAAGATTTACTGCCATATTGAATTTTGTATCGCTCTGCCACCGGCCATACATACTCTGAGAGGCATCAAACACAAATAAAATACGGGTGACAGGCTTGGGTATTCCCTGCTCCTTAGTGGCCTGGGAAAATCCACTCAGCGAAAGTGAAAATAAAATCATTAAAATATATGAATGACCAATAACAAATGATGATTTTTTAAATTGGAAACTGGTCATTGGTAGCTGATCATTATTAATAGTCTCCCAGCGTTTCATTAAGTTGCTCAAGGGCTTTTTTCATTTGTTCATCATTGGGAAAAATTCCATGCCATTCATGATTGTCGAGCATAAAATCAACACCATATCCCATGTGAGTTGTCATAAGTATCATTACCGGCTGCCCCTGACCGGTGTACCATTGCGCTTTTTTAAGCGTTTCAACAACCTCATTCATATCGTTACCATACATTGTGATTACATTCCAGCCGAAGGCTTTGAATTTTGCCTGAAGGTCGCCCAAGGGTAAAACTTTATCATTAGGGCCATCAATCTGCTGACCATTGTAGTCGACAACAGCAATAATATTGTCAACCTTGTTGCCGGCTGCAAACATAAGCGCTTCCCAGTTCTGTCCCTCCTGAAGTTCGCCATCGCCCATCAGACAGTAAACCAGGTGTTCATCGTTGTTCATTTTTTTTGCCAATGCCGCCCCAATTGACACCGACAATCCTTGTCCCAGCGAACCTGAACAAATGCGAACACCAGGTAACCCCTCCGCCGTGGCAGGATGCCCTTGCAAACGCGAACCCAGCTTGCGGAATGTTCCAAGTTCCTCAGTGTCAAAATAACCGTAACGCGCTAAAACGCTGTACCATCCGGCAGAAAGATGTCCGTTTGAAAGAAAGAACAGATCCTCGCCCACTCCATTCATAGTGAATTGTGCAGGATCAGGCTTCATTATTTTAAAATAAAGAGCTACCAGGAAATCAGCGCTTCCCAAAGGCCCGCCGGGATGGCCCGAGGCAACTCCATTGACCATCCTAACAATGTCCCGCCTAACCTGCGAGGCAATTTTTTCTAAATCATCTATTGAAAGCATATGACGAATTACGAATTACGAATGACAAATTACAGTTGAGTTTTTTCATTAAAACGGAACAAGGGCAAAGATATTATATTAACCACAGGAGGTCGGGTGGCTGTTAATAAATATGCATAAGATTTGACTGTCATATCATTGTTTTTAGTTCTTTTGTGCAAGCTGAATTGATCCTATGAAAAAGATGGTATTTTTTATCCTGATGTTTATCGGACCATTACTTTGTATGCCATTCAGGGGCATATCATCAACAATAGATCCTGCATGGGTTGATTCTGTTTACAAATCGTTGACGATCGAACAGCGCATCGCTCAATTATGCATTATCCGGGCCTTTTCATGGAAAGACTCGATCTACAATGACAGTCTTATTCATATAATTCAAAAATACAATGTCGGTGGTGTTTGTTTTTTTAAAGGATCCCCTGTTAAGCAGGCCATACTGACAAACCGGCTTCAACAATTGGTGCAAACGCCAATGCTTATAGCAACCGATGCTGAATGGGGATTGGGTATGCGGCTCGACAGCGCTTTCTCCTTCCCCCGTCAGATGGCGCTGGGCGCAATAAAGGATGATTCACTCATATATGAGATGGGACGCGTAATTGCTAAGAGTTGCAAACGGTTAGGGATCCAGATAAATTTTGCGCCAGTCGTTGACATAAATAACAATCCTAAAAATCCGGTCATCAGCTTCAGGTCGTTTGGTGAAGACCGTTATATGGTCGCACGTAAAAGTATTCTCTACATGAAAGGAATGCAGGACGAGGGTATTATGGCCACTGCAAAACATTTTCCCGGACACGGAGACACAGATAACGATTCACACCTGACACTTCCGGTTATCAGCCATAGCAGGCAACGCATGGATTCGATCGAGTTATACCCGTTCAGGGAATTAATTAAAAAGGGTGTGATGGGTGTAATGACAGGGCATCTTTATGTGCCAAGCCTCGATTCTGCAAAGAATATCCCTGCAACCCTTTCAAAAAATGTAATCACCGGTCTTCTCAAAGAGCAGCTTGGGTTCAATGGGTTTGTCATTACGGATGCACTCGACATGCAGGGCGTTACAAAATATTATAAACCAGGTGAAATCGAGATAATGGCTTTGCAGGCCGGAAATGACATTTTGTTGCTTCCACAGGATATGGATATCGCTGTTCGGAGAATTAAAACTGCCATCGACAGCGGATTGTTATCAATGGAAACAATTGAAAACAAGTGCCGTCGGATACTGGCGCTGAAGCAAAAACTAGGGCTGATGCATAAACCGGTCATAAACCTCAACAACCTGGTCGCTGACATGAACCCACCAGAGGCAGAAATGATCCGTCAGAAAATGGTGAATGAATCGGTTACCGTGATTAAAAATGAATTGAGGATAATTCCGCTGACAGGCCTTGACCGCAGGAAGATAGCCGTACTATCGATCGGCGATTCGTTGCAAAACCTGTTTCAGTCAACGATGAACAGGTATATGAACCTGAACACCTTTAATTTACCACAAAAATTCTCAAAACCCCTGTCCGACAGCATATACACTCAGGTTTCAGCCTTCGATATCGTTATCATCGGAATTCATGGCATCAACAGCAATGCCGCCGATACTTTCGGACTGAGACAACCCATGATCAGGCTGATTGATACGATTACCCGCTCAAACCGTACCATCATCGCCCTTTTCGGAACTCCATACTCTTTGGACAAAATCCCCAATCCATCCAAACCTGAAGCCATCGTGGTTGCTTATCAGGACAATCCCTCCACACAATTGGCAGTTGCCGAAATGATTTTTGGCGGGATCGGGGCAGAAGGCAAACTCCCGGTAACTGCCAATCATTTCGCTTTTGAAACCGGTGATAAAACTGAAAAGAACAGGCTTGAATTTGTAATGCCCGAGGAGATCGGATTGCCACGTGAATCATTGAAAATTATTGATTCTATTGCACTTCAGGGTATCAGATCAGGCGCCTATCCCGGATGCCAGATTTTATTTGCAAAAAACGGAAAAGTCTTTTATGAGAAAGCATTCGGAAAGCCCAGGTATGACGACACAGTGAAGGTAAACATGAATGATATTTATGATTTGGCTTCTGTCACGAAAGTCGCAGCCACTACACTGGCTATCATGAAGTTATACGACCAGGGGATGATAAAATTGGATGACAGCATTGAGAAATATCTGCCCCTTCTCAAAGGAAGCAATAAAGCAAACCTCCGTATCCGCGATATAATGGCACACCAGGCAGGCTTGCAGGACTGGATCCCGTTTTATAAATCGACCATCAATAATGGATTTCCCGACCTGTTGATTTATCAGCCGAGCCAATCAAAAGAGTTCCCTGCAAGAGTGGCACAAAGCATATTTATACGCAATGATTATTCCGACACGATTTTCAAACGGATTATCGATTCCCCGCTTCGCCCCAACCGCGATTATAAATACAGCGACCTCGGCTTTTACCTGATGCGCCTGGTAGTTGAACAAATAAGCAGTTTGCCTTTTGATTGCTACCTTGACACAAACTTCTATCGGCCATTGGGATTATCTACCATGGGTTTTAACCCCCGTAACAGGTTTCCACTCTCACAAATCATTCCGACTGAATATGATTCAGTATTCCGGAACCAGCTTATCCGGGGTGATGTGCATGACCCCGGTGCAGCCATGCTTGGTGGTATTTCAGGCCATGCAGGTCTTTTCAGTAATGCGCCCGATCTGGCAATTATCATGCAGATGTTATTGCAAGATGGCAGTTATGGAGGCAAAGAATATATATCACCATCTACCATCAGTGAATTTACCCTTGTTCAGTTTCCTGAAAGAGGCAATCGCCGGGCTTTAGGTTTCGATAAACCACTGCTGACTTTCAAATCAGATGGGCCATCGTGTAAAGGGACATCCTGTGAAAGTTTTGGACATTCGGGGTTCACCGGAACCTACATCTGGGCTGATCCCGCGAATGATCTGGTATATATTTTCCTTTCGAATCGTATCTATCCGAGCGCCACCAATCAGAAATTATCAGAGATGAACATACGAACAGATATTCATCAGGCAGTATATGATCTGCTGCAAAAATATCAGATCAAATAATTATCTTTGCAGGAAATAGTGGATGAATTACGAATGACAAGTTTACCAGGTAACACAATGAATATAGTTTAATTATAATATCTATGAATTCAACATTGAAATCGATTCTGATTTGGTTTTTTGCAATCATTTTCACTATTGCAATTGCAATGTACCAGCGAATGACCGGCCCTACTTACCCGGTTCGCGGCAAAGCTGAAATCGGCCAGCAATTGATCAAATATAAACTGATCAGGTCATATGACGGATCTGACGATGCTCAGATTAAGATAGTAGCCCCTGATACTGCAATCAGGGGAGAGTTGAAACTACGCCGTTTCAAAAGTTATGATACCTGGCATTTCCAGTCAATGGTTCGTCACGGAGATACCCTTATCGGATATCTTCCACATCAGGCGCCTGCAGGAAAAGTGATGTATGAGGTTGCCCTGATCAAAGGCGACCAGAGGGTTTTGCTCAATGATCACCCGGCAGTATTAAGGTATACCGGGTTTGTGGCATGGTATATTTTACTTCCACACATCTTATTTGTGTTCTTTGGGATGATGTTTTCGACCCTTACCGGCCTGACGGTCATTTTCAAGGGAAAAAATTCCTATTTATATGCATTTATCACAGTGATTACGACCGGAATAGGCGTATTGATCCTTGGCCCCATCATGCAGAAAATTGCCTTCGGGGCATTTTGGACCGGCTGGCCATTCGGACATGACCTTACAGACAATAAATCACTTGTGGCCTTTATCTTCTGGGTGATTGCACTCGTTGTAATGAGAAAGAACCGCGAAAACCGGTTATGGCCCATATTAGCATCAATTGTTCTTCTGGCCATCTTCTTGATTCCCCACAGTGTGCTTGGTTCAGAAATCGACTTTACCCAGGAACAACAAATCGAAACGACAAAATAATTTCGTTATTTATCATGGTCATAACATACATCATTATCTTCGTAACTGCGGTAATTTCGGTGCTTGCCCTTAATAATGAAGATCTTTTTGCGAAATTAAAATTCAATGCCTACGATGTCAAACACAGCAACCACTGGCACCGGTTTTTCACTTATGGTTTTGTTCATGCCGGCTACGTGCATCTGTTTATCAACATGCTGGTACTCTATTCATTTGGTGTCATCGTTGAAGACCATTTCAAAATTTATTTCCCCGGGAAGGCAAGTTTTTACTACATTCTCCTTTACGTGGGAGGCCTCATTCTTTCGATTGTTCCTGCCTTCGGAAAATATAAAAATGACGTGTTTTACAATGCCGTAGGGGCATCAGGCGCTGTAGCAGCAGTAGTTTTTTCCAGTATTATTCTCTATCCAACCGGAAGTATTTTTTTGTTTTTTATCCCAATTCCAATCCCCTCTCCTATTTTTGGGATTTTCTATGTGGCATATGAATATTATATGGCTAAAAGAGGCCGCGACAACATCGGACATGATGCACATTTATGGGGAGCAGTATTCGGAGTGGTATTCACAATCGCGCTCAAACCAGGGCTTGCGGTGATGTTTTTGCAGCAGCTTGGCCTAATGTAACAGACGTATTCTGGCATCTACTGCCACTACCTTGTCGATTGAGCCAAGTAAAGGGTTAAGGTCAAGTTCTACTATCTCGGGCGCTGCATTGAGAAGCGCCGACAAGCGGATCATCACATCAGCAAACAATTCTTCATTTACTCCCTGTTGTCCTCGAACACCCCCGATGATCTTATAACTCTTCAGGCTTCTGATCATGGCAAGTGCCTCTTCCCTCGAAAGTGGAGATAATCCCGCGGCAACATCCTTGAATACTTCAATAAAGATACCTCCCATGCCACACAGGATAAGATGGCCAAATTTTGGTTCAAACATAGCGCCGATGAAAAGCTCCACGCCCGAAAGCATCGGCTGAATAAGGATGGCAGTTGTATCTTTGATATTGACCATACGGCTAAATTCGCCTGCAACAGTTTTTACATCCTTCACGTTTATTACTACACCGCCGACATCCGATTTATGAATAGGGCCAACAACCTTCATTACAACGGGAAATCCCAACTGTGAAGCCGATTTTATTGCATCTTCAACCGTGGTCACAACTGCTTCGCTGACCCTTGCAATTCCACTGGCATCCAATAGCTGCTGGATTGAGGAGGGGCCAAGGTAACCATCGGCAGAATTATCAATAATTGCGCGGATCTGTTGCAGGTCAATCTTTGGCAAATCTACATCAACAGGCGCGGGTTTCGGGGTATGGTAAACGCGGGCAAGGGCATTTCCGAAAATCACCTCATCGGGGAAAAATACATTCCCTTTTTCGACAAAGAGTTTCACCTCATCGTGGGCAGTGAGAATTGATGGCAAAATCGGGTAAACGGGCTTCCGTGATGACTTCATTTTTCGGTCAAGAACATCATATACATCAAAAACCGGAGTCAGTCCGGGTGTGCCAAAGATCACCGCCATACCATCAATTTCATCAAATTTCTGATCTGTGTAATCGATGATGGTTCCCAATTGTCGGGCTGTTCCGGTTGCGAGGAAGTCGATGGGATTTGCGACTGAAGAGCCAGGGAATAATTGTGCAAGAAGTTCTTTGGCAGCGGGATGTTCGATATGTGGCACATTAATACCGGCATTGGAAAGGGCATCGGTGAGCATCACGGCCGGACCGCCGGCATGGGTTATGATAGCCATGTTTTTGCCACGCAGTTCTGGAAAAGTGAATACTGAAGCAACGCTGATAAGGTCTTCACGGCCATAACAACGAACGATACCAGCCTTTCGAAACAATGCATCAACGGCTACATCGGGACTTGCCAGGGCGCCGGTATGCGATGATGCAGCGCGACTGCCTGCTTCAGATGATCCGGCCTTCACCGCGGCAATTTTACAGCCTTTCCTGATCAGCGAAGATGCATGTTTCAACAGGAGTTGCGGTTTCGATATAGTTTCAATGTAAAGAAGCTTCACCATGGAACTGGTTTCCGGATGAAAACTTTCGTCGAGATGAGCGAGAATTTCCTCAACACCAAGCTGGGCGCTATTGCCAACCGAGAAAACCTGTGAAAAGGTGAGGCCCTTTGGTATCCCCGCCTCCATGATAAAAACAGCCGTGGCGCCCGAGCCCGAAATAAAATCGCATCCTTTAGGGTTAAGCGTTGGAATTGGCCTTGTAAAAACCCCATGATAACAGGGAGTAAGCACTCCGATGCAATTCGGACCGATAAGCGAACCATTTACCGCGTTAACAGTGTCGACAATTTCATCCTCCAGCACACGGCCCTCCTCACTTTCCTCGCTGAATCCAGCCGACAAAACGATAAATGCTTTTGTTTCTTTCAGGTTTGCAAGAAGTTCAATCGTTGATGGAATAAATTTAGCGGCAATAGCAATTATAGCAAGGTCAACATCAGGTAATTGCAATGGGTTCTGAAAACTCTTTATTCCCTGAACTTCGGTCTCCTTCAGGTTTGTAACATATAACTCTCCCTTGAAATTACCTTCAATCAGATTTCGGAGAACAGCCCCGCCTGGTTTCTGTACATCGTTGGAACCGCCAACAACAACAATACTTCTGGGGTTCAATAGGGCCGGATGGATCATTAAAGAATATTTTGGCTAAAATATGGAATTCCTTCCAAAATCGTAAAACACAAATCTAAAATCGTTTAGAAGAACTTAAGGTAAGGAACAAACGGAGCCGTTTTGGCCTTGTATTCCTTCCAATCGGGATGATTTTGATATTTCTTTTCAAGCATGGGAACACCTGAAACGAAACGAAGTAACAGGGTAATGATTACCGGGCTGACCAGTGTATACCAACCGTTTGAATAACTTAAAGTATAAAAGCAGATTCCCCACCAAACAAGGGCTTCTCCAAAATAATTGGGATGGCGGGATATCGACCACAGACCGGTTGTTATTATTTTTCCTTTGTTTGAAGGATCCTTCCGGAATTCGGCCAACTGGGAATCGCCGATAACCTCAAACATAAAGCCAGTCCCAAAAACAATAAGACCAAGTGAATCCCACATCCCGATAGGGCCGCCGGTACTGAAGTTTATAAACCAAACAGGATAAGAAATAATCAACATAAAAAGGCCCTGTAGCATAAAAATCTGGAAAAAACTACGTATGAAGAAAAACTTCCATGAATCGCGCCAGGCTTTATAGCGGAAGTCCTCCCCTTTTCCACTGTTTCTTACCAGAATATGAAACGAAAGCCGTAAGCCCCAAAGTAATACCAAGAGGCTCACTATCATTTTCCGAAGATCAATTTCGCCTGATTGAATTATCGAGTAAAGGGCAACAATAATAAAACCAATTCCCCAGGCAACATCAACAATTGAATTATCCTTCCTGATCAGTGCAAGAATAAAAATGATGGTCATATACAGGGCAATGACCAGTGCAATCTCAAGAATAATGTTCTGAAAATAAATCATGTTACCCTATTCAAGCATCAGCGAAATACAGGCAATTCCCGGACCGGTATTGGCAGCAAGCGCCGGAGAAGCATGATCAATAAATAGCGGTTTTTTCCCGGTAAGCTTTTCCATTTTCTCAGCATACCAATTCGCGGCCATGGAATTATTGGCATGAGTGATTGTATATTCCCATACTTTTTTACCGCTGATGATCTCAGAAATGTTTTTCATCACCTTTTTCATGCAACCCATCTCTGAAAATGATTTTGAAAATAGGGTTGCCTTACCATCATGGTCAAGAACAATGATAGGCTTCAAATCGAGCAATTTCGCAACAAAACTTTTCAGAGGGCTGACTCTTCCGCTTCGAATGATATATTTCAGGGTCATAACACTTACACGAAGAAAGGATTTTTCCTTCCAATCCTCCATTTGAGCCATCACCTCTTCATGTGTAGCGCCACGCTCGAGTGCCCAGGCAGCGCGAAGCAGGATTAAACCTAGTCCGCCCGTAAGGGTTTTGCTGTTCACAACATCAATCTTAGCGCCTGTGCGGGATATCACATCTTTTGCACCTTTATCACTGCTTGACCAGGTGCCGCTTAAACCCTGGCTAAGATGAATTCCAATGATTGATTTATAATGGGTAGCAAGGTATTCATATTTATTCTGAAACTCTTTGGAGGCAGGCTGCGCCGAAGAGGCATTCTGCTCTGATTTTTCCTGCATGGCGTAGAACTGCGGCGGATTGATGGTAAGCCGATCAAGAAAATAGGTCTCTCCGAAATGAACTGATAATGGCACTACATGGATCTGGTATTTATCAATAAGTTCTTTCGGCAGGTCGCAGGAAGAATCGGTAACCAGAGCTATGTCAGATTTACGATTGAATTGAATCTCATTCTGCATCACCATATCATCAACCTTTTGGTAGGTGATATTTCCAAACTGCTGCAACTGCGAAAAAACCTCAGCCGGAAAATCAGTATGTATATGCACCCTGGCTTTCTGAGGAGTTCCTGCAACCACGATTGAGTCTCCGCAATGCTGGATAAAATTCCGGATTTTATGTTTGTCAAGGTTCTGGCCGGTGATAAGCGCTTCGGTACAAAACCGGAAGGTGATCTGATCATGAGGCATTTCAACCATTTCATCGGCATCAACTGTAACATGCTCCGATCGTTTCATAGCCTTTTCGGCGCCCATGGTAAAAAAATCCATGATACCTTCCAACCAGAAAACAAAACCTTTCGCACCTGCATCCACAACATGAGCCCTGGCAAGAACTTCCAGTTTTTTAGTGGTATCGGCAAGCGATTCGAGCGCCCTGCGGTAAGCTTCGACCAATAATTTTATAAAATCGTCAAATTGGTCTTTCAACAAATAAATATAATCAGCCCACTCTTTTATTACCGTAAGAATTGTTCCTTCAACCGGGTTGGCAATGGCATCATAGGCATAGGCTACTGCCTTTTTCATACTTTCAGCAAACGATTGAATGTCGATCGTGGCGTTTGACTTTATTTCATTGCTGAAACCATATAAGAACTGGGCAAAAATAATTCCGGAATTACCACGTGCTCCTATGAGAGCTGCATCTGCGAGGGCAACAGCAGTTTGTTTCAGATTATCGGTTGGGATGATTGCGTCCATGATGGATCGCATGGTGGAGGCGAGATTCGTTCCGGTGTCGGCATCAGCAACCGGAAAAACGTTTATTTTATTGAGCAGTTTTTGATGGTCGAAAATCCGTTGGGCGCCTGCAAGAAACGAATAATATAATTGCCTTCCATCAAGCTCCTTAATCTTTTGAACTGTTTCTGTCAAGAGGTTAAGTTTTTAATAACGTGCAAAGGTACTCATTTTTTGTAAGTTGGTAAAACTACAAATTAAATTTATAACTCAATGAAATCTTTGTTCGATCATCGATGAAATATTTTAAGATCTGCGTCATTCGCCAATAATTTCTTAATTTTGTACAGATATTAAATTTATTTCTCAACTCAAATAATAGTACAATATGAAAAAACTTGTTTTTTCGTTCGCGCTTCTGATGTTCACAAACTCTTTTTTAATGGCCCAGGATGCAAATCAGCAACTTACGAATCCAAATGCTGCTGAGATAAACTTCATTAAGACAGTACATGACTACGGAACTGTTACCCAGGGAGCCGATGGCGCTTGTGAATTCAAATTTACCAATACAGGCAAAGAGCCACTTATTTTATCGAGGCCACAGTCTTCCTGTGGTTGCACTGTTCCTACCTGGCCGCAAGAGCCTATCCTTCCGGGCAAAAGCGATGTGATCAAGGTGACCTACAACACCATGAATATAGGCCCAATCAATAAAACCGTTACAGTAAACTCCAACGGGAAGACCTCCCGCGTGGTATTGCAGATCAAAGGAACTGTTGTCGCCAAGCCAGCTACAACCTTGCCTGAAAAAACCAATGACCAGGGCTCCACGCCAATTAGTAAATAGTTGATCTTATCTTCATTTCAGGGCCAGTGATGAGCTGGTTTTATCGTTAAAATAACCATCTATGCCAACCATCTCGCAACGCGGCCAGGCTTGTCCCCCTTCCCCGATCCGTAAACTCGTTCCATTTTCTGATGAAGCAAAAAAGAGAGGAATTAAAGTATATCATCTCAACATCGGACAACCGGATATCGAAACACCACCGAATGTTCTCGAAAAGATCCGTAGCACTGAGCTGAAAGTGATTGAATACAGCCATTCCGCTGGAATATTGTCGTACCGAAAAAAATTAGCTGAATATTATAAGAGGGTTGGCATTGATGTTACTCCCGATGAGATGATCGTTACCACGGGTGGCTCGGAGGCTATCCTTTTCGCGATGATCACATGCATGAACCCTGGTGATGAAATTATTATACCTGAACCATTTTATGCTAATTATAATGGTTTTGCCATTGCAGCTGGCGTTGTTGTAAAACCTATCGAATCATTTATTGAAGATGGTTTCGGCCTTCCTCCGATGAGCGCTTTTGAAGATGCGATTACTCCGCGTACAAAAGCCATTATGATTTGCAACCCGAATAATCCTACCGGATATCTTTATTCGCATGAAGAATTAATTCTTTTAAGGGATATCGTTAAAAAACATGGCCTTTACCTCTTTGCCGATGAGGTTTACCGTGAATTCTGCTATGATGGCCAAAAGCATTACTCTGTTATGAACCTTGAAGGAATTGATCAGAATGTGGTATTGCTCGATTCTATCTCAAAGCGTTACAGCGCTTGTGGCGTTCGTATTGGCGTCATGATTTCCAGAAATAAAGAGATCATCAGTACTGCAATGAAATTTGCCCAGGCAAGGTTAAGCCCGCCCACATTCGGACAGATCGCGGGTGAAGAGGCAGTGAACACACCTGAAAGCTACCTGATTAATGTATTAGCCGAATATGTTCAGCGTCGCGATATCGTTGTTCAATCTATAAATAAAATGAAGGGTTGTTTCTGTCCTAATCCCGGAGGGGCCTTTTATGCTGTCGCCCGTTTGCCCATCGATGATTCCGATAAATTCTGCCAATGGCTGCTTGAAGATTTCAACTACCAGGGACAAACCGTGATGCTTGCCCCCGCAACCGGGTTTTATTTCACTCCTGGCCGCGGCAAAGATGAAGTACGTATCAGCTACGTGCTGAATGTGCCAAATCTGATAAGCGCAATGAAATGCCTGGAAGAGGGACTTAAAGTTTACCCCGGGAGGAAATAATTCACGATTTACGATTTAAGATTTCGGAAATATCGTTTTTCAGTATAAAAGGTACTTCCCGCGTATTTTTTTAAATTTTTCTATTCCGGGTTTCCAGCTTTCCCTTATCTCTTTTTCCGTTTTCCCCTGGATAATTTGTTGCTGCAGAGTTGCATTACCTGCCAGTTTATTGAAATAACCGGTAAAAAAGCCGGGCTTGCCATGCCAGTCGCGATATGCTTCCTGAAGCCATTCCAGACTGATTTTATTTGGTCCATCAGGATGGTTGCGCGAAAATTCACGGAGGTCCACCCCATGACATCGCAATCCCTCAAAAGGAGGATGCAGGCTTGAACCCGGGATCCCGGACGGGGTAAATGTAAATGATCCGGTCGTCATCTCAGGGTGGCCAAATACTTCAAATGGATAGGGAGTTCCCCTGCCAACGCTGATAACCGTTCCTTCAAAAAAACAAAGAGAGGGATAAAGGTAAACGGCATTGGTATTGGGCAGGTTAGGCGATGGTCTTACCGGCAGTTCATATCGTGTCTGATGCGTGTAATTTGCAAGGGGGATCACCAGCAAATTGCATCTTACACTATTTTTCAACCAGCCTTCACCGTTGACCATACGTGCATATTCTCCAATGGTCATACCATATACCACCGGCACAGGGTGCATGCCGACAAAAGAGGAATATTCTTTTTCAAGGATTGGGCCATCAATATAAAAAACATTTGGATTTGGCCGGTCAAGCAGGATCAATGGAATATTATTCTCTGCACATGACTCCATCATGTAGGCAAGTGTTGAAATGTATGTATAAAAACGGACACCAACATCCTGGATGTCAAATAATACAACATCAATATTTACCAGATCAGTGGCCAAAGGTTTTTTGTGTTTCCCATAGAGTGACACCACTTGGATTCCGGTTGCTGAATCAAGGTCATTTCCAACTGCCTCACCAGCCTCGGCGTTCATTCGGAAGCCATGCTCAGGAGAAAATATTCGTTTTACAAGAAATCCATTTTTCACCAGAACATCAACGATATTCATCTTTCCGACAATTGAAGCATTGTTTGCAACGATACCTGTATTCTTTCCTTTCAGCAACGGATAATACAACTCCGTTTGCTCGGCTCCAGTTTTTACCTGGGCCAGGGTAACAATGGGAAAACTGATCAGCAACAGAAGAAAGATGGCGCCAGGAAATCTAAAACCGGGGTTATTCTTTATCGGAAAAATTAAATTTTTCAAATTTATCATCAATGTCATAATCAGTTTGCAATTTCTTTCGGAGTTTTGCAAAGCGCTAAATTAATCAATCTAAAGACTTCGCCTAATAGTGAGTGGTATTATCACATTGCCAATTTTGCCTGATATTTTAATGAATATAAGCCCAAAGAATTGCTTTTTTAGGGTGCCAGGGGGAAACAATATTCGCCGTGCAGCAAAACCTCAGAAATTTACACCCATATTACAACGAAGGGCTTCGATCAGATTGAAAATCCATTGGATAAACTGGAAATATAAATAATTCTCAAACTGATAAGTTTTTGATATAATATCCATTATATTTGTTATGGATTTTTACCACATCTATAACAACATTGATTCGGCCAGGCCAGTTGTGTTTTACCGAAATTTATACATTACAATCCTCCGGAATACCCGTTGCATAAATAAGTTTATTCTATGAAAGAAAACTTTTTTGACAAATTTTGCCAAAATGAGCCAAAAAAAATTTATCATACG
>JBAXKG010000019.1:0-47160 GCA_037137455.1 Bacteroidota bacterium
TAGCAATTGGGAAAATGTGATGATCCGCTTCCCTTCGCCCATCGTTCCCTCTTTCAGCTGGTTGCTGTCATAATCAAATGTTGATGCCACAAGTTTCAATACACTGTCCGATTCGGCATCCTTGATACGTAACTTCATCAGGTTTATAGTATCATCAATATCCGGAGAAAAACTTTCAGGCCTGAGATCAAGTGCAAAGAAAACCTTCTGAGTCTCGCTCAAAGCAAGTTCAGGTGTTGAAAGCTGAAGAATTTTTTTTGGATATTTCGGTGAAAACCGGATTCCGATTCCGCCATCAACTATATATTTCCCAAGTCCAAAGGCAATATTCGCAATACCATCTTCAGGCTTTTCAGGGGCAATCGGATAAAAATTAATCGACCGCGCCACACCGGAAATAGCAGGGTAAAACCTGTCGCCATACTGCCTGCCCGTAACCTCCTGCAATACAATGCCCATTTTCTCTTCATCAATCATGTTCAGAGTGGCGGCCATATATGATTTACTGTCTTTGAAATAAGCTGACGCATAAACACTCTTAATAGCTTCGCTCAACTTGTCGATCATTACACGCTCATTGAATTTAATGTTCGGAATCATGTAAGTAGAGTAAATACCGGCAAAGGGCTGATAATGTGAATCTTCAAGTAAGCTTGAAGAACGGATGGCAATTGGATTATTCAGGCAGGAAATAAAGCGATAAAGATCTTCATGGATTCGAAAGGGCAGCCGGGATTTTACAAACCGGGTAAGTATCTCTTTATCACTACGGTCGGAAAGAGCGATTTCGTAGAGGTTGTTTTCCTCCATGAATTCATCAAATATATCGGTACCCAGCACCACCGTTCGGGGAATTGTGACCATCACGTTTTCATACTTATCAGTGAGCCTGTTCCTCTTGATGAGCGAATCCAAAAAGGCCAATCCCCGGGCTTTACCACCGATGGAGCCTTCGCCTATGCGTGCAAACTGGAGATATTCATCATAACGATCGCGGTCGAAATCGGCAATAACCCCTTTTGCCTTGTTAATGCGAAAAGCTGTGATGGCATCGAACAGATAACGTTTGGCCTGATCCATATCATCGGCGAACTCTGTAACAGATACCTCCCTGAACATTTCGGCAATTGGAAATAAGGCGCGGGCATTCAGCCATTTCGAAAAGTGATTGCGCTGCATATGATAGAGCAGTGAATCATCGGGGATCTCGAAAATTTTATCCTGCAGCGATTTCAGATCGACAGCGCGTGTTATCTCACGTCCGTTTTTCGGGTCAATAAATATGAAATCACCAAAAGAAAAATATTCAGTGATATAATTTCTTAATTCGATTGATAGTGTTTTAGAATTCTTGTTCAGGAATCCGACTTTCAGATCATGCGCCAAAACCTCATATTCTGCATCTGTCGATTGAAACAAGATGGGCATATACTGATCCTCTGCGCGTATCTTCTCCACAAATTTAATACCTGCGGTTTTATCAGTTTCGCCGGCCCGCATGAATGAAATATCGGTAATAATGCCAAGGAGGTTGTTTTTGTATTTTTCCCACATCCTCTCCGCCTCTTCATAATTGGTTGCCAGCAAAATTTTTGTCCGCCCACGCATCCTGAGCATTTTGTTGTGCTCATTCAACCCTTCAGTCATAAAGGTTTTTGATTGCTTAAGCAGGATTTTATATATGTTTGGAAGGTATGACGAGTAAAAGCGAATTGAATCTTCAACCAGTAATATGGCCTGTACACCCTGCAACACATCCTGATCGATATTCATTTTGTCTTCGATCAGTTTTATGATAGCCAGCAAAATCCCGGCATTGCCAAGCCAGCAGAAAACATAATCGATGGCCCGAAGATCCTTTTCGGCAAGTTTCAGGTTAACTTCACGTGAAAACGGCGTTAACACTACGAAAGGAATTTTTGGATACTGCTTTTTAATGCGCATGGCCAAATCGAAGCTGTCTGTCTTTTCAATGTTGAGCATTGATATAACCAGCTCTATGCGCTTGTCTTCAAGAACTTCAAATGCCTCCTCTTCGGATGTCACCTTCAGGAATTGCGGGGGATAGCGCAGGTTCAGAGAGACATACTCCATAAATATGGTTTCATCAATACGCCCATCCTCTTCCAGCATAAAAGAATCATAAGTGCTTGAAATAAGCAGAATCTGATAGATTCTCCGCTTCATCAGCAAGTTGAAAGAGGTATCTATGAAATAATACTTCTTTGGATCCAGGGCATTTTGAGATACTGGCATAAGAGTTTAATTTTCTTTCAGAATATAATCATCATACTCTATTTCAAAACGCAGTTTATGCTTCGATTCTTCCTGAGCCAGGTTCAAAAATATGGCCTTTACAGAAGGATCCTCTGCTTTTTCGGCCAGTTTTGAATACATGCGGAAGGCCGCTTTTTCCTTTTTCATGGCTAATATCAGGGCATCCTGATATGACATATTGGCTGATGGTTTAACGTCAACTAAGTATTCAGCGATCTTCAGATCCCTGATCTTACTAACAGTTAACTGAAAGCTGCCGCTATCCTTTATGCTCATGAGATTTGCCTTATGACGCATCTCCTCCTGGGCATATTCCTGGAAAATATTTTTGGTTTGACGGTTATTCGACTGATTCGCGAGCTGAAGATAAAAATCAACGGCTGCCTGTTCCTCCCCGATTGCAAAATCAAGGATCTCGTTTATGTTGGTGAATTCTTTCATATAATTTACGAATTACGAATGACGATTTTAATTTCCTCTTCAAACCTTTCTGTAACGGAATCGCATCCAAAGTTAAAAAAGCGTTTATTGTTGTCTTCCTTGGTTGGCCGC
Organism: Bacteroidota bacterium; assembly: GCA_037137455.1. Taxonomy (GTDB): domain Bacteria; phylum Bacteroidota; class Bacteroidia; order Bacteroidales; family FEN-979; genus CAIVAT01. Next base: position 2,830 of record JBAXKG010000019.1, read on the forward strand.
ATCAACAGTTTTCCGTGATCTTTCTTTTCCGGCAGGAGGGTGATAATTTCCATGAAAATATCTTTCGGATTTTCAACACTGTGAATCCCGAATTCGTTGAGAATTCCGTTGAGTTGCTGTAATGAATTTTTTTCAATCCGTGATGTCATCACCTGATCGAACTCCTGGATCACCTTTTGTGAGTTCGTATAGGTTCCCCCTGTCTCGGCCGGAAATGATGCCGGCAATATCAGATTAGCTGCCTTTGCCGATTCGGTTAGAAAATAATCCTGCACTACAATAAAGGATGGCAGAGCAAATACCTTATCAATTGTCTTCCGGTCGATGGCACAACCAACCGGATCCTCCCCGAAAATAAAGAGATTACGAATAACACCATCATTGAGGATGCTTGGCAGACATTCCGTTTCTTCAGATGCAATCTCAGCGACTCCCCATTTTTCTTTCAGGCGTTTTGTATAGGACGAATCAGAAAGTTGTTGTCCGCCAATCCCAACGAACGGGCTGATGCCCATGTCAAATAAACCTTGTGAATTATTCTTCTCCTTCAATGCAATAATTCCGTTGGCCGTTTTTCCCAGTTTGCCGGCAATCCGCACCAGGTTGAAAAGCTCTTTGGAGGAATTGCCCGATGCCTCCTTCTCGGAAAAAATCAGAATGGCATTTATTTCGTTATTATAAGTTTCGGCGAAGGCAGCAATCTCATCTGAAGTGACACCCGAAGAACTAACCAGAATATTGAAATCCTCTTTTAGTAACATTGTTTTATATCCTTCAAAGCCTTCAACCCGATCACGCAGAAAAAGTGCATTTTCTAACCCTTTCGAAAGCAGGAAATGATTCACAGCCTTTATAAAGTGGTAATATGATTTCACCACAATCTGCCGGCTCACCTTATGTGACATTGTATTTTCTGATTTTTCGGTAACCATTATTACCGGAATCTTCCTGAGGAAATGAGCATTCTGAACCATGAACCCGACCACCGCATGATCCTGGTTTATCTCTGACCCTACAATATAAATGGCGCTGGCATCACCGATTTGCCCATAGGAAGCATTAAGTTCGCAATTGTTGCGGTAGCCCTCTCCCCGTCCAAAGTAATGGAAACTGCCCAGATTGTTGGTTTTCGCAGCAGCACGGGCAAGTTTATGTATGAGGTAGAGCTCTTCATTCGACAACCGTGCGCCACCAAAGAAAGCATTTTCAATTGGCGCTACAGCTTTGATTTTTTCTTTTATCAATCGGAAGGCTTTCTCAAATGAAATCTCTTCAAATTTTCCATCTACCTTCAGAAGAGGTTTTGTAATGCGATTGATATCATTGAGATACTGATATCCGAACTTTGGATATTTGCAGATATTGCCATCGTGATTGAGGAGGCCTTTTTTTCCGGTAACGCGCAAAACGAAGCCGTTTTTATGGTGCAACTCAATTGCACATCCCACTGAACAGTAGTTACATAATGAATCGACAGTTTCGGACTTTACGGGGCCTGGTTTGAAAAGGACATTCTCAGTTATGGCGCCGGTTGGACAGGTTGATATGCACATCCCGCACGATTCACAATGTGTATCATTAAGCGCTTCGCCCATGCTGGGGGCTACATAAGTGTGAAATCCTCGGTTAATCAATCCAAGGGCATTGGCGCCAACCACTTCGCGGCATATGCGCACGCAGCGCGCGCACAGGATGCACTTGTTATTGTCGATCTCGATGTATGGGTGACGGAAATCGACCTGATATTCCCTGAATTCGCCTTCAAAAGAGTTTTGCCGGGCATCGTATTCGCCTGAATACTTCTGCAAATCGCAATCATGGAAAGCGACACAGCCACATTCGAGGCAACGCTGTGCTTCATGATGTGCCACCGCAGCACTATCATACCCCAGTTCAACTTCGTTGAAATTAAAACGGGCATCGGCAGGCAGAGTAGGCATTTCTTCGCGTGTCTGGATTTCAAAACGGCTGATGTAGTCCTCTTTTTGTTGCTTTTTAAAATTATCCCGCTTACTCGTGAAGGCCTTTTTCATTGGTTGTACAGCCAATCCCATCAGGAACTGGTGAGCGCTGGTTGATGCTGTTCTTGCCTGTGCAATGGCCTCAATGATTGTGGCAGCGCCGGTAACCCCATCGCCAGCGGCAAACATCGAAGGAATCCCGGTTTGCAGCGTTGCCTTGTCAGCATCGATATTGCCCCATTTGTCGATCTTCAGTTCACCACCTTCTGCGTTGGCATTGATGTCGTTTATGAAATTCACATCAGTTTTCTGCCCGATAGCGGCAAGAATATAATCAACCTTAATTTCGAATTCAGATCCTTCGATAGGAACAGGACGGCAACGGCCCGATGCGTCAGGCTCGCCAAGTTCCATTTTGAGACAGGTCACCGATTCAACTTCACCTTTCGCGTTTTTATTGATCTTTTTTGGAAGCGTGAGGAACATGTAATCCACCCCTTCGAGTTTTGATTCATGGATTTCGATCGGGTTGGCAGGCATCTCCTTTTCGGTACGGCGATAAATAATATATACTTTGTCGGCCTTGCACCGGATCGAAGTACGGCAACAATCCATGGCGGTATTACCACCCCCGACAACAGCGACCGTCTTTCCCCTGAAATCATAGCGTTGGCCGGTAATCTCCATATTTTTAAGGAAGTCGATTCCCGAGAAAACATTACCGGCATTATCGCCATCACAGCCAACTCCCATACCTTTTTGCGAACCGACTGTTAGAACGGTTGCATCGTATTTTGATCTCAGTTCTTTGTAGCTGATATTTTCACCAAGCTTTTTATTGTAAGAGATATTGACTCCGAGATCGGTAATATTCTTCACCTCCATATCGAGGATGTCATTTGGCAGACGATATTCAGGAATACCATAACGTAGCCAGCCGCCCGATTTAGGAGCAGCTTCATAAATATCAACCTGATGGCCTTCAATCTGCATGAAATGAGCAACCGATAAACCTCCGGGGCCGGCGCCAATCACTGCAACTTTTTTACCCGTAGGAGGATTAATTGCCGGAATATATTTGTTTGGAGATGTCAGATCATAATCTGAGGCAAAACGCTTGAGATAGTCAATGCCAACAGGTGCGCCTTCGTCAAGAAGGTTGCGGCGGCATTCGGCTTCGCACGGGCGCACGCACACGCGACCACAAATAGCAGGCAATGGGTTTGTCTCCTTGATCAGCGCTACGGCTTCGCTATACTGGCCTTTGTCGATAAGCGATATATAGCCCTGAACATCTACACCGGCCGGACAGGTTTGCTTACATGGACCAATACAGTCGGCGTAGTGATTGCTGAGCATTAGTTCCAGGGCAATTTTTCTCGATTTGCGTATCCCATCGCTATCAGTAATGATCTTCATTCCTTCTGATAGTTTGGTTGAGCATGATGGCTGATGTCCGCGCATTCCCTCTACCTCCACTACGCAAACATAACATGAAGTAAATGGTTCAAGGCGGTCATCGTTGCACAAGGTCGGAATTTTTATACCGTGACGCTTTGCCAACTCAAGAATGGTTTCTCCGGTGAACCCTTTTAAAATATTTCCGTTGAGTATAATATTTAATGAATTGTCGGCCATTGGAAGAAATTAGAAATTTTTGAATTTTAAGTTGTGATTTTTAGCGTTGAGTTTTATGTTAGGAAAGCAGGATCGACTCAAACTTGCATTTCGAGAAGCAAACCCCGCATTTGGTGCAAAGCTCCTGATTGATAAAATGCTTTTGTTTACGTTCGCCGGTAATGGCTTTCGCCGGGCAGTTCTTGAGACAAACCATGCAACCGGTACACTTCTCCTCGTCCACTTTGTAGGTTAGAAGCGGTCGGCACACTTTCGCCGGGCACTTTTTGTGATTGATATGTGCCTCATATTCATCTCTGAAATATTTGATAGTGGTAAGCACAGGATTAGGAGCTGTTTGTCCCAATCCGCAAAGCGAATTATCCTTGATCTGAAATGCAAGTTCTTCAAGTTTCTCGAGATCTCCCTCCTTTCCATGGCCATTGGTAATGCGATGAAGGATTTCGAGCATTCGTTTGGTTCCCATGCGGCAGAAGGTACATTTGCCACAACTTTCCTTACATGTAAAATCGAGGAAGAACTTGGCCACATCTACCATGCAGGTGGTTTCATCCATCACTACCATACCGCCGGAACCCATTATTGCGCCGGTGGCGTTCACCGAATCATAATCAACGATAGTATCGGATAAAAATTCGGGGATACAGCCCCCCGATGGTCCGCCCATCTGAACTGCCTTGAATTTTTTATTGTTCTTTATACCGCCGCCGAGTTTGAAAATGACATCACGGATGGTCATCCCCATCGGCACCTCAACAAGTCCCGAATGGCAAACTTTTCCCGCCAGCGCAAATACCTTTGTTCCCTTGCTTTTTTCGGTGCCATATTTTGCATAGGATTCTGCACCGTTAATAATAATCCAGGGGATATTTGCAAAAGTTTCAACATTGTTGATGTTGGTCGGTTTTTTCCACAACCCCGAAACTGCAGGAAAAGGCGGGCGTTTACGCGGCATCCCTCGTTCACCTTCAATCGATGCGATCAGCGCTGTTTCTTCACCACACACAAAAGCCCCGGCGCCCTCCTTGATATAAATGTCAAAGTCAAACCCTTCAATCCCGAAGATATTTTTTCCAAGGTATCCCTTGTTTTGTGCCTGTTTAATGGCGATATTCAGTCGTTTTATAGCCAGCGGATACTCTGCCCTGCAGTAAATCACTCCACCGGTGGCCTCGATTGCATAGGCAGCAATTATCATCCCCTCGAGTACCGAATGTGGATCACCCTCGAGTACCGATCTGTCCATGAATGCGCCCGGATCGCCTTCATCGGCATTACAGATCACATATTTATCGGCCGACTTGTTTGCATTGGCAAATTTCCATTTCAGGCCTGTCGGGAATCCGCCACCGCCACGACCGCGAATTCCTGATTTCAGAATAGTGTCGATAACCATTTCACGGCTCGTATTTTCGGCAATAATCTGTTTGATGGCCTTGTACCCGTCTCTGAATTCATATTCTTCAATGGATTCGGGATCCATGTATCCGCAATTGCGTAAAACAATCTTTACCTGTGCTCTTAGAAAATCGTTCTCAGGAGCATCGAACAAATCGGTATATACGATATAATCACGAATTGGATCCTGCTGATTTATATGTTTTTCAATAACCTCAACAGCACGATCAGCATCGACTTCTCCATAAAGATAGGTTCCTGTTTCATCAGTGATTTCAACCAATGGCTCACGGTAGCACATGCCTACACAACTGGTTTTTTTGAGATCGAAATCGAGCTTATCAGATTCTTTCAGCGCTTTTATTTTATCATAGGTCTTGTTTGCTCCAGCCGCAATTCCACAGCTTCCAAGTCCGACAGTGACGATAGTAGACATATTAGTAATTATTGATTTATTGAATTATTGAATTATTGATTGAGTGATTGAGTGATTGACCATAATATGTCCATTTATTTCTAATTTCAATTCTCAATTCTCAATTATTCCCCGCCAGCCTGATATTCTTCACGATTTTCACTGCTTCATTTCCTGTGAGTTTTCCGTAGGTTTGGTCGCCGATCATCATAACAGGTGCAAGGGAACAACAACCAAGGCAGGCAACTGATTCAAGAGTATAAAAACGATCTTCGGTAGTTTCACCATCTTTCACCTTCAAAGTCTCTTCGAGCGACTCGGTAATTTCAACCGCATTCTGAACATGACAGGCTGTACCGTGGCAAACCTTGATGATATTTTTCCCCACAGGACTAAGGCGGAACTGGGCATAAAATGTAGCTACCCCGAACATATCGCTCAGCGGAATGCCTGTTTCACGGGAAAGTTTATGGAACGCATCTTTTGAAATAAAGCCATACAACTCCTGGGCGCCCTGCAAAAGCGGGATCAGGTTTCCTTTCTTTCCTTTATGTTTGGCAATGATAGGATCGAGCAAGCTCAGATCCTGAACATCGCCATTAGCTACATTCTCATTCTTGTTAATTCGTGCAATACGCATATTTTAAGTTTTGTAATTTGTAAGTACTTAATTCAAAATTCGGTATTCGACATTCAATTCTGTATTACTTCTGCCATGTTACCACAGAAATCCGTTTCTTCCCGTCCATCCTCACTTTCAAAGGTTTGTCGAACTTCACAATTGAAAAATATTGATATTTCCTGATGTTTTCCTGTGCTTTAAGTATATCATAACGAATAAAACTATCCGAAAATTCTGGTTGAATGCAGAAATATCCCACATTCATGGAGGTTACATTATGAAAGAAATGCGATCCCGAAGATGCGTCGAGCGGAAAGCCCTCAAGGCTGGTCTCCACGATAACCTTGGCATTGCTGATCTGAGGCCAAACAACAGGGACCCCTATCCAACGGTCGCGGGTTCCCCATCGGCCCGGACCAATGAGAATATATTTTTTCCCGGCCTTGCCCATCTCTGAATTGATTTTATCTATCTCATCCGACATCTCTACAGTTTTACTTTTATCGAAGGTTTCAGGATCTACAAATACAACTTCATCAATGGTATCAATCATGCCATTGCCCATCTCTTTTTCCGAATAAAGCAGGATTTCATTTTTGTCGATTTTTGACATGTCAACTTCAAAATCAGCAACATTTCCTATCAATGGCTTGATCTGGAGCAGGTGAAACGATGCTTTATTATTTTCATCCTTGTTAAGGTCGATGGCAAATTCAATTTCAACCGGCGAACCAAGCGCTTCTTTCACAACATCGAGAACTACTTCAATGGTTTTGGCCATGGGGATATAGTTGTACTTAAGGATGTCGGCAAAATTAACTACCCGTGGCCCCATATCGCGCAATCCGGCCGAAATACGGTCATTTTCAAGTGAATAAACTGATGCGAGATGCTTCAGGGTGCCATGCATTTCGGCGTCATAAATATCAAGCTTTCGCAATCCGGCATCTTCGCCTTCAAGCAGGTTGACATCCTTTTTCTTCAGGTCAACGGCATAAAAATATACCTGCGAACCTTTGTATTGATCTTTGGCAGAATTAATTTCCAGGTTTGGATATAATGGTGCAAAGCGGAATGCTTTTTCACCTTCAACCACATATCGGCCCAAACCAAGCGCGACAACCGCAAAGCCCTCATCAGGCTTCATGTGGGCAAATGGATAGTAGTTGTACGACTGCGCAACCCCACTGATATGAGGATAATAAACTTCCTCGTATTCATGACCTACAACTTCCTGAATGATGACTGCCATTTTTTCCTGTTCGATTCGGTAATTTACAGCCTCGATGTAACCTTTGGCTGTAGGGGAATATATTGATGCATACACGAGTTTTATGGCATCCATCAATTGTTCAAGACGCATCTTGGGATCAGGATGGTTATTTGGGATCAGATAGGTTTCAAAAATTCCTGCAAATGGCTGGTTTTGTGAATCTTCAAAAAGCCCTGACGACCTGATGGCCAAAGGTTTGGTGATATTTTTGATAATAAGTTTTAACTTCCTTATCAGGGTTTCGGTGAGCCGGCCCTCAACAAACCAGCGTTTTATCAGATTGTAATCATTTTCGTATACCGCTTTCTCGCGTAACTTATTCCTGTCGAGAAAATATTCAAATTCATCTGTTCCAATGATCGAAGTCTTAGGCGTGCGGATATTGATATTCGGCACATGCTGTGAAAAATCATAATTATAAATCAGGGTGTTTACAAATGCCAACCCCCGCCCCTTTCCGCCAAGGGCTCCTTCAGTAAGGGCGAGAATGTTGTGTTCATCAGTAATCCCCGATTCTTCAAATGGGATCACCTTCCCGATATTCTGTTCATTCCTGAAATCCTGAATTACGTTGATAAGATATTCACGCAGAGCCATTGGGTCTTTGAAATCAGTGACTTTTGCAGGATTTAGAATTTTAGCTACCTGAATTTCTCCCCGGGCCATGAGCCAGAGTGAAAAATGGTCTTTACGGGCATGATAAAGTAATGACTCTTCGGGGATTGTTTTAAGAAGGTCTTCAAACTCTTTAAGTGATTTGGCCACTGCAATTTGCCCTCCCTCTTTATCACGGTAAATGAAATTTCCGAAACCAAGGTAATGGGTAATGAAACTCCTGAAATCGCTTAGCAGGGTTTCTGAATTTTTATTGACGAAAGAGGCTTTGAGTTCGTAAGCCTTCTGGGCATTTTGTTCCTCTGACGATTGCAAAACGATAGGGAGGTCGAAAAGCTCTTTCCTGGTCTGTTTTACAAGGCTGAACCCCGCTGAATCGTTCAATTTTCCATCCTTTTTGAACTTCACGTCAGAGATCAGGCAAAGGATATTATCACGGTATTTCTTGAAAATATAGATAGCTTCTTCATAGGTTGAGGCTAATAATATCTTCGGACGTGCTTTCAATCGCAGGATACGGTAAAGCTCATCGGTAGTCACATCCTCTATTATATTTTTTGTCTGTTCAAGTACAATGTTGTACAACATCGGCAGGTACAGAGAATAATATTTCGATGAATCTTCTACCAGCAGTATCACTCTTACCATTCCGATCGTTGTATCATTCTCTACATTTATCTTATCCTCAAGATAATTTATCATGGCAAAAAATATCTTGGAATCTCCGTTCCATACAAATACCCGGTCGATCCACACCATCTTATCAGGCTCCTCTTCGTATTTTGCAATTTCGGTATTGCTGTTCAGCAATAAGAAAACCGGGATATACTGATATTGTTCCTTCACCTTCTGGCTTAACTCTACCGGAAATTGCTTATCGGAACCAATCATCACAATTATAAGGTCGTAATGCTTGTTATTGAGCTGTTCCATAACCTCCTGGGTGGTTGAAACCCCGGTAATTCGCGGCATTGTGCTCAGGCTTAAAGAGTAAAACGCTCCAAGCACATGTTCAGAGAACCTGCCCTCCTTTTCAATACTGTAAGCATCGTACAAATTGGCAACCAACAGTATTTCCTTGACTTTAAATGGCATCAGGTCATGATAAAGATCGCGGTTGTAGTTGGTGCGGTTGAGGAATGTTTGCAAAAGCTGGCGGCTGTACTTAACAGGAACTGAAGCGTCTTGTTTAGCCTCCCCAGTATCTTTCTGAACCGTTTTCCGCAAAATGGCTTTACCCATTACCGAATTTAGATAACCCGTTATGATGTTTGCCAGGTTAACAATCAAATGGCGTTCTTCTTCGAGGAATGGACCCTCGAAAGATGACTGATAAGCTTTGAGATAGCAAATCTGAATGTACCCTTTCTGGTTGTCGATGGTTTCAAAACCTTGTTTTTGCGACCATTCAGTTTCACGAAACACTGGGGTTTTCACCTCAACATTTCCATATTTGATTCTACAAACAGTATTTTCGGGATACTGCCATGCTTTGGGAAGGATCAGGCAAATCTGGTGCAGGGATTCTTCAATGGGTTTCCCCGTTCGCAAAATAGCAGTAGTCTGGTTTATCGCTGTGAGTTCTTTGAGCCTCTCTCGTGTAATGTAACGGCCTTCGCGACCTTTCACCCCGTTAAGATACCCTTCTATAAGGCTGGCCAGGCTAATCAACAGGTTTTGTTCCTCTTGCAGGAATGGATTTTCCCCGCGTTCGGGGAGTTCACTCAGATAAAAAATCTCAATAGCGCCGTGTAAGTTGTCGATTGTTTCAAATCCTTGTGACTGTTTCCACTGGGTTTCACGGAATCCCGGACTTGTAAATTCCATCTCCTCGAACATCAATCGTACCACGGCATATTCAGGATATTGCCAGGCTTTCGGCAGTATCTGGCAAATTTCATCAAGTGTTTCCGGGATTGATTTCCCTGCTTTAATAATTGCTGTGGTATCATTAATCGCGGCTAATTCTTTGAGACGTTCCTGGTTATCATGCACCAGCTGTTTCAAATCAACCTCGTCGGGAGTGATTTTCCCGTTTTTTTGGTTTTCGTCGGAGAGAAGCATGAGTTTTTATAGGATGAGGCTTCAAAATTAGAACAAACTTTTCATCTTTCAAACAACCTAAAGGCTATTTTTCTATGACCATCTTCCGCGTCAATTGTTCATTCCCAAGCCGTAAGATCAAAATATAAATCCCTTCCCGAGAAGTTCCCAGGTCAAGTTCTCTAAAAATTCCTCCCGAAACCATTTGTTCCGGCATCCTGAATATCTCTTTTCCCAACAGATCAACAACCCGGATCGAAAGATTTTTCTTTTCTCCTTCAATATTCAGGCAAATGGTGAGTTTCCCATTCCCGGGATTTGGATAAATTCTGAAATCATCTGTCGGTTTATCATCAATCCCAACAGCTGTGGCATAAATTACATTTGAAGGATCAGATATACATCCAAACGGGTTGACTAATACAAAATAATGTCCGCTCATATTCACAACCTGCCGTTGGCCTGTGGCGCCAGGGATGGCTTGATTTTCAAAATACCATTGATTTCCTGAAGCGGCAGAGGAAACTAAAGTATCCGATGACTCTTGTGAAATAACAGGCGTGGGAGGATATGGATAAACAGAGATGGGCAACGGTGGTGAAAATGTGCCAGGGCCGCATGAATTTGTGCAAATCACAGAAATTTCTCCAGACTGAGCCCCCGAATTATAATTCACAGTAATTATATGTGTATTGGAACCGCTGGTGATAACTGTGCCGGGCGGCAAGTTCCATAAATACCCTGTTGCAAAGGGAACCGGATCAACAGTGTACACTAATCCATCCTTTGGTTTACAAATATGCGTTTCTCCAGTTACCGGCCCGGGAACAGCTGGTACAGAATTGATGGTAACCGAAAGGGCGCCCGCCACCGCCGATGTGCATCCATTGGAATTGGTATAATTCACAAAAACCGAACGAGGACCAGGCAATGTCCAGTTTACAAGAATCGCACTCGTTCCTTGTCCGCTGGTGATTGTCCCTCCTGAATTGATACTCCAGCTATACACTACCATTCCAGGCTGGGTAGAATAAGAAGCGCTCCCCGAATTCGTGCAATGCTGTGCATTCCCAAAAATTGAAGGCACGGGAAGCGGGTTCACCATTACCGGTAAATTTACAGGATTCGGGGCTGTGCATCCGAAGCTATTGTAATAATTAACCGAAATGCCCTGAATTCCCGTAGTATTCCATGAAACCTGAATGCTGTTTGTTCCAAGACCGGATGTGATAATTCCACCCTGGGTCACAACCCAGTCGTAAAGATACATCCCTGACTGCGTTGAATAAACATTTCCGGAGGTGCTGACACAAGCAGTAGTCTCCCCTCCAATCGACGGGTTCAGATAGGAAACCACCACAGTTTTCAATCCCGGCAATACGGTTATGCAACCATCGGTGGTAATATAGGTTACGGTAACCGATTTTGTCTCAACAGATGTCCATAAAACCTGGATGAGATTTGAGCCTTCTCCGGAGATAATACTTCCTCCCTCACCAATAATCCATTGATAGCCCGACATACCACTTTCAGTATAATAAAACGATGATTGATTAACACATACGGAGTCATACCCGGTGATAGTTGGAGCGGGTAAGGGAAATACTGTAACTGAAAAAGGTGGTGACAGAGGATTGCTGTTGCAGATATTAACGGCTCTGACTGCAATATTACCGGAAATTGCAGTTGCTAATGTCGTTAAGGTTATTGAATTTGTATTCTGCCCCGATGTTGGCGAAAATCCTGAAGGATAGTTCCATTCATAACCAGAAGCGCCAGTCACGGGAGATACATCATACACATTGCCTGTTGTTCCCGGACAAATCGTTGACGGGCCGGTAATTAAACCGGGAGCCGGTAACCCGGTATAGTTGACCTGTCCGTTCTGATAATATGTTGAAGCAGGAAAATCAATCATCACATTGCGGTTCTCATCTTTGTACTCACAGTCACTTGAACTCCCTGATTCAGTATTGAATGAAACCGGTCCTGATCCTGAAACATTGGCAAAAATCAGTTTTGCAAGTGTATCGCTTGCAGAAAGTGATTTCGGGGTGGAATTGGACCAGGTGATAAGGATTTTTTTCAGTGTTGAACCACCGCCGACCGGGGAGGCAGTTACCTGCATCCCTGTTAAAACAGCAGGTTTTCCGGCAGAACCTGAAACAAATGTCATAAGGGTCGAATCATATTCCAGACGAAGTGAGGCAGAGGTGATATTCATAAAACCGTTGACCAAAACCGGAACTGGAATCTGACTATTGGGGCATGCACCGATCGCCGGTATTGAGGTAATCGGAGCGTAATGCATGTTGCAAAAACTGTCGGGCAGGGAGATCCCGGTTATCGTGCATAACCTTAGGCGGAATGCCTGTTGGGTGGCCCCTGCAGGCACCATTAACACGTAGTCCATGGCAACCTTAGCATCATTCTGACTGTGGCTGGCTTCTGCTTTGCTTACCCAGATTTCTGCATTCACCTCGGCAGGTGTAACAGAGCGGCCGTTCCAGGTAATATTGATCAACGAGTTAAATGTTCCAATGCCATTGAACGTTGTACTGGAAATACCAGTCGCCGTAATGGAAACTATAGGCTGGTCTGCACTTACCAGCAATGAATTATTATAAAAACGATATGATGACGGAATGGTTCCGGAATAGGTTATGATAAGCTCCGAGCCTGTCAATTGCATATTCACCGTGATTGCATCACCTACCAAAAGGTAATCAAGCACCTCCTCTTCCGTTGCCATCCAAATGTTATCTTGTCCTGTTTTACCATAAGTATTTGCCACATAGCCCATTACAGCCCTAAAGGTGGAAAAGTCATATCCCCAACTGGCATTTTCTATGCTATGTGTAAAGTGAACACCCCAATGCCGTGCATTGCCAGAGCTGGCTGCAGCCATAGCATTTACAAGGGTAATTACGGTGTTGGTACTGTTGCCAACACCGCTGCGTCCCATCTTCACCTGGTTGTGGTCCCAGTTTGAGGTAACATCAAAACTCGGAGTTCCAAAAGAAAAGCCTTCCCGGTAACAAGCCAGGTATCCTTGTGCGAATGCAGGAGCCGTGTATGCATCACTGCCATTCGGGTTAACAAATATCCCCATGTCATCGCCTCCGGTTGGAAATGCCTGGGTCTTTAATTTTACATAACTGTGATTTCTCGTTATATCATACTCCACATCTGCAACTGATGAGGTAAGCCCATGATTTGAAACGCCCCAGTTGTTTTGCAACATAACTTCAATCTCAGGCCATGTAATATTTAATGACGCATAAGAACCACCAGGGTCGTGCATATCAACTTCTGATCCCCCATATGTACTGAAAGAAAACAGCGAGGAGCTCATTTTAAAAGTATGGTCATTGCCGCATCCATCGGTGAATTTCAAACCGGGATAGGTCGTTGTGCCAATAGTTCCACCTTTAAAAAACGGGAACCCAAGGGCATAAATATCCTTTCCGCCATCATCGATCTGGAAACTGTAGGCAAACGATTTATTGAATCTTAGTGGCGCTTTAGTAACCGTGAAGGATGCAGGCGGTGAAGCAAAAGTCACCAAAATTTTGATGTTCTTCAGGCTATCTATTTGCTGGGCCGAAGATTTGAATTCACAAACAAAAAACAGTAACAAAAAAAATTGAATTATATAAAATCTCATAAAAGTCACTTTTCAGATGATAATGCTAAGGTACAGATAAAAAGTCGCAAATTTCTGACCGATGCTGTTTTCAAGATGAATTTTGATAAAAAATAATGAATGGCCTGAATTAAAGAATCACGGTAGAAAATATTAAGTATTATACTTATTTTTCATACGTGCATTTCTTATCAAATTGAATTTGAAATAATTATAAAAATAAATATGATGAAAAAACCTTAGATTATTGGTTTTTTATTTAATATTGTGAAAGAATTCACATGGTAATTTTTTACTCTATAAACATTAATTTAATACTTCTACTATGAACAATGACATTTTAAAAAAGCTTCTCGATGAATTCATGGCAAGGATAATTGCCAAGAACCCGGGAGAAAAAGAATTTCACCAGGCTGTAATGGAAGTTGCAGAATCATTGATTCCTTTCATTGAAGAAAACCCCAAGTACAAACAGGCCAAAATCCTGGAACGGATGGCGGAGGCTGAACGCATTATCATTTTCCGCATTCCCTGGCTGGATGACAAAGGTGAAATCCAGATCAACCGAGGGTTCCGTATCGAAATGAACAGCGCTATTGGTCCTTACAAAGGCGGCATGCGTTTCCACCCGACTGTAAACCTGGGCATATTGAAATTTCTTGCCTTCGAACAAGTATTGAAAAACAGTCTGACCACCCTGCCCATGGGTGGTGGCAAAGGCGGCAGCGATTTCGATCCCAAAGGAAAGAGCGACAATGAAGTTATGCGTTTCTGCCAGAGCCTTATGACAGAATTGCAGCGTCACATCGGACCTGATACCGATGTTCCGGCCGGCGATATTGGTGTGGGTGGCCGCGAAATCGGCTTCATGTTTGGCCAGTACAAGCGCCTTCGCAACGAATTCACAGGTGTTCTTACCGGTAAAGGCCTGGAATGGGGCGGCTCGCTTATCCGTCCTGAAGCGACAGGTTATGGCCAGGTTTATTTTGCCGAAGAAATGCTTAAGACCCGCGGCCTCGATTTCAAAGGCAAAATCGTTACAGTTTCCGGTTCTGGCAACGTGGCACAGTATGCTACGCAGAAAGCTACATTACTCGGTGGCAAAGTTGTCACTTTATCCGATTCCGAAGGATACATTTGGGATCCAAAGGGTATCGATGCCGACAAACTGGCTTTCGTAATGCACCTGAAAAATGTGAAACGTGGACGTATCAAGGAATATTGCGACAAATATCCCGAAGCAAACTATGTTGCCGGAAAACGTCCATGGGAAGTGAAATGCGACATTGCCCTGCCAAGTGCAACCCAGAACGAAATTGAAGTCAGCGATGCCAAGACGCTAATGGCCAACGGGTGTTTCTGTGTGTCAGAAGGCGCCAATATGCCATCAACTCCCGAAGCAATCGAAGTTTATATTGAAAAGAAAATCCTGTATGGACCCGGGAAAGCTGCGAACGCCGGCGG
Source organism: Bacteroidota bacterium (assembly GCA_037137455.1). GTDB lineage: Bacteria > Bacteroidota > Bacteroidia > Bacteroidales > FEN-979 > CAIVAT01. Next base: position 17,905 of record JBAXKG010000019.1, read on the forward strand.
TGTTGCTACATCAGGCCTCGAAATGTCACAGAATTCCATGCGCATGTCATGGTCACGAGAAGAGGTTGATAGCAAACTCCACAATATCATGATCAATATTCATAAAAATTGTGTTAAATACGGGACTGAGTCCGATGGATTCATCAACTACGTGAAAGGAGCCAACATCGGAGGCTTCGTGAAGGTAGCCGATGCAATGATGGCGCAAGGTCTTGTCTGAGAACTGACCATTTCATTTTGATTCAAGCGGGGACACAGGAAACTGGTCCCCGTTTTTTATTGAGGTAAACAGAACTATGTTGAGGAAGGCATAAAACACCACCCCTTGCTGGATCTCTAACATCGATTCAAAAAGGATATTAAAGGCAAAAATGACCAGGAATAATAAATAGAGATACTGTTCCTCACGAATGGCACGGATGGCAGGGAAAACAAGCGTTGCCAAAAGAAGCAGGAAACCTGCCAGTCCGAGGGTTACAAAAGTCTGAATGTATTGACTGTGTGCATTAAATTTATGTTCCAAAGCAGGGATTACATTGTTTTCCCGGTATCCCTCCAGCAGGGCATCCTTGACATCGCCGGTTCCCACACCAAAGAAAAAATTCTTTTTAATAATTTCTCCGGCAGTCGACCATACAGCCAATCTGTCGGCATTGCTCTCGGCTTTCACCCGGTTACCAGTCTGGTTTTCCACAACAACCTGTTCCGTTTTCGCCATGCGTGAAAATGATCCAGGCGTAATAAAATATTCCACAACGAATATTGACATCCCAGCCGCGATGATTATCCCCGCCAATCTGGCTCTTTTCAATTTAAAAAAAGCATAACCCGATAACATGAAAATATTTATGAGCAGGGTAATGATCCCGGCTTTTGAGGCCAATAAAAAGACCAGGTGAACAATTAAGAGAACCAAAAACAAAATAGCCAAACGGCGCCAGTGTTTTTCGATTTTACCTGATATCAGAACCAATCCCAGAAAAATTATCGCGAAATTGTAATACATCGACAAATAGCTGGTATGAAAATACCAGGCCAGCTTCATATAAGAAAACGAGTTGGATATTCCATAATAATATTCATTCACGGCCGCGTGCCCCGAAAGGATAAGCGCTTCGGTAAAACATCCGGCTACAAAGGACCAGAGGATGCAATTGGCTTGTCGTTCAGAAAACAACGGCCATTTGGAAGTAGCAAAAATCAGGGGGAAGATAAACAGGGATAACTTTACCTCCAGATCAAACCAGCCATAGTCAAAATTAGTAGTATACAAAAGTCCGACAACATAAAGCAGGTAAAATGATGCAAAACTGAGCGTCCAACCCCGTTGTTTTTCTTTGAAAACAAGTGAAATGTTTCTGATAAAGCGCCCATCAATCAACCAATTCAGAATCATGATTCCGATCAAGGTTGGAATGATTTTTCCGAAAATCGGCAAAAAGAAAGCAATTGCAATTGATGAAAACCAAAAAATCCTGTCATGTATTCTATACCTTACGAGACTCATCTTATTTGCAGCTTTTTATTTGATATCAGCGCGAGAACAAACATAAATCCGGAATAGAGCACAGATGTGAGCAGCAGAATAAGGCTTGAGGCGATCATTCCGTTACGCGGTAAGAAAATTAAATTGAGAAAAATATTCAGGAAAACACAAACACCGATAGCGATCAACATATATGCAGGCTTGAAAGTCAGTTCAAGAAAACGTTGAAGAAGCAATGCAACCTGCCATAAAAAAGAGGCCATCAGCACCGGAAGATAAATGAGCCAAAAATCCATCTCGGGAATTTTCAACAGTTCACCAAATAGCATGGACTTGCAAACCATAAATACAATAAATACTATGATAAAGATCAGCATCTCAAAACTTATTGCCTCCTTGATCGTTTTCCATGCTTCCAGTTTGTGATGGGCATTCCATTGATCAACTACTTTCGATTGATAGGAGATGTAAATTGGAAAACTGGCAAAGGTGACCCCCTTAAATAATAGGTCTTTAAGTCCCGAATACATTCCGGCGTCATAGTATCCGAAATACTCCATTATGATAAAACGGTCAACAGCCATTAGCAAATGTGAACAGAAAAGCCATAAAGTAATTCCGTAACCGAATTCAATTACTTTACCCGAGAATCGTGAGTCCCAATATAGATGGTGCAAGTCGACAGTCAGCAGCCCCTTCACCCTGATGAGTGAACGGAGAATCAGCACGCCTGCCAACCCGACTACAAGCGAGCCAAAGAGCAGCATGGATGTTCTCAATTCAAAAATGAAAAGGCCGGCTAATAAAACAATTATTATCAATAGCTGATCGGCGCCTTCAAGAATAGCAGTTCTGATTGATCGGTGGTAAGCTTGCAAAATAGCCTGATGAAAAAGATAAAAATGGTTAAGAAAAGCAAAAAGTGCAACAAGGATAAGTTCGATCATCCCGAGATTAAAATAAAAAATACCAGCAAGTACCACAACAAATGTCGAAAACAGGGCGCTGAAAGCAGTCAGGTAAAAAAAACGGCTCATAACCACATTAGTTTCACGTGGCATCGCACCAAGGAAACGAAGAATACTCACCTGGACCCAGTGAAAACTCAAAGTAATCACTAGTAATGCCATATAAAAGAGTAGCGAATACCTGCCATATTCAACCGGGCCGAGGAATCTGATCGCCAACACAATGAGAGCCAGGTTTACAGTTGCAGGAATGAACCGCCCGGCAAGATATTTTAAAACTTCTCTTTTCATTTTAATGGAAGGCTAATCTTAATGATCTGCTTACTTTTTTTGTAGCGCTTCTCTCATGAAAAAGGGTTTGGGTCGCAGCACCTTTTCAAAGCTGAAATACTGAATCAATGTGAAATCCTTTCCTTGATTCACCGATGCATAAAGCCTGTCAAGATCATATGGAAGGGGATTGCCCTCAGGATCAGTTTGGCCTGCAGCACCCTGTTTATGGAAGGTCGTAATTGTTTTGCTTATTCCCGATGTGTCAGTCAGCGTAATGATAATAAATGGTTGAGAGGCAAGTATAGAATCCTTGCGCGTCTTATCCATATCGTTGAGTAATGTTTCATAATTCAGGTTCCGGAATCCTGATAAAAAATTCAAAAGTTTCAGGGTATCATATTCAGGGATCTCTTTATTATCGGAAAGAGAAATCATTGAGAAACTGTTATTTCCTCTGTTTCTGACCTCATATGAATAATCGGCTCTGCCGGGCACCTCTACCCTTACCGTTGCGATTTCAGGAATTGCAGTCCTGAATACATTGTAATCCCTCCAGTATTTCTCGATCGGGCTATACCTTGGCGAAACAAATCCCCTGAAACCGGGTTGAAAGATCATGAACGGAACCGAAGAATGTTCCATCAGCATAAAACATGATTCATTACTTTGAGTCGCGCCACCAACATAGTAAACCTTGGTAAGTTTTTCATGCGGGAACCACCTGATGAGCCCAAATAAATCGATCCGGTAAACAAACTGATATATTTCAACCTTGACTGCATTTACGGCAAGTTCTTTCACGATGTTGTCATGTGCAGCTTTGGCAACAGGTTGTTGTACCGCGATTTCGAGCATGGTTTTCAGCAACAATTCAACATTAAGTTTCTGAGCCTGATATTTATCATTTACCATCCACTTTCCCGGCGAAAGTTTTGTCAACTTAACACTGTTGTTGTTCTTATCTGACAAAAATATCATAGTCACATTCGAGGAATCGTCAAGAGCGAAGTCACTCAAAGAGCGCCTGAAAGTAGTTCTTGACTGGGTAAGCCACAGCGCCAGGGCGATCAGCGCCAGGGACAAGAATGCAATAAAAATGGATCTGTTTTTTTTCATGTTTGAGTTTTTCTCACAGGGCTTGCATAGGCACGTTTACGCAAGCGGTATTTCACAATCCCGAATAAAGTGATCAACACCACAGGTAATAAAATATTGAATAATTGCCAGAAAAGGCGTTGTTTGTCAACTTTGGCTGAATCAAGCATCCTTAGTTTCAACTCACGTGAGCGCACTGAAATCAGTCCGGAATCATCACATAAATAATTTACGACATTCAGCAGAAGGTCTTTATTCCCGAACGTTTGTTTCGTGTATTGATCATATCCGAGTGGCAAAGGATAGCCCTGTGAAAAATGAAATTGGTTTTTGGCGATATCCCCATCGGCAATAACGATCATCTTGGTTGGTTTGCTTTTTGATTGATAACCAAGAGAAGGATTATCAGCCAATTCCGGCGGGATCCTGTACATATAAGAAGATGTGAATTCCCCTTCCAGCAAAACGGCTACAGGCAAAGGCCCTTTATTGAAAATGCGTTCATCGGGTGGCTTCTTCAGAATTTCAAGGTCGATGAGTGCAGGAGCGTTGACTGTGCGGGCATATGAAGAGGTTCCGAGCAGAAAGGTCTTTTTCACCCCTGGAGCAGCAACTGTATCGAGAGTGCTGATGAATTCGGTTTTGATAGCATTCAACCCATTTACGATCGGGTGGTTGATTGATGGCATCAAAATCGGAAAAAAGTACCATTTAAAGTAATCAAACTGTGGCTGGTTCCCGATCTGGCCGGTTTTAACGGGAATTGGCATTGCATTCATATCCTGCACCAAATTAATATTCAGCCTTACTCCATAGTTGAATAACATGTCCTCCAGATTTATATCATTCGGAATCCCCATTGTACTGTTGTATTTCTGCAGGCTGTCCATGCTGGCAAAAACAGGGTCGATAAGCCATAACACTTTCCCTCCGCGCATAATGAACTGGTCGATCAGGAATTTATCACGTTCATTGAAAGGTTTCGTTGGCTTTGCAATGATAATTGCACGATATTTATTTATGAGGACATCGTGGGCCGAATCGGTTTTAAGCCGGAGTGACAGACTGTTGATTTTGTTATTAATCGTTACGCGATCGACATTATAGAATTCGGAAAGTGAATTCTGCAAATCGATGGTTTCCATATCACTAAGTTCTCCCTGTCCTTCAATGATGGCAACGCGCGGCTTTATTGCCGTGGTCAGATTTTTGATAGCGCTTGCAAGATTATACTCCAGTGATTGGATGGAATTGTTAAGTACCTTGTTTGGATCCTGCTGCAATTGGGCCATCAACAGCTGCACCGGAATTTCTTTGCTGTGATAAGTTACCAGCGCCCCTGGAAAAATAATGAGTTGTGAGGATTCTCCTTTTTTATTCACCCGCAGATCGGTAGGTTGCAATCCCCGTTCAACCAGCAAACGGTAGGCATCATTGCGGTCTTTGGCATTCGGGTTCTCCGATGGGTTTACAAATTCGTACTGGATGTTATCGCTGTATGCCCTGAATTCATCCAACATTTCTCTTGTTTCGTTTGATAAACGCTGAAACCCGGGAGGAAGGTCGCCATAAAGGTACACTTTGAAAAACACCATATCATCCAGTTTCTTCAGCAGTTTTTTGGTAGCAGGAGCAAGAGAATAGCGCTTCTCGGCAGTAAGGTCTAAACGCGTAAAAATAAAAGTGGCAATGATGTTAAGCAAAATGATAATCGCAATGCTTAGCAACAGTCTCGTGATATTTCCCCGTTTAATATTCTTCTTCTTATCAGACATCTAATAATTTTCGCTATTTATTTTTACCACTTCCTGCTCTCCAGAGACAACCTTGTGAGCAGGATAAAAATTGCCGTTACACTTATAAAATATATAAGGTCGCGGGAATCGACTACACCGCGGCTCATGGAGGCATAATGAGCATTGAGGCCCAGCGATTGAATTACCAGGCCCACTTTTCCCGAAACAATAAAGGTGTAAACAAATTCGAAACCCATATAGAGGATAAAACTTATAAAAACAGCAAGGATAAAAGATACTATCTGATTATCGGTAAGTGAGGATGCAAAAATCCCGATGGCGACAAAACTGGCTCCAAGGAAAAACAGCCCGATATAAGATCCCCAAATGCTGCCTGAATCAAGGTTTCCGGGTGGAAGACCCAAACGGTAAACCGAATAATAATAGACCAGCGTAGGTAAAAGCGAAATAATTACCAACACAACACCGGCAAAGTATTTTGCCATGATCACCTGCAAATCAGTAAGCGGCTGGGTCATCAACAATTCAAGGGTACCGCTTTTTTTTTCATCGGCAAATGAACGCATAGTGATGGCGGGAATCAAAAAGAGAAAGACGAAAGGCGCCAGGATGAAAAGGCCATCAAGCCCTGCAAATCCAAAATCGAGGATGTTGAATTCCAAAGGGAACACCCATAAGAAAAGTCCCGTCATCAGTAAGAAAACGATAATTACAATATATCCGATCAGAGAGTTTAAAAAACCGTTGATCTCTTTCTTTAAAAGGGTAACCATTTTCGCAATTATTAAAGGCCTGCAAAATTAGTATTTTTCAGGCACCATATTGCATCAGGCAGGAACATTTCCGGGGATTGGTCGGGCAACATAACCCGAGTAATCGGCTAATCGGGGTTCGTAGGATTCTTTTAAAAGCGGGGAAGATATCATGAAATCGGCTGTAGAGCGATTGCAGGCCGTGGGAATGTTATACACTACGGTGATCCGGAGAAGCGCCTTTACATCCACATCATGTGGATGAGGCTCCATTGGATCCCAGAAAAAGATCAGCAGGTCAATCTTGCCCTCAGATATCATGGCGCCCAATTGCTGATCGCCGCCAAGAGGCCCCGATTTTAATTTCACGATGTCAAAGGTGATCCGCTCTTCCTCCTCCAGTTTGTGCAGAATCGTCTCTTCAACCAGTTTGCCGGTAGTGCCGGTACATATCAAATGGTGGCCAAGCAGGGTTTTATAATTGAATTCGACCCACTCCACCAAATCTTTCTTGCGGTTATCATGGCCGACAAGCGCTATGTTTTTTGAACTCTCCATGTTTATTCAGGTATTAGGCGTTAGGCAATCGTAAATCGTAATTTGCTATAGTATTTCCACAGTCACCAGCTGATCAATCTTCAGCCCTAACAAACTGCTTGCCTTGCCCTCGCGAATGGCAATTTCAAGGTAACCGCTGCTTGAAAAGAGCGCCAACATAACACCCTGGCCCACATCTTTGTAAGATTTACTAATTTCATTGATACTATAATTCGCTGAACGAAAAGTAATTGAAAATTTTCGATTCTTTACAATAGATCTGAATAGCGACTCGGTAATGTTGACAAATGCATTCTCATAATTATCAACGTAAATGACCTTGCCTTTTATCATATCTCCCTGTATCACAGGCTGGAATGCCATTTTTTTCAGAAGCTTGTCCTTTGGATGTCCCAGGACTTCAATGGGTTTACCACTGGCTATATGGCATGCCACCTTCACGAAAACATCGCGGGAAGGAAAGGTAAAATAATCAGAATCCTGGATTATATCCAGCTCTATGATTTTCGTTGGCAAATCATCAAAAAGCAATGAAAACATCCCGTTATCAGCGCCTATAAAATAATGACCCTGATGGTAAACAAGCGTATGTGGCGTTTCAATGGCCGCTTCGGAATTAATGGCAAGGATATGGATAGTGCCCTCGGGAAAATTCCGGTAAAAATTGCGCACGATAAATGCTGCCTGGTTCAAGTCAAATGCAGGAATATTATGCGAAATATCAACGATTTGTGCTTCGGGCATTAGCCGCAGGATAGCGCCTTTTACAGCACCTGAATAGTGATCTTTAAGTCCCCAGTCGCTTGTGAGCGTAATGATGGCCATGGAATAATTCGTACTTTTGTGTATTCAAAGGTACAAATAATTCATGAGTGAGAAAATAATAAACATCGAGACCATTCACCCGCTTGATATTTTTGGGGCAAATGACCAGAATCTTGAGGTAATACGAAACTTTTTTCCAAAATTAAAGATCGTTTCACGCGATAACTTCGTTAAAGCATTTGGAGAAGAGACCGACCTCCTCGATTTTGAAGCGAAATTCAGTACAATCCTCCTCTATTTCGAGAAATTTGGTAAGCTAACGAAATCCGACATAACACTTCTGTTAGGAGCTGATTCAAATGGTATCGCAATGGATCCCGAAGGCCAAAGTGATGTACTTGTTCACGGTAAAAATGGCATGTTGATCCGTGCACGTACTGCCAATCAGCGAAAACTTGTTGACAGTTGCCTGAAAAACGATCTGGTATTTGCTATTGGCCCTGCAGGGACCGGGAAAACATACACAGCCGTTGCCCTGGCCGTGCGTGCCCTCAAAAACAAAGAAATCCAGCGAATCATCCTGACCCGGCCTGCCGTGGAAGCAGGTGAAAACCTGGGCTTTCTTCCAGGCGACCTGAAGGAAAAACTCGACCCTTATATGCAGCCCCTTTATGATGCCCTCGGAGATATGCTGCCAATGCAAAAGCTGTTGCAGTATATCGAAGATCGTGTAATTGAGATTGCCCCGCTCGCATTCATGCGTGGGCGAACCCTTAACAATGCCTTCGCAATTCTCGATGAAGCTCAAAATACTACCCCGGGCCAGCTCAAAATGTTCCTTACCCGCATGGGATCTGCAGCAAAATTCATCGTGACTGGCGACATCACCCAGATCGATCTCCCCAAAAACCAGGTGAGTGGGCTGATGCATTCGCAAAATATCCTGAAAAATATACCTGGAATTGATTTCGTTTACCTCGACAACTCCGACATCATACGGCACAAGCTGGTAAGTAGTATTATCAATGCATACAGCAGTGAAACGCAGTAAATAGCGAAATAGCGGAATAGCGAAATTTGCCATATCTTTGCTCTTCAAAACTCCAGCCAATGACCAATGTCCTTAAGAAAACCAATTTCATCTTCCCGGGGCAAAAAAGCCTTTATACCGGGAAAGTTCGCGATGTTTACAATATTAACGATGAATTTCTGGTAATGGTTGCCAGCGACCGTATATCGGCCTTTGACGTTGTACTTCCAAAAGGTATTCCTTACAAAGGCCAGGTTCTGAACCAGATCGCTGCCAAATTTCTCGATGCGACATCCGACATCTGCCCCAACTGGAAAATAGCAAGTCCTGACCCAAATGTGACCATTGGTCGTTTCTGTAAAATTTTTCCGGTAGAAATGATTATACGGGGTTATCTTACAGGCAGTTCGTGGCGCTCATACCAGAAAGGTGCAAGGATTATCTGTGGTGTCTCTATACCCGATGGAATGAAGGAACATGAGCAGTTTCCTGAGCCGATCATAACCCCTACCACAAAAGCGGCAGAGGGACACGATGAAGATATTACTGAAGCTGAAATCACCTCTCAGGGACTCATATCCAAAGAAGAATACGAGTTAATAAAAAAATACACCTTCGCATTATTTAAACGCGGAACTGAAATGGCCGCCCAAAAAGGATTGATCCTGGTCGACACCAAATATGAATTCGGGAAAGGCACCGATGGGAAAATATATCTATGCGATGAAATTCACACACCGGATTCGTCCCGCTATTTCTATCTTGAAGGATATGCAGAACGCCAGGCCAGCAGTGAACAGCAACGCCAGCTTTCAAAGGAGTTTGTCCGCGAATGGCTCATGGTAAATGGGTTTATGGGCAAAGAAGGACAGCAGGTTCCCGAAATGAGCGATACCTGGACTAAGGAGATTTCAGATCGGTATATTGAACTATATGAGGGAATAACCGGTGAAAAGTTTCTTCACGCCAACACCGAAGAGATTCTGTCACGGATTGAATCAAATATTAACCGCTGGCTATCAAACCAACTTAAATAATATTTTCACTTGTCATTCGTCACTCGTCATTTGTCAATCCCAATTCGTAATTCAAGGTGATTCCCTTTTCCCCTCCCCGCATGGATCAACGTATCGTCGATGAAGTCGTAGATACCCTCTATTCAGGATGGATCACGACCGGCCCTAAGACGAAAAAATTCGAAAAGCTGCTTACAGCATACGGAGGACAAAAAGTAACTCTTTGTGTGAGCTCGGCATCAGCCGGACTGGAATTGATGCTTCGCTGGTTCGGTGTGAAGGAGGGCGATGAAGTTATCGTGCCAGCTTACACATATTCAGCTACCGCCAATGTGGTAGTACATTGCGGCGCGAAAGTGATATTTGTTGATGTAGGCGCTGATTTTAACATTTCCATCGAGGCAATTGAAAAAGCTATTACCCTTCGAACCAAGGTAATCATCCCGGTTGATATTGCCGGATGGCCCTGCGATTATGATCTGATTAATAAGCTTGTTCAACGGACAGATATCCAAATTCTTTTCAACCCTTCTAATAAGGAACAGCAACTGCTGAACCGTATCCTGGTATTGTCGGATGCAGCCCATTCAATTGGCGGGCAATATATGGGCAAACGTGTTGGAAGTCTCACAGACATAACTGTTTACTCCTTCCATGCGGTGAAAAACCTTACCACTGCCGAGGGTGGCGCCATTTGCCTTAACCTGCCTGAGCCGTTTAATCATGATACCATCTACCGCGACCTGAACACCAAGTCGTTGCATGGTCAAACAAAGGATGCCCTCGCTAAAACCCAAATCGGAGGCTGGCGATACGACATCATCGAACCGGGGTACAAGTGCAACATGACCGATATCCAGGCCTCTATCGGATTGGTTGAACTTGCCAGATATGAAAGAGACATGTTGGTAAGGCGTAAACAGATTTTCGACCGCTATGCCACTGCATTTTCAAAATATATCTGGGCGCAGCTCCCTCAATATGAAAGTGAATATAAAAAGTCATCATACCACGTCTTTTTATTGCGTATTAAGAATGTCGCCGAAGTACAGCGTGACCATATCATCCGTGAGATATTTTCACGTGAAGTGGCTGTAAATGTACATTTCGTACCCCTGCCCATGATGACATACTACAGTAACGAGGGATACAACATAAAGGATTATCCTGTGGCTTATGATAATTTTTCAAGGGAAATAAGTTTACCCGTTTACTATGACCTCACTGATGACATGGTGGATATTGTGGTAAAAGCAGTGGTTGAGTCGGTGAAAAAAGTAATTGGCTGATTTTTCATTCTCATTAGTCATTCGTCATTCGTCATTTTTTATGATTCGTTTTTTCGATATACTTTTTTCAATAACGGGACTGATAATTATTACTCCTTTCTTTATCGTTTTCGCCCTGGTTATTGCCATTGATTCACGGGGTGGAGCCTTTTATTATCAATCAAGAGTTGGCAAAAACGGAAAGGATTTCAGACTTATCAAGTTCCGCACAATGCGTATCGATGCAGAAAAACAGGGTGGGCTCACTATTGGCGCACGAGATAGCCGTATCACAAAATCCGGCTATTTTCTGCGCAAATTTAAAATCGATGAGCTACCGCAATTGATAAATGTTTTGAAGGGAGATATGAGCCTGGTAGGCCCGAGGCCCGAAATCCGAAAATATGTCGACCAATATACCCCCGAACAACGGATAGTCCTGACCGTAAAACCAGGCATTACCGATTATGCATCAATAGTATTTATGGATGAAAATGAACTTCTCGGCCGATCTTCCAATCCTGAGAAAACCTATATTGAGGAGATAATGCCGGCGAAGATCCTGCTCAATATGAAATATATTGAAAACCAGGGAATATCTGAATACTTTAAAATTCTTTCTCTGACTATTTTCAGCTTCTTCTGCTCTGAAAACAAGAAAAGCTAAACCAAAACTGCGAACTTGGTTTGGGGCTATTTCCCAATAATAAATTTCATGGAATCGCGATAATTTCCTGATTGAATTACACATATGTAAACACCTGGCGCAAGGTTACGGAAGGCCCACCTTATTTTCTGGCTTCCCTCCCCCGTTGACTGGTTCACAAGAGTATCTTTCAAATTTCCATTTCCATCATAGATCCTGAAGGTAAAAGTTGAAGGATGTTTGCTGATCACAACCTGGAACCAGGCATAATCAATTGCGGGATTGGGGTAAACATCTATCAATAAAGTTTGGTTTAATGCTTCCGGTTCATCAATTGCAGTCGGGTACATCATAGGGCTGCCAGCTTCTACCCAGGCCGTATAAATCAGACTGGCCAGAGCATTTGAGGCGTTGCGCATCATTTTTATCGTGAAATTGCCAGTTTTGGTCCACAAAGCCTGATAATAGGCATCAGAACTGGTATTCCCGGCAATGATAGTGGCAGCGGCATCGGCCGCAAGTAAACTGTCAACGTAGGTATAATCATTATAAAGATATTCAAAAATATAATTTTGAACATCTCCAACGAGTCGAACCGAATCAGCCGGGTATACAATCTGTGTTTGAAACCTATCAACCATTGTTTTTTCATAACGTGAATGGACGCCATATTGACCGGTCATTTGTCCGTTATAATTTTTCGTAATATGCAACGGCTGGTGGCCATCGCCAATATAGTGACCAAGATCTGCGGCAAAAAATGCTGATTTATCCCAGTCACAACGCAAGAAGCAATTTTTTAATGAATCAAAGGTAATCTTTGCAGCCCATGGAAGGATCCCCTGACTGATAACAAAAGCCAAGCCATGTTGGGCAACCACTGAATCGAAGTTTTGCGAAATCTGACCTGTCTGCACAAATTCAGGATAGTTATCTATATCTATGAAATGGCGGGGAGATTCATTTGGATCGGTGTCTTTTCGGTAATCGGCATCGGAGGCATGGTTCGCAACGAAATTCGTCCAAACGGGATTCAGAAATGACATTTGAAGAGGTAAACAAATTGCGAAGTTCTGACTAATTTTTTTATGGCCGTTGTACCCCCAGCCTGAAAGTATCAGACACAGCGCAATAAGAAAGATCGGAAAATAAAATTTTTTCATTTGTATGCATTTAAGAGGTTTTCTAATTCTTCGATTTTGTCTGGATATCCGTACTGATTGTACGAATGTATCAGATTATTAATAAGCCGGCGTATGATATCGGGATTGGTACAAGGTGCAAAAAAAGATTTCTCGGGCTTAAGCTTCATCTGTCTGATAAACAATTCGATTTCACGCCGGGTGAAAACTGCACCTTTGTTAAAGGGGTTAATATAAAACAACACATCCTCTTCGCCCGGGTTCTTAAGTCCCAAATCTGTAAGATATGCAAGAATAAAATGTTGCGGCAGGTTAACACCATATACCGGCAAACCGAGTTTCTGCGACAGGATGATCAACAGGATCCCAAGTGATAACGGGCTTCCCTTATGTGTTTCAAGGAAGCTGTTGACATATGAATTCTGTGGCGCTGTCATGTCGGTTTTATTTCCATCGAAATGATGGAGATCAAATATTACATGGTTCAGCACTCTAATATTTTCAAGCGCGGTAAGGTTTTCATGCAACTCAATCCAGACATCCATTTTCAACTGCTCAATCCTGATTATAATATCATCTTCATCCAATGCGGGATATTGGGTTTTGGTAACCAGCATAAATCCCTTCAAAAGATCATCAGAGCCCAGGTTCAACCAGTTTACAAAATCCACATACAGATTTTCCTGATGTAGTTTCCTGATGATGAACTGTATGCGTTCCTGGACAAGACTATCGAATGTATTCTCAAGCGCCTTTTCCAATGGGTCAATTGCATCGGGCCCAATTGAAAATATCTGACTCTGGATGAGGTTGTAAGCAGTTTCATCCGGTTCATCCAGCAACTTTATCAATGCGGGTATTTTTGAAGGTTCAGTCAATTTCGCCCAATATATATCCGACCAGGTTTAAAATAATTGTTCTATACTGACAGATTACTCAGTTAACTTATTGAGTACGAGAGATATCAACTCCAGTACGATTTTTTTATGATCCGGGTTGTAATCGCCGGTTGCCCTGTTGGCAATCAGCGTGCAAATGGTGACCATTTCATGTCCCATAAGCGCTCCAAGTCCATACAAGGCAGAGGTTTCCATTTCAAAGTTAACGATGCGGTGTTCCTGATATCTGAAACTCTGCAGCTTTTTAAGCATATCAGGATCTGTAAGGGGAAGTCGCAGAAAACGGCCCTGCGGACCATAAAACCCTGGGGCAGTTACAGTGATACCTGCAACAGAATATGGCCTGAGCAGATCGATCAGCCGATCGGACCCCTTGACAAAATATGGTCTTGAAAGATTTTTAGGCCAGGAGGCATGGGTTGCGAAGGCTTCTGTCATCTCCTGGTCGATAATTCCCGCAGAGCCTTGATAAAAATGAAGCAGGTTATCGAGGCCTAATGCATGAGTCGATAATCCAAAGCTGTTTACAGGCACATCTGCCTGGATTGAACCTGACGTGCCGATTCGAACAATGCTCAACGACCGTTGAAACGGTTTCTGGGTCCTGGTTTTTAAATCGAAATTGGCCAGCGCATCGAGTTCATGCATCACGATATCGCAATTATCAGTCCCGATACCGGTTGATAATGCTGTAATCCGTTTTCCATTAAAATAACCTGTATGAGAAATAAATTCACGGTTCGAGGCACGATGATCAATAGATGTGAAATGGTTAGAAATTTCATGAACCCGCTGCGGGTCTCCAACAACAATTACGGTATCAGACAAATCTTCAGGTTTCATGCAGAGATGGTAAACACTTCCATCGGCATTAACGATAAGGTCGGGTTTGGCGAGTAAGGGCATAATTCTTTTTTTACAAAAGTAATAAATAACCGTAGAATCTATAGGTGTTTTGTAGATCAAGGTCATTTACCGTGAAATACATATTTCACTAACTTTGCATTATGAATGTCGAGATAATCAACATCGGCGATGAATTGCTGATCGGACAGGTGATTAACACTAATGCCTCGTGGATGGCCGAACAACTCAGCCTCGCCGGGTTTCGCGTGCACCAGGTCACCATGATCAGCGACCAAAGGGAACATATCCTCGAGGCATTGGCCAGTGCTGCAATGAGGGCTGAGATTGTTCTTATTTCAGGAGGTATCGGCCCCACAAAGGATGATATCACAAAGCATACATTATGCGAATTCTTTGGAACGCGATTAGTCTTCAATGAAGAGGCCTACCGTGACGTGGAAGAAATATTCGCCCGGCGTGGTTACAAGGTGACGGAACTCAACCGCATGCAGGCTGAACTGCCAGAAAATTGTACCGGAATTCCGAATAAAGCAGGTACGGCAAGGGGAATGTGGTTTGAGAAGGAGCGCACGGGAGATGGAAAAACAATTTTTGTATCCATGCCGGGGGTACCCTTCGAGATGAAATCAATGATGACCGACCACATCATTCCCCGGTTGAAAGAGATTTACAGAACACCGTTCATATATCATAAAACAGTATTGACACAGGGCATCGGGGAATCTTTCCTTGCAACACTGATCGAAGAGTGGGAAAATGCGCTCCCCGGGCATATTAAACTGGCCTATTTGCCACAACCGGGAATTGTCAGGCTTCGCCTGAGCGGGACGGGTAAAGAGGAGCAAATAATTCGTCGGCAAGTCGATGGAGAAGTTGCAAAACTTGAAGTCCTCATCCCGGATTATATCTTTGGTCATGATGAAGATACCCTTGAAGAGATCGTTGGACAGTTATTAAAAGCAAGTCAGTCAACCCTTGCAACTGCCGAAAGTTGTACAGGTGGCTATATTGCCCACCTGCTCACCAGTATCCCAGGAAGTTCAGCTTTTTTTAAAGGATCGGTGGTTGCATATGCTAATGAGATCAAGCAAAGGGCGCTTGGTGTGACTTCTGAAAGCCTTCAGAAATATGGCGCTGTAAGCAAAGAGGTAGTCACAGAAATGGCTATCACTGCTCAGACCATGTTTGACGTAGATTATGTGATAGCCACTTCAGGTATCGCCGGCCCCGATGGCGGCACCCCTGATAAACCGGTCGGAACAACCTGGATTGCCATTGCCACCCCCGATGAAATATTTGCAAAACAATACACTTTTGGCGACAACCGCGATCGCAACATCCGGCGAACTGCGTTGCAAGCGCTTAATTTGCTGCGAAAAAAATTGAGTGTTTGAGTTTGGTAGTTTAAAATATAATGACTATTTTTGCACTCCATTTTGAAATATCATTTAACAAGAATCGTCATGGCAAGGATTTGTGAAATCACGGGAAAGATAGCAATCAAGGGACATAAAGTCTCTCACTCCAATAAGAAATCAAAACGTTGGTTCAGCCCCAACATTCAAACCAAAACCTTTTTTGTATTAGAAGAAAACCGTGATATTAAGCTGAAAGTATCGGCCGAAGGATTACGCCACATGAACAAAAAAGGCGTCTACGCCTGCATAAAGGAAGCAAGAGAAAAAGGATATCTTAATAAGTAAGTTTTTTTTCATGGGTGAGAATGCTGTTACGCCGTAACAGCATTTTTTTTGCCTGTGTTTTAAGGAAATAAATAACCGTGTTTTGCGTTTTATAAACATAAGAACCACCGACCACGAATGAAAAAGAGCCTGTACTGTTTTCTTCTTTTGATCGGTCTTCCATTGGTTGTAAAATCACAACAAATTCAGGATCAAGACGACAACAGTAAACTGGTACAGTTTTCAGGCATGACTATCACGGCCGACAGTCTCAATCCAGTTCCCTATACACGTATCATTGATATAGATAGTCACCGGGGCACAACAAGCGACGTGAACGGGTACTTTTCCTTTGTTGCACATAAAAAAGATACTGTGCTTTTTACAGCGCTTGGATTTAAACCTGCCTCCTTCATCATTCCCGATACGATAACCAAGCAACGATATTCGTTGATCCAGCTGATGTCATCAGATACGCTTACTCTGGCTGCTGCTTACATTTTCCCATGGCCTACCCTGGAAGACTTTAAACGTGCATTTGTGGAGGCAAAAATCCCGGACGATGACCTTGAGATTGCCCGAAAAAATCTGCTGGCCGCCGATATCAGGATGCTGGCTGAAGATTACCCGATGGATGCCAATATGAACTACCGGAATTATATCGACAACCAAACAAGTAAACTCTATTATTTTGGACAGCAACAACCTTTCAATATTTTCAACCCATTTGCCTGGGCGAAATTCATCAAGGCTTGGAAAGATGGGAAGTTCAAATCACAGGAGGAACGATTAAAATAACATCCGACATTGAGAAAATTGTTTCAAATATATGTCTTATTGTTATGTTTAATAACCCCGGCCGTTTATGCCCAGCAGGCGACCGGAACCCTTACAGGCTCCGTAACACTATCAGGGTCCCGGCAACCTCTCGAGTTTGTGAACCTGGCCGTGAAAGGAACTACCAACGGAACAACCACCAATAAAAATGGACAATTCGAAATAAAAGTCCCGGCCGATACAAACCTGATAATCATCTACTCCTTTGTGGGATTTGTTACCGATTCCGTATCTGTAAAAATTGGTATCAGGGAGCGCAAGAACATTAACCTGGTGATGAGCCCAAGCTCTACCCAGCTCGAATCCATCGAAGTTAAAGATCAGCAGTTGCGCACAAGTACTTTCAGCCGGCTCGATCCCAAGGTGGTGTCTTTTATTCCAACTATCAACGCAAGTGTTGAAGACCTTATAAAAACAATGCCCGGCGTTTCTTCACGCAATGAATTGAGCTCGCAATACTCGGTGCGCGGAGGCAATTATGATGAAAACCTGGTCTTTGTAAACGACATTGAGATATACAGGCCATTCCTTGTGAGATCAGGACAACAAGAGGGACAAAGTTTTCTGAATCCCGACCTGGTTTCCGGAATTTCCTTTTCTGCCGGTGGATTTGATGCCAAATATGGCGATAAAATGTCATCGGTGCTCGATATAAAATACAAGAAACCTGCCGAGTTCGCCGGATCTTTTGATGTTAGCCTCATGGGCGCTTCAGGCCATGTGGAGGGCGTCTTTGCAAAACGGTTTTCTTATCTCCTGGGAGTACGTTACAAAACTAACGCATATCTGCTTAAAGGACTTGACACCAAAGGAAACTATAAGCCCCGCTTTTTCGACATCCAGGGAATGGTTAACTATGAGATCAATAGAAAATGGGAAATTTCATTATTCGGGACCTTTACCAATAACGATTATAAACTGATCCCCGAAACACGTGAGACAAGCTTCGGAACCCTTGATGAAGCCTATAAAATTAAAATTTATTTCGATGGGCAGGAGGTTGACCGTTATCAGAACTGGCTTTCGGCGCTGACCCTTACTTTTCGACCAACTAACAATATCCGGTTGAAACTTATTTCTTCGGCTTTCCAAACCTACGAGGCCGAAACCTATGATATTTCAGGCGAATACTGGCTTGGCAAACTGGAAGTCTTCCAGGGAAGTACCCAAGGGCAGATAACTGAAATCATGGGCGTGGGCGCCTATCTGCAACACGCAAGAAATTACCTTGATGGTACAGTGTTTAACATCGAACACCGTGGTTCATGGGATAAAGATAATAGCAGCCTCAGCTGGGGATTGAAATACCAGCATGAATATTTCATTTATGCTGTAAATGAATGGGAGTTGCAGGATTCGGCCGGGTATTCCCTTCCACACCCTCTTGATTCATTGGGTTCTCCATATCCGCCAAAGAACGATCTTTTCCTGTATAATTACATTCAAAATAACAACACAGTTAATACCAACCGCTATTCTGCTTTTGTACAGGATACCTGGACTTTTAAGAACCTTAAAAATGATATTTCGATTACAGCTGGCCTGCGAGCAATTTATTACGACTACAACAACCAGTTTTCACTGAATCCGAGAATGAATTTCTCCTTCAAACCTCACTGGAAAAATGAAACGGTATTCCGTCTGTCTGCCGGGATATATTCACAGCCACCCACTTTCCGCGAAATGACGAACCTTGTTGGCGAAGTGGTACCGGGATTAAAGGCCCAAACATCCATCCAGGTGGTTGCCGGAACTGATTATTATTTCAAAGCCTGGGGCCGGCCGTTTAAATTCGTTTCAGAAGTTTATTATAAAAACATACAAAACCTGATCCCTTATGAAATAGATAATCTGAAGATCAGGTATTATGGAACCAACAATGCATACGGGTACGCAGCCGGGATTGATTTCAGGGTGAACGGAGAATTTGTAAAAGGCGCCGAATCGTGGGCAAGTTTATCTTTCATGAAAACAGAAGAATACTTCGAGGGATCATGGATTCCACGCCCTACTGATCAACGGATGAATCTTGCCATTTTCTTTCAGGATTATATCCCTAAATTTCCAACCTGGAAGGTGAACCTCACATTGATTTATGGAACCGGGCTGCCTTTTGGACCTCCGAATTCGCCCCGGAAAGACCAAATATTGCGCATTCCGCCCTATCGCCGGGTAGATATCGGATTGTCGAAACAATTGATCGGCGCAAAAACCAGTTTTTCAGCCAAAAATCCCCTCAGGGCATTTACTTCTATGTGGCTTTCGCTCGAAATCTTCAACCTTTTGCAGATAAATAATACTGTATCTTATTTATGGATTACCGATATAAATGGAAAAGAATACGCTGTGCCCAATTATCTCACCCCCAGAATGTTCAACCTGAAGTTAATCGCGCAGTTTTAAACGTTCCCCTGTTCCTTCAACCATCTTCCTTTCCCAATCCTTGCCATATCCCGGTTGTGACGGTTTTTTGGGAATGCCTTTCCCGCTGCCATTATCAAGGAGACGTAAACCATCGGTTTGCATGATGTTCCCATCTTTAAACTTCATGAAAAGATATTGATAAAACTTTTTCCAGTCTGCAGCCAGCTGATCGCCCGATTTGACAGAATAACCCGTGATATATGCAATCCCTTCAGCTGGATTGGTTTTAAACAACTCTGTTGCCTTCGTTTCAAGAGCGAATGTTTCAAGCATGAATTTTTGTTCAAGTTCCTGCTGGTAGCGTTCAACCTCCGGGTGAATAACGTTGTACCGTGAATAGCCGAAGTTGTTCACCTGGTTAAAAGTCCAAAATGCCGAGGTTTCCGACCATTCGATCATGGAACCGTTACCCACGGCAAAACTCTGGGGAATTGCTGATATACCACAATACATCGGCGCAAAAACGCAGCCATCTGCATCATCAACCCCAAACCAGAATATTCCTCCCAACGGATCGGGCAACCACGAACGCGACTGCGCCACAAATACATATCCTGTTTGCTGTGTCGCAATTGCCCTTTCATGGAGGTATTTAATACTGTCGACCTTAAACTCCATCGGACGCCAGCGGTAAGGACAGGCATATGGGCCAGCGCCCAGATCCCATCGCATTTCAAGCGGCGTGTCTTCAAAATGGTCGCGCATAGCCGACATCACAGCCTGCAATGATACGAGTGAGTCGGGTTTAACCCACAAAGGCAACCGGTTAGTGACAAAGCCGTTCGGGTTGGGCGATTCATCGAAATATTGTGACTGCCTGTAAAGTTTACCCAACGCGTAATCAGTGTATGCATGATTGTCGCGAACAGCCCTGCTGACCTTCCTGAAAAACGACCATATGCGCGCATCGCAGAAACGAGCGCTCCCAAAATTCACGGGATTATAAACATCCGAGAATGAGAAAGAGGCATCCGGCCCTTTAAAAAAGCCATGTTTGCGGGCGAAGGTCATTACATCAGGAGAATGATAGCACTCCTGTTTCAAGTCGTTCCAATCATTCTTTTGCTGGAACGGAAAATGAGTGATACGCGCCTGATTGGCATGGCCACTCACAAACCCATCGGGAACCCTGCGGGCAACCCATACTGCCCCCTTTTCATATTTTCCTTTGCCGATCAGTTCAAGGATCCACGCTTCATTGACATCCGAAATGGCAAATGACTCACCAGACGTGGCATAGCCGTATGTTTCGACCAATTCTGTCATTACACGAATCATCTCGCGAGCCGTTGCCGACCTCTGCAAGCCGATTTTCATCAGCGAGCCGTAATCTAAAATCGCACCAGGTTGAGATGATAGCGAGTCCAGCCCGCCCCAGGTGTCTTCACCAATTGCAACCTGGCGCTCATTCATAAAGCCAACTACGGTGTAAGTCACCGGTACCTCAGGGATCTGCCCCAGCAACTTTCCATTCTCATAATGGAATATATCAAGCATACTTCCCTCAGCATGTTTTCCGCCCGGGTAAAAGAACAGAGCACCGTACCGGGTGTGACTGTCGGCGGCATAAGTGATCATCACCGAGCCATCCTTGCTGGCGCCCTTCGTTACAATGAGGTTGGTACATGCAACAGCCGGTTTGATTAAAAGAAAAATCCCTATCAGTGAAATGGATAAAATTAGTAGTTTCTTCATGGTTCTGGAAAATAAACAAATTCAAACTTCAATTGTATAATATTCGTTGATTATGAAAAAAAAGCCCCCGGCAGAATTGAGCGGAGGCTTATACTAAAACCCTTGATTTTATTCAAGTTCCTTAATCGATTTGCGGATGATCTCTACCGCTTCATGGATCTGCTCCTTTGTGATAACCAAAGGTGGGGCAAACCGGATAATATGATCATGTGTGGGTTTGGCAAGCAGTCCGTTGTCGCGCATCTTTAAACAAACATCCCAGGCGCTCTTGTTGTTAAAAGGTTTGATAACGATGGCATTCAACAGCCCTTTTCCACGAACGAGTTCAATATAAGGAGAATTAATTTTGCGCAGTTCATCACGGAAAATGGTGCCCAGTTTTTCTGCATTCTCGGCAAGTTTTTCGTCACGTACCACTTCCAGCGCAGCCATTGCTACTTTTGCGGCCACAGGATTGCCACCAAAAGTCGATCCATGTTCACCCGGATGTATGCACAACATGATGTGATCATCAGCCAATACAGCTGAAATAGGATATACCCCACCCGACAGAGCCTTGCCAAGAATAAGCACATCAGGCTTGAAGCCTTCCCAGTCGCAGGCTAACAAACGCCCTGTGCGGGCAATACCGGTTTGAACCTCATCGGCGATGAACAAAACATTCTTCGCTTTGCACATGTCGTAAGCTTTTTTCAAATAGCCTTCATCGGGTACAAAAACACCCGCTTCACCCTGAATTGGCTCAACGAGAAACCCAGCTACATTTGGATCTTCCAAAGCCTTTTCAAGAGCGCTGAGATCATTGTAAGGGATAGAGACAAAACCGGGTGTAAATGGCCCGAAATCTTTCCTTGCATCAGGATCATTCGACATGGAAATCACCGAAATAGTGCGACCATGGAAATTATTCTGGCAACAAATGATCTTAGCCTGATTGTCGGGGATACCTTTCACTTTATAACCCCATTTTCGAGTAAGTTTCAATGCCGTCTCATCACCTTCAGCCCCTGAATTCATTGGCAGAACACGTTCGTATCCGAAATATTCTGTGATGAATTTTTCATAAACCCCCAGCACATTATTGTAAAACGCACGGGATGTGAGTTCCAACGTTTGAGCCTGTTCGATCAAAGCGCCCACAATTTTCGGGTGGCAATGACCTTGATTCACTGCTGAATAGGCCGATAAAAAATCATAATAACGTTTGCCTTCCACGTCCCACATAAAGACGCCTTTGCCCCTGGCAAGCACAACAGGTAACGGATGGTAGTTATGAGCCCCGTACTTATCTTCGAGGTCAATCGCCATCTGCGAGGTTTTAACTTCGATCATATAGAAAATTTTTAAAATAAATATTACCTTTTTATAACGAAAGATCCGGTATTCAATATCTCCTTACCAGCCATCAATCGAAAATAATAAGTTCCGTTAACGAGACTGAAAACCGGTATGGTATTGTTTAGCCGTGAAGCATTGAATGTACCAATATGCTTGCCTGCAGAATTGTAAACTGCAAGAGATCCATCTTTTAACTCTTTGCTCAATTTAATGTTCAGAAAATCAGTGGCTGGATTTGGATAAACATTCACGCCAATTTCAGGCATGAGCGATTGCTCAATACCGGCAGGATATTCAAGGGAGAGTGCATCAACATACATTGTGCTTCCAACCTGACCTACACTTCCAATAAAATTGACCCCGTCAAACCCTGCGCTGGAGACCACCAATATGGTTATAGAATCCACAGTGCCAGTTCCGGTATAGTTAATTGGCACATCGAATTGGGTATAGTTTGAAACCGGGCTGTGGTCAACCATCTTTCCATAGCCTATGGTATCACGCTTTTTGGTAGCAGTATTCCATTTTGAAAGCAAGATTATCGCGGCACATGAGTCGCCGTTTACTGGTTCGAATTTGTAATATCCCTTGAAGCGCAATGGTTTGCAACCAGGGCAAGGTTTGCCTAAAACAGCTTTTACACCGACCATGTCCATTATGGCGGTTCCTATCATCCCGGGAATAAAAATTGAAATCATTCCCAGGGGGAAGTTTGCCGAAACAGCTTTTGCCGCATAGGTGCCTGAATATTTATCATCTGTTCTGAACACGGTAACAGGCCCTGGTCCACCAGCTGTGGGAGGAACAGCTGCCAGTGAATTCAGCGTTGTCATCCAGTTATCTGCCGGCCCGGTACCAATATCATTGTAATTGAGTGTCGGGTTAATTACTACATTATACCAGTTTTCGAAATCCCCGTTCGGGACATTTGACTGAGACCAGGCAGAATTCATCGCAAGTACAAGCAATACAAGCATAAGCAATTGTTTCATAATTCTAAGTTTTAAGTTTATTGGTAGATTCTAATTGTTAAATATTTCTATTCCCTTCCTTACTAACTTTTTATTTGCCATTTGCCAGGTCATATCTTGTAAATAACCTGGAGTTGTGTCATTCTCGGTGGTTCAATGGTTAGCGGCCGTAATGAAAACTCGGTATTCATAAGGTTGTTCACAATAACAGAAAATTTGAAGTTTTTCAAGGCATAGCTTACACGATAATCAACAATGAAGGTGCCGGTGTTGTGTTCTTCCCTGTATTTTTTTATCCCTGTCTTTACTCCAAACATCTGGCCATCCAGAATTTCGTAAAAAAATTTGTCGATGTTCTTCATGAATCCGTAATAACGCCCGCCAAAACCGGTCGAAAAACGCTTCCAGGTAACCTGAACATCGGCTTTTAATAAGCTCTGAACACGGTATTTAAGGATATTGCCTGTTGTATCAGATGAAGTAGTAAGGTAGGTCAATGAATTTTTTACATTGTTGGGATTAACATAAAAAACATAACTCGGGTCAAGCGCCTGAGGTACCGAGTAAGTATAACCGACCATGACAGAGAGGTTCAGGTTTCTCGACAAATCTCCTTCCCCGGCAATGGAAGCATCGATACCATAAATGCGTGCCGGACCGGTATTGAAAAATTTGAATCCTACATTTTTGCTTGGATTCGGGTTCATCCCCCAATATCCAAAATTGAATTCAACATAATTATCGTAGTCCTCATAAAACCCAGCCACGTCAAACATTCCGGCGAATTTGCCAAACTTGAACAATTGCTTGAATCCAAGTTCGTACGAAAGACTTGCCTCCGGAGCAAGCGCAGGGTTCGGATAAAAACCGAAATTTCCAGAAGTTGTAGTTATGTATCGTTCTCCGATGCTTGGAACCCGGTAACCTTGTCCGACAGAAAGGCGCAGATAGGTAGCTTTGGCGGCCTGAAGGTTAAGGCCTGCACGAAAAATAGGTTTGCTTTCTGTCAGATCAGCCAGGTGGTAATATTCATAGCGTCCGCCAACTAATACAGACAATCGGTTGAAGAATTTTTTCTCTAACTGCACATAAACTGCAAAATTTTCGGCAGTATAAGTTCCGTTTTCTCCCAGGGTCGTAGTTCCATCAGGAGCTACTTTCCCCGAAAACACCTTTCCAAAGGCATATGAATAAATGTTCATGATACCGGTTACCAACATCAGATCTCCTGCCTTTTTGAATTTATGAGTGTACTGATATTCATTAAAAATTGTCAGGCTCAGCGAACTCTGATTGTAAAGCCCATCTGTGTTCAGATAATAAACACGGTTTTTTAGTGAATGTACGTCTCCGTTCTTTGCATAGTACTTGACAAAGGGATCCAGGTAAAATGTAAATGTCTTGAATCGAGACAACGATCCGGGAAAAGATCTGTAAATATTGGTATCTGCATCATACCAAAAAAAGGTTTCGGAATTTTCCTGGAACATGAAGTTCCCATTTATTCCATATGAGAGACCTTCCACTTTTTTGGAACGAACCCTTGAATTAAAATACAATTTCAACCTGTTGTTAAACTGGCCCTTATTAAAAATGGTATCCGCCACCTTTCCTTCCGGTGTACCTCCAATATAACCCTGGTCGGTATAATAACTCACCCCACCTGCAAGATCTTTATTATCAAACTTCTGGGAGTGTATAACCGAAACGCCGTAAACCAGAGGGTTCATCCCGGTCCAGGGAGTTGAATATTTGCGTTCAGGCTTACTGTACAAGCCCAGAAATGTAATAATCCTGGTAACAGCTTCATCAGTGGGCCATGCCGATCTTACATTAATTGCGCCATTAATGGCGGAAGAGCCGAATACGACAGAAGATGCGCCCTTGACAACCTCAATCTGGTCAACATCATCGATAGGCAGCAGCGCCCAATCTGGCCGGCCGGCATCCCCACGAAGCAGGGGTATCTCATCAACCATCACCATAACCCGCGAACCAAGCCCCGAACTGAATCCACTGCCCGCCCTGATCTGCGGTTCATTATTGACAATAGTAACCCCAGGCATTTTGTCCACCACTTTGTCGGCGCTCGGAAGGTTCCCGATTTCGATCGTTTTGGCCTTCAGAACCTCTATGGAAGAGATGGATTCCTGAATTTTTTGAGCATATTTTGATGCCGATACAACCACGGTACTCAGTTCCTGGGAGGTATTTACAAGATTAAAATCGAGCAAATAAGTTTTATTTCCGTCAAGGATCAGGCGCTTTTCGATCTTCTCATAGCCTACCGAAGAGATGAAAAGGTCATATTCGCCTTTGGGCAACTCAAGGCGGTAGGCTCCGTTACTATCTGAAAATGTTCCGATCGACTTCCCCTTTACCCCAATGTTAACAAATGGCAATGGATCTGCGGTTTTTTCATCTAACACCTTTCCCTTAATTACCGACAACTGAGCCATTGCAACTGATGAAAATAAGAAAAAAAATGAAAATATATACAGCTGTATCGCTTGTTTCATTATAATGAAATTAACCCCCAAAGGTAATAAAGAAACGGAATATTATCCTATTTATCAGTTTAAGAAACAGCGCCAGAATTGATAACCAGCGATTTATAAATGAGTGATGGCGATGGAACCAACAATCCCAGCCCGAGATCAGGCCACTTCTCATCGACTGATCTGATTGTTCGATCATCCATCACAATAACATTGGGCCAGTCACGCTGAAAATCATCAAATTCCCGGGTTTTCCGGGTACCATCTATGCATAGGCTCGGGATTTTCTTCCCGGGTTCATGTTCGATATAAAAACAATCGCGCATAGGGTCGATGTTGTTGGCTGCTAACCAAACAATTTGTGACAGCGACCCCAAATCAGGCAGCTCATCAACAAAAAGGATGAATTTTACATTTTTAACCCATTGATTAATCAGTAGTTCATCGGCAATTTGACGGATATGATTCTTTTTTGACTTTTTTGCCGCAATAACAAGCAAGGAAATTCCCTGTAAAAGCAAATCTGAGCGCATCTCTTTAATTTCGGGGTAGGCAGCGGATATTGCCTCCGTTTGTACTTCTGACTTTTCCCCGGCAGCTGCCTTTTCCGTTGCGTCAATCCCTATTTTACTGCCATAAGCATAACTGCTGCTGGAATGATCAAGTATATCAACAGGACCACGAAAGAAATGGATATCGGTAACAGGATCAATACGCTCAGAAATGATCCGGGCAAGGATTTTGTAATTTGTAAGACTTATATCATGATCAGTTACGACCATAATTTTATTAAACATCATCTGACCTGCGCCCCACATTGAACTCATGATCTTGACTGCCTGACCAGGATATTGTTTGCGAATACTAACCAATGTAATGTTATGAAAAACCCCTTCAACCGGCATATGCATGTCAACCACCTCAGGCGCGACAGTCATTTTTATGGGCATAAGAAAGATACGCTCGGTGGCTTTTCCAATCCAGCCATCTTCCTGTGGCGGTATGCCAACAATGGTGGCAGGATAAACGGCATTTTTGCGATGTGTGATACAGGTAACATGGAACCGCGGGAAATAATCAGCCAAAGAATAGTACCCGGTATGGTCTCCAAACGGGCCTTCGAGAATCAGCTCCTCAGAAGGATCAATATAACCTTCGATTACAAAATCCACATCATTCGGTACTTCCAGGTCATTGGTCAGACATTTGACCAATTCCACTTTTTTCTTTCGCAGGAAGCCTGCAAGAAGATACTCATCAACCTCTTCGGGAAGAGGCGCCGTTGCTGCATAAGTATAAACAGGATCACCTCCAAGGGTAACAGAAACAGGCATCCGCCTGCCAAGCTCTTTATATTTCTGGAAATGTCTCGCCGATCCTTTGTGCAGGTGCCAGTGCATCCCGGTAAGTCCGGGCGAAAAAACCTGCATGCGGTACATACCGAGATTGCGTATCCCGGTCAATGGATCTTTGGTATGCACCCCGGGAAGGGTGATAAACGGACCGCCATCGAAAGGCCAGCAAGTCAGTATAGGGAGCTTTGTCAGATCAGGCTTTTCCATAATTATCTCCTGGCACCGGCCACCTCCTCTAACCGATTTCGGCATCCACGAAGCCAATTCCTTCAGTACGGGAATTATTTTAAGCTTATCAAGAAAACTCTTTTTCGGCCCGATAACATCATTAAACAGTTTTGCAATTGCAGATTCAATTTCGTCAAGTCGCTTTACCCCAAGCGCCATGCAAATCCGGCGATCAGAAGCAAAAGCATTGATAAGCAAAGGGAAATCAGTTCCGTTATTTTCGAACAATAAAGCCTTGCCATTGGTTTTCACCATGCGGTCGGCAATCTCGCTGATCTCAAGATCGGGTGAAACAAATTTTTTTATTCGCACCAGTTCACCAGCCGATTCCAAGGCTGAAACAAAATGTGAGAGGGATTTGTACAATTTACGATTTTAGATTTACGATTGACAGGACAATCACTCAGTCATATTTATTAGCTGAATTTCTTACTCCCAAACTTCGAAGGTTTCTTATCGTTATACTTCGATGGGCATTTCAACAACAAGCTTGTCGCAAAAAACTGGTCACCCTTCATTGAACCTATGATGACTACTTTCTCCGATTTTTCAAAATCCTGAGGCTTTGCATTATTGTATATAACCATCTTCTCGATACCCTTTTCATCGACCATATAGAAGGAAAATTGATTTGCATTTTTTTGAGCGTCATACACCATGGGTTTGGCACGGTTTAGCTTACCAATAATATGAAGCTCCTTGCCGGGTTTCAGCGCGGCTTCCGCAAAATCAGAATAGGTACTTGAATCGGTCATGGTAGTGACTACCACAGCAACAGCAGCGACTAAAATCAAAATGATAATAATATGGATGGTCTTCATTTTTCATTAATGGTTAGTTTCTCTTTTATTTCCTTCTCCAATTTTCGCACCTTCCTGTCGATAAAAAACAGATATACAAAGATGCCGATCAGGATGACAGCCAGGACTGTAACGACTACAAATATTTTTCCGTATGATTCCATTAAATTAATTTTATGATTTAATACTTTCTAATCGATGTAAAATGTACGATGCACGATTTTCAATTCTCAATTTTCAATTGTAGTTTCCTCATCCTCACCCTGATATTCATGATCCAGAATCCAAGCAGAACCCAGCCGATCATGGCCGGATAGAACACGGTGCGCATGCTTGAGTCCATATGCATAGGCAGAACCGGCGTAACATCATTACCGGTTGCAGGGTGAAGTCCGCCCTCTGAAACCCGCGGCAGAACCAGTACGAATACGATCCAGAGGATAAACGCGAATATATTATATACAGCCGATACTTTTGCTTTTTTATGTACATCTTCTATCGATCCGCGAAGAATCAGATAGGCCAGATAAATAAACAAGCCTACTGCAGCGCCATTCAGCTTCGGATCCTTTACCCAGGGAGCTCCCCATGTAAAGGTGGCCCATATCATCCCGGTGAAAATTCCCAGAAAACCGAACATCATTCCTACATTCACTGCCTCCAGGGCAACTATATCCTCGTTTTCATCAAATTTTCTTAAATAGCGCAAACTATAAATGAATCCGACAAACAACATAGCGAACATCCCGAACCACATTCCCACGTGATAAAACAGGTTTCTCATAGTCTGTTCAATCATTGTATCTGGCACATCAACAATAAACCCGAAAATGACGGCATACAATAAGAGAATTCCTGATAAATATTTCCACCAATCTCGTTTAAACATTTGTTGAATTATTGAAT
>JBAXKG010000020.1:0-46936 GCA_037137455.1 Bacteroidota bacterium
CTTTTAATATCTGAAAGAGACCAACAAATGAATGGAATAACAAAAACCTTTACCCTTGCCGATGGTCGGGAGATTACCCTCGAAACTGGCAAACTCGCCAAGCAGGCCGATGGGTCTGTTGTTGTCAGGATGGGCGACACCATGTTACTTGCTACTGTAGTAGCCATGCAGGAAGCCAAAGAAAACGTTGACTTCATGCCTTTATCTGTTGAATACCGTGAAAAATATGCCGCTGCAGGCCGTTTTCCCGGAGGTTTTTTTAAACGTGAGTCACGTCCTTCCGACTACGAAATTCTTATATCCAGATTGATTGACCGGGCCCTGCGCCCACTTTTTCCTGATGATTTTCATGCCGAAGTACAAGTGATCGTTACGCTGATATCGGCCGATAAAAACGTTTTACCCGATGCCTTAGCCTGTCTTGCAGCATCCGCTGCACTTTTGGTAAGTGATATCCCTTTCAATGGTCCAATATCAGAGGTCAGAGTTGCAAGAATCAAAGGGCAATTCGTCATCAACCCAAATATTGATACGTTGGCAGAGGCCGATATCGATATCATTGTGGCTGCTTCGATAGATAACATCGTTATGGTGGAAGGGGAAATGAAAGAGGTTTCTGAGGAGGATATGGTCGAAGCTATCCGGGTTGCTCATGAGGCTATTAAAAACCAATGCAAAGTTCAGCTCGAACTTGCCGCCATGATTGAAAAATCAAAAGTTAAGAGAGTCTACTGCCACGAAACAAATGATCCTGAATTCAAGGAAAGGGTTAAAGCAGCCACATATCAAAAGGTATATGATATGGCCACGAGCGGCAATGCAAACAAGCATGAACGCAAAAAGATCATTGAAGCGATCAAAGGTGAATTTGTGGCTACATTAACTACTGAGGAAAAAGAGGCAAATAAAAACCTGCTTGGACGTTACTACCATGAAGTTGAAAAAGAGGCGATCCGCAACGCGACCATGGATAACAGGAAGAGGCTGGATGGACGTAAACTCGATGAGATACGACCTATTTGGTCTGAAATCGATTATCTGCCTGCAGCTCATGGTTCTGCCATTTTTACCCGTGGCGAAACTCAGTCACTCTCGACTGTCACTCTTGGAACAAAACTTGATCAGCAGGCTATTGATGGCGCTATTCTTGAAGGTAAAGTGAATTTCATTCTTCATTACAATTTCCCATCCTTTGCAACAGGCGAAGTTAAACCAATCCGAAGCACAGGCCGCCGCGAGATCGGACATGGAAACCTGGCGCTTCGTGCTTTAAAAAACATAATTCCGCAAGGAGCTGATAATTTGTACACTATCCGCATTGTTTCCGATATCCTCGAATCTAACGGCAGCTCTTCAATGGCAACGGTTTGTGCCGGAACCATGGCGCTGATGGATGCAGGTGTTAAAATTACCAAACCAGTTTCAGGGATTGCCATGGGACTAATCACCGATAACAAACGCTATGTTGTTTTGTCTGATATACTCGGTGACGAAGACCATCTTGGCGACATGGATTTCAAAGTTTGTGGCACCCGCGATGGGATTACCGCCTGCCAGATGGATATCAAGGTTGATGGCTTATCATTTGACATTCTTCGTGAAGCATTGGCCCAAGCCCGTCAGGGACGGATTCATATAATTGGTGAAATGGAAAAGGTCATTTCTGAGCCACGTGCTGATTTTAAACCATTTGTACCACGGATTTTCCAGATGAAAGTTCCTAAAGAATTCATTGGGGCGATTATTGGCCCGGGAGGTAAGGTTATCCAGGAGATGCAGCGCGAAACGGGAACAACCATAGTTATTGAAGAAGTTGGTGAATTTGGAATCGTTGACATTGTTGCCGACAACATGGAAGCACGCGACAAGGTTATTGAAAAGATCAAACGTATTGCTTCTGTTGCAGAAGTCGGGGAAATTTACAAGGGGAAAGTAAAAAATATTCAGTCTTTCGGAGCATTCGTGGAAATCCTTCCAAACCAGGATGGTTTACTTCACATTTCTGAAATTGACTGGAAACGGTTGGAAAAGGTTGAGGATGCTCTAAAAGTTGGCGATGAAGTTGAAGTCAAACTGATTGAGGTTGACCCTAAAACCGGAAAATTGAAACTTTCACGCAAGGCATTACTCCCGAAGCCGGAAGGCTATGTTGAAAGAACTCCGGAGCCACGTTCAGACCGCCCTGATCGCGGAAATGACCGTGACCGTGACCGTGGACATGATCGCGGAGGCGATCGTCGCGGTGGTGATTACCGAGGTCCAAGAAGATAATATGTGTAACCTAAATCTGATTTTTACGTACACCCGCCAATATCTAAGGTCAAAAAAAATTGCGTTCGCATGAGGCAGTTAAAAATTACAAAGCAGGTTACTAATCGCGAAACTGCATCCCTTGATAAATACCTTCAGGAGATTGGCAAGGTGGAACTTATCACGGCCGATGAAGAGGTGTCACTCGCCCAACGCATAAAGCAGGGCGATATGGCTGCACTTGAAAAACTGACAAAAGCTAATTTGCGTTTTGTAGTTTCCGTATCAAAACAATATCAAAATCAAGGACTTAGTCTTCCCGATCTTATAAATGAAGGCAATCTTGGGCTGATCAAAGCAGCCCAAAGATTCGATGAGACCCGTGGTTTCAAATTCATCTCCTATGCAGTTTGGTGGATCCGTCAATCAATTCTTCAAGCTCTGGCCGAACAATCGCGTATTGTTCGTTTGCCGCTGAATAAGATCGGATCAATAAATAAAATCAATAAGGCTTACGCCCAGCTTGAACAACAATATGAGCGCGAACCAAATGCCGGCGAAATAGCGCTTCTTCTTGAGGTTTCTGAAAATGAAGTAAAAGAATCGATGCGGAATTCGGGCCGGCATGTATCAATGGATGCCCCGCTGATCCAGGACGAAGACAACACCATGTACGACGTTTTGCGAAGCGAGGAAAATACCACTCCGGATAATGGCCTGTTATATGAATCCCTGAAAAAGGAAATTGAACGCGCTGTTTCCACCCTCACTCAACGTGAAGCTGATGTAATCAGACTTTATTTCGGTCTCAATGGC
Source organism: Bacteroidota bacterium (assembly GCA_037137455.1). Lineage (GTDB taxonomy): Bacteria > Bacteroidota > Bacteroidia > Bacteroidales > FEN-979 > CAIVAT01. The sequence continues at coordinate 3,067 of JBAXKG010000020.1, forward strand.
AGCCATCCGATGACGCTTGAGGAGATCGGAGAAAAATTCGACCTTACCCGTGAACGCGTTCGTCAGATAAAGGAAAAAGCCATCAGACGCCTTAAGCATACCTCAAGAAGTAAGATTCTCAAGACATATCTGGGATAAAATGTCTCATCTGGTTGCTCCTTCCCTGCTCTCAGCAAATTTTCTGAACCTGGAAAGAGATATCATGATGCTAAATCAAAGTGAAGCAGATTGGTTTCACCTTGATATCATGGATGGTTTGTTTGTTCCAAATATCTCATTTGGGTTTCCTATAATCGAAAAAATCAGGAAAGCGACTTGTAAACCGCTGGATGTCCACTTAATGATTGTGGATCCTGAGCGGTATCTTGAAAGGTTTAAAAAGGCCGGAGCCGATATCATCAGCATTCACGTGGAGGCCAGTAAAAATCCACTTGCAGCCTTAAAGTCTATCAGAACACTGGGTGCAAAAGCAGGAATCGTTATCAATCCCGGCACACCCGTTAAAGCGCTGGCCAACCTTCTTAATGAGGTCGACCTTGTACTTCTTATGTCAGTAAACCCGGGATTTGGAGGACAGTCATTTATTGCACATACCATCGAAAAAATTTCCACCCTGAAGTCAATGATTGTCTCACAGGGACTCAATGTGCTAATTGAAGTAGATGGAGGTATTGACATTCAAAATGCCACCACCCTGGTGCGCTCCGGAGTTGATATCCTGGTGGCAGGCAGCGCCATTTTTGCATCTGCAGATCCGCCAAAAACCATACAGTGGCTTAAAAACATCAGTTGATTTCACTGGTTGTTTTTTACTTTTCCATATTCTGCTTCACGTTTTTTTTATATTTTTACAAAATATACAAACTTCTACATGGATTTCTGCGGAGCCAGGGATTATATCATTCAACGACTGAGATCGGAACTTAAGCCAACACTTTATTATCACTGTGTTGAACACACCCTTGATGTTTATGAAGCGACCCGGCGCTTAATTGAAGCAGAAAAAATTGAAGAGAAGTATATCCCCCTCATTGAAACGGCAGCGTTGTTTCATGATGCAGGTATTCTTGTTCAATATTTCGATCATGAAAAAGCATCGGCTATCATTGCAAAAACAATTCTGCCCGGCTTTGGATATACAGCTTTTGAAATCGATTGGATCTCCGGGTTGATCATGGTCACCAGGTTACCACAACGCCCGGGTTCATTGGCAGAAAAGATTCTGTGCGATGCTGATCTCGATTACCTGGGCCGTAATGATTTTTTCATTCATTCATTTCAGCTTCGGCTTGAATGGCAGGTAAACGGGATTAAAAATTTAAACTTACATGATTGGCTCGTCACCCAGGCTGCTTTTTTATCTGAACATCAATATTTTACAAAATCTGCATTTTCCTTAAGAAATGAACAAAAAAATAAAAACCTGAAAGAGGTACAGGAACTGCTTATTAATGTTTCAAAAGCACAATAAATTAATGATTAGTATAGTATCGTAAATCGTAAATTTTATCAATATGGCAAAAACAACGAAGGAACAGAAGTACAATAAAATAGTACTGATTCCAACCGATTTCTCGGAAGTATGCGGAAACGCTATATCACATGGTGTGAAACTAGCTAAATTCCTGGGATACAAAGTGTGTATACTCCACATTATTAACAATGAAACCAAAGCAGCGCTCAGAAAGAAAAATGTAGGAGTCGATTATGTTGAATGGCGACTCAGGGAGTACAAAAAATATTACGAAAAAAAATATGAAGTGGTAATCGACACAATGGCTGTTGAAGGAAGTATTTTTTCGACAATCAGCGAAGTGGCCACCCAGATCAAAGCCAACCTAATGATTCTTGGGACACATGGGAAAAAAGGGTTACAACACGTTTTTGGCAGTTATGCCCTTAAGGTAGTCATTGAATCTCCAATTCCTGTTGTGGTTGTACAAAAACGCTCATTCAAGGAGGGTTATCAAAACATCCTGTTCCCTGTAAGTAATGAAGTTGAGTCGCGCCAGGCTGTACATTGGGCAAAACTTATCGCCAAACTGTTCAACGCTAAAATTCATATCTTTCTTTGCCCCGAAAAAGACTCTGGTCTGAAAAATCGTCTGATGATCATTACAAAACAGATCACTGATATTTTCGATGAAGAAAAGATTCCTTATGGTATTACAACAGCCTATAAATCAAATAATTTTGCCGAAGAAGTGATTTCTTACAGTGTAACACAAAGAGCCGACCTGATGATGATAATGACGCGTCCGAATGTTGATGTACCAGGGTTCAGCCTTGCTTCATGGGATGAGCGGTTAATGTTTAATGAAGCTCAAATCCCGGTTATGTGTATCAATCCTATCGAACTCGGTTATCATTATTACGAGTGGGCGATGCTGACGTAAGTAAATACCAAAAATTCAGTAAATGGTGAACAAAATCCGGCAGTACTGGGAGATGCAACCCTTATTTATTATTATGGCGCTGGCTGTACTTTTCCGGCTGCTGGCTGCAATTTTTGCCAAAGGCTGGGGAATGTTCGATGATCATTTCATTGTGATCGAATCATCAGCATCGTGGGTGGCCGGCCATGATTATAACGACTGGCTGCCAGGCAGCCCGGGGAATAATGGCCCTACCGGTCACAATTTATTCTATCCCGGATTGCATTTTCTGCTTTTCACCTTCCTGAATTGGATCGGATTGACCGACCCGCAGGGCAAAATGTTTATTGTTCGGTTGATTCATGCTTCGCTGTCGCTGATTACAGTTTATTTTGGATACCGGATTGCCGAAAGACTGGATGGCAAAAAGAGTGCAAATATGGCCGGACTTTTGCTTGCTGTTTTTTGGTTTATGCCATGGATGAGTGTTAGAAATCTTGTGGAAATGACATGCGTCCCTTTTCTGATGGCCGGATATTGGCTGATTATTCGTGAGAAGCAGAACAGTCGTGTTATTTGGGACTGGTTTCTTGCAGGAATCCTGTTCGGACTGGCTGTAAGTATTCGCCCCCAGACAGTTTTTTTTCCGGTCGGGATCGGTTTAGTTATCTTGTTTCAGCGTAAATGGCGCGAACTTCTTTCTTTATCGATCGGGGCGCTGATCTGTTTCTCTTTAATCCAGGGTGGTATTGATTTTTATATCTGGGGGAAACCCTTTGCTGAGATGCTGGAATATGTCAATGTTTGTATCACCGAGCGCAACGACTACATTTCACTGCCATGGTACAACTATTTTTTAACAATTTTCGCATTACTGGTACCACCGGTAAGTTTTTTTCTCTTCTTTGGTTTTCTTAAAAATTGGAAGAGGTACCTGATTGTTTTCATCCCGGTATTATTTTATTTTGTATTTCATTCCTATTTCCCTAACAAACAGGAACGGTTTATTCTCCCGATGATTCCTCTTATGATTGTTTTCGGGGCGATGGGTTGGACTATTTTTGCTGATAATTCTGAGTTTTGGAAGAAACGCAAAAAGTTGTCGGCCTGGTGTTGGGGCTTCTTCTTGACCATTAATACAGTTTTGTTGCTTACATTGACATTTACATATTCGAAAAAAGCTAAGGTCGAAGCAATGACATATCTCTCAAAATATCCAAACATACATGCCATTGCAGTAATTGACGAAGAAAACAACCCTGAACTGATGCCAAAGTTTTACTTGAATCAATGGCCATATTCGTACAATGAGTTTGCAGGAGATCTAAGTGTGGATTCCCTTCTGGTCCGCGCTTATCAGCATAGGGAAAAGGATGCGCCACGGTTTATTTTGTTCACCGGAGATAAAAAGATCCGGCCTATTGTAATAAAAGCAAGGAAATACTTTCCACTGCTGATTTATGAAACCACTATTGAACCTGGGTTTATCGACAACTTTGTACATTGGTTAAACCCCATCAATAAAAATCGCAGGATATTTATATACCGGAATAGCGCTGTTGTACCTGAACGAATAGTTAATTGAAATGACTGAACGGAAAATGATAAATATTGCCCAACCATCTTTTCTTGGGAATGAAAAAAAATACCTTCTTGATACGATCGATAGTGGCTGGATAAGTTCCATAGGACCCTATATTGAAAAGTTTGAACAGGAATTTGCGCGTTATCATGGCGTCAGGCATGCTATTGCGACACATAATGGCACTATTGCCCTGCACTTAGCGCTGGTCGCAGCCGGAATTACCAAAGACGATGAAGTTATTGTTCCCGACTTCACCTTTATTGCAACTGCCAATAGCGTTCGCTACTGCAATGCACGGCCAATACTTACTGATGTCGATTCAGACGATTGGAATATTAGTCCGGAGGCAGTCAGGGCAAATATAACGCCGAAAACAAAGGCCATTATTCCTGTCCATCTTTATGGAAATCCTGCCCGGATGGATGAAATAACTGAGATTGCAAAAGAGCATAACATTATAGTAATTGAAGATTGTGCCGAAGCCCTGGGGGCTCTTTACAAAAAGAAAAATGTTGGTACGATAGGCGATATAGGTTGCTTCTCTTTTTTTGGCAATAAAATAATCACAACCGGTGAGGGCGGAATGTGCATTACCAACAACGATTTCCTGGCCGAGCGCATGCGTATTCTTCGCGACCATGGTATGAACCGTAAGAAAAAATACCAGTACGATTTCCTTGGGTTCAATTACCGTATGACAAATATGCAGGCTGCAATTGGTCTGGCACAACTTGAACAACTCAATGATCTTTTGAAAATTCGTGATGAAATATATTGTACCTATAAAACAGCATTTACAGGTTCTCAAGGTATTGTTTTTCAGGAAACACACGAAAACCGGAATGTAAACTGGATTTTTACAGTGCGTTTGAATGGGCTGTCTGATATTTGCCGTGAAGCCGTAATGGCTGATCTTAAAGCACAAAATATTGATTCCCGGCCAGCATTTTATCCTATTCACCAAATGGATTTTTATAAACATGGTGATTTTTTCAGGACCATTCCTGAGAACAGTATTCGAATTTCGAGGGAAGGGATAAGTTTGCCAACTTTTATCGGACTCGATTATACTGATATCAGATTTATTGCCGCAACCTTGATTGAATCCTTCGGAAAACAATGTCAATAATTACCTGATCTGACCAGTAAATCCTTGTTTTTGATTTATATACTGAAGGGCTCCTTGAAAAATATTTACCGATGAAGATCTCCGTTATTCTGCCGACCTATAATGAAAAAGATTCAATTATCCTTCTCATTGAAGAGATTTTAACCATACTTGAAAGGGAAAAGATCGACCATGAGGTGGTAATCGTTGATGATAATAGCCCGGATGGAACCTATCGTGAAATTATAAATATCTTCGCCGGCCACCCGAGGGTTGTCCCAATTTTAAGAACCAGCGAAAAAGGACTTGCATCGGCCATTTTTCATGGAATTTCTCATTGCACCGGAGATAAGGTAGTAATAATGGATACCGACTTTAACCACCCGCCGGAACTCATTCCCCTACTTATTAAAATTACAGAATATTTTGATATAGCTTCTGGTTCACGCTACGTCATAGGTGGCGGGATGGAGACTTCGTTTATGCGCTTTATCGGAAGTAAACTGTTTAACAAGTTTATCCACTATACCCTGCAGGTTAAAACCACCGACAACCTCAGCGGTTACTTTGCATTTAATAAAAAAATACTTGATGGAATTGATGCATCATCAATTTTTTATGGTTATGGTGACTATTTCATCCGGTTTCTTTATATTATGCAGAAAAAGAAAAAATTCATCCTTGAAGTGCCTGTAGTGTATAAAGACCGCAAGGGTGGACTTTCAAAGACCAACATAAAAAATGAACTCGTCCGCTATACCCTTGCCGTTATGAGAATTCGTTTTGGGTTATGGAAAAAACCTGACAATCATGAATGAGTTTGACGCCAGGAATGAAATTACTGCCCTGACAGAGGAGATCAGAGAGCATAACTATAATTATTATGTGCTTTCAAAACCAACAATAAGTGATTTCGAATTCGACGGATTACTCCAGCGCTTGATTAAACTGGAAAAGGAGTTTCCTTTTCTTGCATTGCCCGATTCCCCGACACAGCGGGTTGGAGGTGAAATAACGAAAGAATTTAAGCAGGTTATCCATAAGTACCCGATGCTTTCCCTCGCAAACACATATTCTGAGGAGGATATCCGCGATTTTGACGGACGAATACACAAAACCATCGGAAATGAAGTCGAATACGTTTGCGAGCTTAAATTCGATGGTGTGGCCATCGGGCTTACTTATCGCGATGGCATCCTAATGCAGGCTGTCACCCGGGGCGATGGCATCCAGGGCGATGATGTTACAACAAATGCCAGAACAATTAAAAGTATTCCGCTCAAATTGCAAGGAAGCGGCTTTCCCCAAGAATTCGAGATCAGGGGTGAAATTATCCTGCCCCATGCCAGTTTTGAAAAAATGAACGACCAGAGGCTTGAGGATGGAGAAGAACCTTTTGCCAATCCGCGAAATGCCGCATCCGGAAGTTTAAAGATACAGGATTCTGCTGTAGTTGCCAGGCGCAACCTCGATGGGTTCTTCTACTATCTGCCTGGAAATGCATTTCGCTACCGAACACACTATGATTGCCTGTTGGCAGCAAGATCATGGGGATTTAAAATCTCAGAATTCACAGTGCGTTGCAAAACCATTGAAGAAATTTTCGATTACCTTAATACATGGGATCAAGCGCGTTTTGAACTCCCGTTCGACATTGATGGCGTTGTAATCAAGGTGAATGACATCCGGCAACAGGAGTTGTTAGGATTCACGGCAAAATCACCACGATGGGCCATTGCTTATAAATTCAAAGCCGAGCAGGTAGCCACGAAACTATTATCGGTCGATTTCCAGGTAGGACGTACCGGTGCAGTGACCCCGGTGGCCAACCTTCAGCCTGTACAACTTGCAGGAACCATAGTTAAACGGGCTACCCTTCACAACGCAGATGTTATTTCATCGCTTGATGTGCGAATTGGCGACATGGTATTCGTGGAGAAGGGCGGCGAGATTATTCCAAAGATCATCAGCGTTTCTCTCGAACAGCGTCCGCCTGATTCTTCGCAATTATCATTCATAAGTCATTGTCCTGAATGTAATACTCCATTGATACGCCGTGAAGGTGAATCGGCGTGGTACTGTCCGAATGAAACAGGCTGTCCTCCTCAGATAAAAGGAAAGCTTGAACATTTTATTTCGAGGAGGGCAATGAATATTGATAGCCTGGGGGAAGGAAAAATTGAGATGCTCTTTGAAAACGGTTTGGTCCACGATTGCGCCGACCTGTACGATTTAACATATGACCGCCTGATCGGACTCGAAAAGACATATGAATCAACTGAAGATAAAAAAGAGAAAAAGATCAGTTTCCGCGAAAAGACCGTTGACAACATCCTGAAGGGAATTGAAGCTTCGAAACGAGTTGGTTTTGATCGTGTCCTTTACGCTTTGGGAATACGGTTCGTGGGTGAGACAGTTGCAAAAAAGTTAGTAACCCATTTTATTTCGATGGAAAGACTCATGCAGGCTGCTTTCTCTGAACTGATTGAAGTGGAAGAGATTGGTGAAAAAATTGCGCAAAGTATCCTCAAATGGTTTTCTGATCCGAAAAATATTGAGATTCTTAACCGGCTCAAGGTTTCCGGAATCCAATTCACCGTTGACCAATCGCTTGTTACCCGGCTTAGCGATAAACTATCAGGACTAACCTTTGTTGTGAGTGGCGTATTTGAGAAATTTTCACGCGATGAAGTAAAAAAAACCATCGAAGCACACAGTGGAAAAAATATCGGCTCTCTAAGCGCAAAAACTTCCTATCTCTTAGCTGGCGAAAATATGGGTCCCGAAAAACGTAAAAAAGCTGAGAAGCTCGGCATACCGATCCTCTCTGAATCAGACTTTATCAAAATCATTACGAAAATGTGAAGCATATTTTGGAAACTCTGACTCATAAACCACTTAACTCAATCTGGCTGAAAGCAGCAGTTGTGGGCAGTTTATGGGCTTCCATCGAAATTATTATCGGCAGTTTCCTCCATAATCTCCGGATTCCGTTCACTGGCGCCATATTGTCATTTATTGGCGTTTATCTTCTTGTTTCCAGCGCCCAAATATGGAAAGAAAGGGGGCTTATTTTGCGTGCCGGAGTGATTTGTGCCCTTATGAAATCTATCTCGCCAAGCGCCATGATCCTGGGTCCGATGATCGGTATCCTTACGGAGGCCATCATCCTCGAACTAATCATCTTCATCTTTGGGAAAAACCTGGTGTCATATATGTTGGGAGGAGCTTTCGCAGTTTTCAGCACGATTGTCCATAAAGTGGTCAGCCTCATTATCATGTATGGTTTTGATTTTATCACAATTCTTGATGCATTATACCGGTTTGGAGTCAAACAGGTCAACTTAAGCCAATTAAGTCCCTTGTATGTTGTGATCATTATTGCTGTTCTTTATCTGGCTGCCGGAATGGTAGCAGCGCTGCTTGGCTACCGTTCAGGACTCCGTTATTTGAGACATAGCCCGGATTTCACAACAGAAACGGATTTTACCCTGCAACACAGCGATCAGTTTTTCCCTCAAAATAAGGACCAGCGATACTCCGTCCTTTTCCTGGTCATCAATCTCTTTGCCGTGGTCGGAAGTCTACTATTGATTAATTCCGATTTCACTGCCGTGGCGCTTATATTTTCGATCGGATATATTGGATTTTGCATTATTCGCTATAAACGGGCAATGCGTCGGTTCAAAAACAGTCTGCTCTGGATTCAGTTTTTTATCCTTATCCTGGCAACATCTCTTTTGTGGACTGGAATGTCATCAGACACTTTTTTCAGCACCGATGGATTGTTTACCGGATTAAAGATGATTTTCCGCGCCATTATTGTGATAACCGGATATGCCGCAATCAGCGTTGAGTTAAGGAACCCGTTGATCAAATCAATAATGTATAAAAAAGGATTTTCAAGTCTTTATCAATCACTTGGACTTGCTTTCTCAGCATTACCAGGCATTATAGCGATATTGCCCAATTCAAAAGAGATCTTTAAACAATCGTCTCTCTCATTTTCCCTATTATTTAGAAAAGCAGAGATCATCCTGAAGTTATTTGAAAAAGAAGAGTTGAACCGTCCCTCAATAATAATAATCACAGGTGAGATAAGGGAGGGAAAAACAACCTTTACAAAACAAATTGTTGATAGTTTAAAGGAGAAAGGGTTAAGGATTTCTGGTTTTTTAGCGTTGGGCATTGATGAAAACGGAAAGCGTACCGGATTTAATCTTCTGGATATAACCACCGCGCCGACAGTTGAACCCATCTCTTCACATTCTCACTTGCCTGCAGATGAACCTGAGAGCAGGAGAACAAATATCAAGGATATGAGATTACAGCCTGCAAAAAGCGCAGAGATTCAATTATGCAGCAATATAAGTCATGAAAACCGAATAAAGACCGGGCATTACTATTTCAACCCGGATGGCCTCAAAAAAGGAAAAGAGATATTGAGTGAAAATAATATTAATGATATTCAATTATTTGTTATCGATGAAGTAGGCCCTCTTGAAATAAATAACCAGGGATGGGCTTCTTCGATTGAGACTCTTTGCAAGGTCAGCATTATACCACAGCTTTGGGTTGTCAGAAAAAGTCTTGTCAAAACTGCTGTAAGGAAATGGAATACGGGGAATATCTGGATTTTCGATATTAAACAAGATTCCATCGATCTGGTGATAAAAAAGATCCAGGAGATAATTCCGGAAAAGGCCGCAGGAGTCAGTCAATGAACCGCGGAGGATAATCTGTTCAGTAGAAATTTGTCAGGGTTACTGAACTTTCTTAATAGATCCCGCACCCGAAACGCTCTGATCTATATCGGCAGGTGATCCCTTGTACTTTACGTTACCCGCGCCTGAAATTTCTGCGCGTAGTTTTTTGGAAACATTGATTTGTGCATTTCCAGCGCCACTAATATCAATTTCGTAGTTCTCGGCAACCAGATCGAAACCAAATATGTCGGAAGCGCCTGAGAGATTCATAATGACATCAACGGCTGTTCCTGAAAATTTCATCTTGCTGGCGCCACTACTGCCAAGTCTTAACTTCTGCACTGCCAGATCCAACTTCGAATCGGATGCGCCCGACGACTCAATACTTAGTTCGGGTACCGTAATACGACCTTCGGTTTGGATGTCAACTGCACCGCTCACATCAATTTGTTTAAGGTCTTTCACCGTTACATACACCTTCATTACAGTGACATGATGAATAGGTTTCCTGGTATCAATCCTCAATGTACTACCAACAACATCTGTCCGGATAATCGGCAGCAGATTGGCATCGGCTTCAACCGTGACCTCTTCAGTTGCTCCCTGTTTGATGATAATATCGAATGCACCTGAAACTTCGATGCCATCGAATGAAGAAACCTTACGGATTTCCTTAAGCACATCGCCATCTCCATGGGCTCCTCCTGTCACATTACAGCTTGTACAAAAACCCGACATGCCAAGGAACAGGCTGACGAACATAAAAAATGAAAATAATCTTTTTGTTTTCATAGGTTAAATTTTAAATTATTTGACGAGAAAATATGTTTTGGTTACAAAAAATTCAAAATATCATTTATTTCAGACTGACATTCCCATATTCGCTATGAACAACGACCTTGCTCATGGGCGAATCACTCCCTCCTATTGTTCCTTTATACGAATTTTCGGTGGGTGTGGTTGACCGGAATGAAAACTTAGCATTATCAGATGGGAATTCAAGGTCACAGAATTTCAGATCGGCCTCCAGGCTATATTTTGCCTGCTCACTCAACCCTATTGAAACATCGCCATATTTGTTTCTGATATTGACCAATGTAAACCCGGCAGGCATTTCATGAACATCGCAATTGCCATATTGAATATCAAGGTTCAGGCTCTGTTCAATACGCTGGATAGAAATGTCAGAAAATTTTGATTTGCTATCCACTGCCGATGAATTTTCCATACTGAGTTTTCCGCCTTCAAAAACCACATTGAGAGCGATAATTTTTTCAGCATCAAGGTCTGAGAATTTAGAATCCAGCCTTAAGCTGCCTGCATAATCCAGGCTCATCTCCGAATATTTCAATACCAACACGGCTCCTTTGATCCAATTGACCCGGGCTTTGCTAAATTTAATATCCAGCAAATTATCAGAATTTCCCAGCTTTTTTGCTTCCAGGTTACCATAGCCAATATTTATCTTGCTTTTTCCCTGGACCTCATTAATATATATATCTCCAAATTTATTTGTAAGGTCGAGGCTTATAGTTACAGGCATGGTTACCATATAATCAATCGAAAACTGATCTTTCCCTGAACCTTTTCCTTCCTGGAAACTGGTAATTGCACTAACTGCCGATGGTGAATCGGTGAAATCGATCGAAATCCGGTTGAATCGTTTTGCTGCCTCCTCCTGATCCCTGGCGGTAACAGTTATAGTGACTTCAATGGAAATCGAATTTTTATCCCAGTTGGCACAATGTACCTTACCGAAACGGTTATTAACAGTAAGCTGTGCATCGGGATTGATTAAAAATTCCTTTTTAATCACTTTGGTAAATTCATCGTGTGCTTTGGCACCTTTAATTCCAAGCAGAAAAAGGAACATCAGCGCGAAGAGAGCTATTTTAAAGATTTTTTTCATGGCTATTTGCGTTAACTATTTTTGGGATTGTGAAAGTTGGGTGATAATGTTATTCAGAATTACTTCTTTCATTTGCTGGTTCCGGATGATCGCATCAAGAATATGTTCATTACCGGGATTAGTTGATAGTGTATTTTTCAGATCGGTTGTCGCCAAATCAAGGTTTCCGATTTCCTTTAAAGCAGATTCGCTTAGCGAGAAGGCTTCCTTATTGTTGCTTGCTAATTTTCCGAGTACTCCGAGTTGCGCAGTCGTTTGATTGTCATAATATTGTACAGCTTCTCTGATTTCAAGGGGCAAATCAGAACCGGATTTTTCAGATGCGAATTTGTTTTTGATCTCACGCGTAGCGAGTTCAAAAATAAATACACTCACGCTGATCAGGATAAGTATCAACGCGGCAATCTTCAACATCACCGAACGGTTGAGACCAGATCTGAACATTTCAGGATGTTCTTTTAAACGCGATTCGAACCTGTCAAAATGACCGGCATCAGGTTCATTTGTGTCGAATTCATTTTGATGTTTATTGATAAATTTTTCGAGCTCTGACATGGCTAATTGGCGCTAAATGCATTTACAATTCTGTTTTCCTTCAATAATCCCAATAATTTTTGGCGTGCCCGCGAATAACGGGTTCGGGATAGTTGGTTGGAGATTTTTAATATTTGTGCTATTTCTTCATGATCGTAACCTTCAAGTAAGAAAAGTGACAATACTATGCGATATTCCTCAGGTAGTTTAAAAATTGCTTTCCGTACTTCAGCTACCTGAAGCTGAATTTCCTCTTCCCTTTGTTCTTCGAGTACCTCAGGTATATCGCAATCTACTTCATCAAGAGAAACTATTTCTTTGACTTTCCTTAAATAATCGAGTGACCGGTTAATTACAATCCGTTTCAGCCAGGAACCAAAACTGCCCTCCCCGGAGTAACTGTCTATCCGATTAAAAGCTTCCAGGAAAGATTCCTGCATGATATCCTCAGCTTCTGCAGTATCATTTACAATTCGAAGGCTGGTGTTGTACATTGCTTTATAGTATAGTTTATAGATTTTAAATTGAGCATTGGGGTCGTTTCCGCGACAAGCATCGATTAATTTACTATGAATATTACTATAGGCGCCTTTCAAACTACCGGATTTTTGCAAAAGGACTCAGCGTTTTATTAAATGTTACAGTTTCAGGATAAAATTATTAATAAAAATCGTAAACTGTAAATCTCAGATAAGGTGTATTTTTGCCACGCAATGAAAAAATTTCATATACCAGTTTATTTCTATGCCCTCGCGGCCATGCTCTTCTGGGGCTTTTCATTTATTTGGAGTTCAATTTTGTTAAAATATTACCAGCCCATTACAATCATTTTTATCAGGCTCATAATTTCAGCGGTTTTCCTTTTTATCATTATTCGATTTTTCTGGAAGGATGAAAAGGTAGCCAGAAAAGATTTCAAATTGATATTTTTAAGTGCATTGTTTAATCCGTTCCTTTATTTTATCGGTGAAAATTATGGATTGAAATTTTCCACTCCCACAATTGCAGCAGTTATCATAGCAACGATTCCCATTTTTTCACCATTGATTGCTTACCTGAGTTTCCGGGAAAAATTGACACGGATAAATTTTATTGGAATTGTCATTTCATTTGGCGGAGTAATCATGATGCTTTTTACCAGTACACTTTCACTTGATACTGATATTCGTGGAATCCTATTTTTATTTGGAGCCGTTCTTGCAGCTTTGTTTTATACGGTCACCCTTCGCAAACTCACGGCGAAATATTCAGCCCTGATATTGATTGCCTATCAGAATCTGGTTGGAATCTTTCTCTTTTTGCCTCTTTTTCTGATATTTGAATTCAGATCAATGATCCAAATTCCTTTAAATGGTGAGATCATCTCGTCTATGCTTTTGTTGGCCATACTTGCATCATCCGTATCGTTTGTATTTTTCGCACATTCTGTTAAATTGCTGGGAATAAGTAAAACAAATATATTCTCCAACCTGATCCCGGTCTTTACCGCCATTTTTTCCTTCTTTCTATTATCTGAATCTTTTACAATACAGAAGATTGCCGGCATCGCGCTGGTTATCGGCGGGGTTTACTTGTCGGAAAGGACCAAAAAACGGATTTAACACCACCAAATTTTATCATATCTTTGCTTGTATTCTAATAGCAATTGATAAATGATTTTCAGGCCGGAAAAACTGAAAATAAAAGATCAGCGGATGAAGCCTTTCATCGATACTGATGAAATATGGGACTATATTAATACCATACCTGCCCCGAAGAAAATTGTAAGGGAAATAATTGATAAATCGCTGGATAAAAACAGACTGACGCTGGCTGAAACCGCCGTTCTGATAAATGCCACCGACAAGGAACTTATTGAGGAAATCAAGCAGGGCGCCCGCAGATTGAAAGAAAAAGTATATGGTCAGCGCATTGTACTTTTCGCGCCATTATATGTCGGCAACCTGTGTACAAACAACTGTGCCTATTGCGGTTTTAAAACTTCCAACAAAATGATCAGGCGTGTCACACTTGATCATGACAACCTTGTTGCCCAGGTTAAGGCGCTGGAAGATTCGGGACAAAAGAGGTTAATCCTTGTATTTGGTGAACATCCAACATATGATGCCAATTTCATTTCCGAGAGTGTAAAGACTGTTTATTCGGTGAAAAGCGGCCCGGGAGAAATCAGGCGGGTCAATATTAACGCGGCACCTCTGGACATTGACGGATTTCGTGTTATAAAAGATGCAAAAATCGGAACCTACCAGATTTTCCAGGAAACCTATCATCAGCAAACATACTCGAAAGTTCACCTGGGCGGATTGAAAAGAGATTTCGATTGGCGGCTTACCGCGCTCGACCGTGCACAGGAGGCAGGCATCGATGACGTGGGAATAGGAGCCTTGTTCGGACTTTACGACTGGCGATTCGAAGTGCTGGGACTGGTTCGCCATACAAACCATTTTGAAGCCGTATATAATGTCGGGCCTCATACGATCTCCTTTCCCAGGATTCAGTATGCATCTCAACTGAAAATTGACAAATCCCATGCAGTAACTGATGCAGAATTCACACGGCTTGTAGCTATACTTCGACTGGCCGTTCCCTATACCGGTTTAATACTGACGGCACGCGAACCTGCTTCAATTCGCGATGAAATTATGCAGTTTGGCATTTCGCAGATTGACGGAGGGACTAATATTGAGATGGGTGGTTACTCCAGGAAAAAGGAGAATGAAGACCAGAATCTTGATCTCGAACAATTCCAGATCAATGATAATCGCAGCCTTAATGAGATCATGGATGAACTTATTGATCACAAGTACATCCCATCGTTCTGCACTGCATGTTACCGTTTAGGAAGAACCGGAGAACACTTCATGGAATTCTCCGTTCCTGGTTTTATTAAACGGTTTTGTCAACCCAATGCATTGATAACTTTGGTTGAATATCTTGAAGACTATGCCCCTCCTGATACAAAAATAAAAGGATACCAATTGGTAAAGGAAAAACTTGATGAGATTGAAGATGAATTATTAAAAGAAAAATTGAATCTTAAAATTATCCAGGTAAAAGAAGGTATGCGTGACCTGTATTTTTAAAAAAGATACAAAATGAAAGAAATCAGAATACTTGGTTTATTGATCACCGACCGAATTAAAGAGGCAGGACGGACACAACAGACACTCACAAAATATGCCCACGTTATTAAATCGAGGCTTGGGTTTCATGAAGTCTCGGAAGATGTTTGCAGCAGGGTTGGTATTATTATTCTTCAACTTGCCGGAGATCCCGGGGAATGTAATAGCCTCGAGCAAGAACTTTCTCAAATCGGAGGTCTCGAATTGAAACGTATGATTTTTAGTCTTTAATTTATTATTGATGAATGAAATTTCGCGGAAAGATCTGAATAAGGAATTCCAGGATCATTATCTGATGTCATCGCTGCTCAGTATTCGGCTGGGGTTATTCTTGACTTTATTCTTGTTTTTCTGTTTTGCAATTTCCGATGTGCTTTTTTTCCCTAACACACCTGAACAAAATTTTTACATCCATTTCTTGATTATTTTACCAGTTCTGATCATTTCAGTTATTGTAACCTATATCCGATCAATGTACAAATGGGTACATCTTATTTATATTATTATGAACCTGGAAGTTGGCTTGGCTCTTTTCTATTTTGCGATTACAACCAAACCCTCCAATGAAGGCTTAGAATATTACTATTCATGGGTCATGCTTGTTGTAATAGGATTATTCACGTTTTACAGACTGCAATTCATAACCCTCATAAGCATCGGGGTCTTTCAGGTTGTAGCATTTGTAATAGCTTCAATCTATAACGGAACATACCTGCAAACGCCTTTTGTTTTTTTCAATAATCTTTTCTTTATTCTTGCGATTTATATTATCGGATTTTTAATGGCATTCATGTTCAGAAAGCTAAACTGGAAAAACTTTCTGCACACTAAAGTCCTTTCAAACAATTACAGAAAATTATCGTTAGAAATTGAAGAGCGAAAGCAAGTAGAAAAATCACTTCAACAATCTGAGTCTCTTTACATAAACACTTTAAACTCTATCCCTGACTGGATTTATGTTGTAGACAGGGAACTGAGATTTGTAATTCTGAATTCCTCTTTGCAGGAAGAGCACCTTCGTCAAGGGTTCCCTATCAATTGTATTGGGAAAAAGATCACAAAAATTTATCCATATATCCCATCTTCGACCATTGATGAAATAAACCACATATTCAGTTCAGGTGAAATCATTACCGGGGAACAACAGTTTTTTCTGCGGGATAAAACTATTTACGGAGAAACACGTAAGGTCCCTATTTTTAAAGACAATATTGTTATTCAGGTCATGATCATCATGCGTAACCGATCAAAAGAGAAGGAAATTGAGGCGCTGAAACAGAAAAACATCGATCAAAAGGAGACCATGCTCCGGGAAATTCATCACCGGGTAAAGAATAATCTTGCTATCGTAATAAGCCTGCTCGATCTACAACTCCGAAACAACTCCTCACCTGAACTCCATCGCATCATCAAGGATATTGAAATGCGTATACGTTCGATGGCTCTTATCCATGAACATCTATATCGTTCTGAAAACCTTGATCGTATCCCACTTGCAACCTACCTGCAATCTCTTTCAAATATCATTATGGGAACATACTCCGGTCAACGGATTAACCTGGTAACCCGACTTGATAAAACAGATATTGGCATTGAAACAGCGCTTCCGCTGGGACTTATCGCGAATGAGTTGCTGACAAATGCTTTTAAATATGCCTTCCCCCATCAAAGAGAGGGGAAGATTGAAATCAGTTTACAGCAGGAAAATGCCGATACATTTATTTTAACTATAAAAGATAATGGTGTTGGATTACCCGACACCTTTTCAATGAGCTCTGATAAATCGCTGGGTTTGTTTATCGTAAAGCTTCTTGTGGAACAAATTGATGGGAAGATTAATATTGAGCGTGAATCCGGAACAACCTTCACGATATCTTTCAGGGAAGCAGTAGTTAAAAAAGAAGATATATCATTGAACTAACAACCATGAAAGAAATATGGATTCTCGGTATTCACATTACCGACAGGGTTAAAGAAGTTTCGGATGTTCAGGATATCCTGACAAAATTCGGTTGTACCATAAAAACCAGGCTTGGACTTCATGAAGTCAGGGAGGATTTTTGTGCCAGAAGCGGCTTAATTATACTTGAACTTACCGGCAACCGGGAAGAATTCATCAAACTGGAAAATGAATTGTTGAAGATCGAAGGGTTGGATGTAAAAAAAATGACATTTCAGGAATAACAAACAGTCACGACAACAGCGTAAATCCCAAATAAAAATTATTTCTACACCAGCGTGACCCGTGTGCCCCCATTGTCAATGCCAAGCATGGTTGTTTTAGTTATGATGGTATCTTTGCCTGACCGTTCTACAAAATGAATTGCTGCTTTAACTTTGGGGCCCATGCTGCCGTCGGGAAACTGGCCTTCTTCAAGATATCGCTTAGCATCGGCAATCGTCAACCGATCAAGAGATTTTTCCTGGGGAGTGTTGTAATTAATGCACACTTTGGGGACATCAGTCAGGATGAAAAATTTATCTGCATTAATCTGTGAAGCGAGCAATGCAGAAGCAAGATCTTTATCTATCACTGCATCAATCCCCTGAAGTTTATTAGGTTCCACATAAAAAACCGGGATACCACCGCCACCCACAGCAATAGCAATCTGTCCGCCTCTTGCAATCGATTCTATGGTTTTTTTATTAATGATCACCAGAGGAGTCGGTGAGGCAACGACTTTCCTCCAGCCACGGCCACGGGGATCTTCGTTGAATACAGATTTTGATTCATTCTTCATTTTATCAGCCTCCTCTTTTGAATAATAAGGGCCAACCGGCTTTGTGGGTTTCAAAAATGCAGGATCATCCTTGTTAACCAATACCTGGGTGGTAATAGTGATGATATCGCGTTCCATATCATTAATTTCCAGCACATTTTTAAGCTGCTGTTCAATGATATACCCAATAAATCCCTGAGAATAGGCCACGCAAATATCCAACGGCATTTCAGGTAACCCAAACATTTTAAAACCAGCTGAATTTGCGAGCATAATGTTTCCAACCTGAGGCCCATTTCCATGAGTGATTACAATGTTATAATCACGCTTTATTAATTTCACCAGGCTTTCGGCGGTTGCAAAGGCATTTGCTTCCTGTTCATCGATAGTACCTTTCTGATCTCCGCGCAAAAGGGCATTACCTCCCAGTGCAACAACAGCAAGCTTCTTCATAGGAATAGAGATTAGATGGCAAAAATAGAAAATTTTTCGGATCTTTGAGTACCTTCGCATAGTAATGAAACCTCAGAAAAAAGCCTATTTATTTGCATTAGCAGCAATCGCCTGCTGGTCAACTATCGGATCGGCATTTAAAATTTCATTGGGCTATCTTGATCCTCTTGAATTGTTGTTCTTTTCTTCGTTCGTTGCCTGCCTGATACTTTTTTCAATCCTGTTATTCCAGGGCAAGCTGGCATTATTGAATAAGCTTTCATTAAAAGAGGTCTTGTTATCAGCTTTTCTTGGATTTCTGAACCCATTTTTATACTATGTCGTTCTTTTAAAAGCCTATGATATTCTTCAGGCACAGGAGGCCGGAACGCTCAACTATATATGGCCCCTTTTTCTGGTATTGCTTTCAATCCCAATTTTGGGACAGAAGATAAGTTTAGGCAGTGTTATTGCCATTTTTATCAGCTTCCTTGGAATAATCATTATTTCTATTCAGCCAGGTATAACAAACCAGTCTGCCAGCGATGGTGTAAATGAAAAGCTGGTCGGGGTCTTACTTGCCGTAGGAAGCGCTGTTTTCTGGGCGTTGTATTGGATATTCAATGTCAAAGACCAGAGGGAAGCTGTAAGTAAGCTGTTCCTTAATTTTTCCTTTGGTTTTTTATATACCCTTGTTGCTATTGTAATTTCGGGAGAATTTCATTTTCCTCAATGGCAGGGATTCACGGGAGCAATATATATAGGTTTGTTCGAAATGGGCATCACATTTGTACTCTGGCTTTACGCGCTGAAGTTTTCTGCAACAACTGCAAAGGTTTCTAACCTGATCTATTTATCCCCATTTATTTCTCTTGTAATAATTCACTTTGCTGTTGGCGAGCCCATTTTATTTTCAACCGTGATCGGATTGATTTTCATAGTATGTGGGATTATAATGCAACAGTACCTTAAACACTAACCCTTTCGTGAACCACACTTTCAAGCAACCCACAGATTTCATTTTTAGTAAATGGTTTACCAAGGTAATAATCGCATCCATTTGACAAAATGTGCTTTCGGTCTTCCTTTAATGTAAAACCGGTCATTGCAACAATTGGAGTTTTTTGATTTTTTTCTATTTTTTTAATTTCATTAGCAGTTTGTAATCCGTCTAATCCCAAACCAAGATTTATGTCCATTAAAATAACATCATAGGTTTTTTCCCTGGCTCTTTGAATCGCATCAACACCATTTGTTACAGCATCGACAACATAACCATTTTTGCAAAATTCTTTTGTTACAAAAATATTATCTTCGTTATCTTCAACCAGTAAAATCAATGGTTTTCTGATTTTTTTCGAAATTGTCTTTTCCCTTTCATCAGACGCGTAAATCTCGTTTACTGAGGAATCAACATCTGTTTCAGGCTGTGACTCAGATACAGGTAAACGGATAATAAACACGGAGCCTTTTCCAATCTCACTATCGATTAGAAGTTCGCCATTGAGCAGTTCAATGATCCGCTTCGACAGGGTGAGGCCCAATCCCGTTCCCTCATAGCTTCTGTTATAGCCATCGCTGACCTGTCGAAATGACTCAAATATTACCTGGTGATTTGTCTTTGAAATACCGATACCTGTATCAGATACCCTGATTTCTACACCAGTACGGTTTTGAAATGGAATTATGTTCAGATCGACAGTCACATGACCTTTCGCGGTGAATTTAATAGCATTATGGAGTAATTCACAAATCGCCTTATCAAACAATCTCAAATCGATGCAGGCTTTCAATTTTCCTGATGTATTGAGCTTTAATTCCAGTTTTTTTTGGTCAGCAAAAGGTCTGAATTTTTTTACGATACCTTGTATTTCGTTGTTCAATTCAGCATGAACCAAAGTCAAAACTTCGCTACCTGATTGCAATTGAGCAAGTTCAAGAATGTCATCCAATGTCTTTAACAGGCGATCGCCGGAAGTTTTAATCCTTGCAGCCATGAGTCGGATATCTTCCTCGGCCGATTCCGTAGAAATCAATGATGAAAACCCAAGGATTGCGTTCATTGGAGTTCTGACTTCATGACTCATATTCATCATCAGGGATGATTTCACGAGGTTAGATTCCTCGGCCCTCTTTTCTGCTTCGGTACGGATCAAAAGTTCCTTCCTGAGTCTTTCGTCAATTTTTTTGCGTTGTGTGATATCCCTGATAATTGCCAGAGTATGTTTTTCATTTTTGTAATCAAAAAAAGATACCTTGATATCCACATCGAAAGTTGTTCCATCCTTCTTTAAACCAATTGTTTCATATTCAGATGGAATTGTAGAATTAACCGGACGCAGTTTTATATAATCCCCGATCCTGTTTCTTTCATCCGGGGCAATAAGGTTCAATACAGATTTTCCAAATAAATCTTCCTGATAATCATAGCCGTAGAGTTTGACATATGCAGGATTAACAAATACGTGGATTCCATTAAACAGAACTCCTATGGCATCAGTTGAGTTTTCCCAGATTGCCCTGAATTTTGCCTCACTCTCCCTGAGTTCCAGTAAGGCTCGGTTTCTTTCACGACGAACCCGTGCATCGGCCAGTTCACGACCGACAGCAGGCGCCAGCCTTATCAGATTATCCTTCATGAGATAGTCCTGAGCGCCCGATTTCATCATCACAACGGCAGTTGCTTCTCCCATGGTGCCTGAAACAACAACGAATGGTATATCCTTCCCTGATTCCTGGAGTACTTTCAACGAATCGTGGGCTGTAAGCTGCGGCAAACTGAAGTCTGATATTACAATATCCCAATCTTCCTTCTCTAAAGCTTCCTTTATTTCCTGCCTTGATTCGACCCTTATATATTGCACGGCATAATTTGCCTTTTCCAATTGCCTGATGACCAAAGCGCCATCACTTTCATTGTCTTCGACCAGAAGAAGTTTTAATTTATTTTGCATAATATTTATTTCATCTGTTAAAATTCATGTGCCTATTAACATTATGAAGATGGGTAATTCATGGGCGGAGGTTCGTTAATAACCAGCCAGTAAAGTCCAAGTTGTTTTATGTATAATCGCCGGTTCCAAAGAGCCAATCCAAGGCCTCTTTTCCGTCTTCGGCAACCACGAGGTCATTACAGATGTTTTCCTTTTCAAACGCTCTTTTTGTAAGAGCGGCATCACTTGGATTGTCCTCAACCAAAAGAATGGTTTTTGTTTTCATTTTGTTTCAATGGTTAGTGTAAAATAAAATGTGGCGCCGACATTTGGTTCTGACTCGGCCCAAATAATACCGCCATGACGATGAACAATACGTTGCACGGTAGCCAGTCCTATACCGGTTCCTGGAAAATCAGTTTGTTTATGCATCCGCTGAAAAGCGCCAAAGAGATTTTTTGCATAGGCCATATCAAACCCTACGCCATTGTCACGAATGAAGAAAGTCTCCTTTCCAAATAATATCAAAGATCCGAATTCTATTTTTGGAGCAGGGTTTCTCCTGGTGAATTTGAATGCATTATCGAGAAGGTTGTTTAACGCTATTTCAATCATATTTGTATCCCCGAATCCGGATAGTCCCTGATGAATAGTTACTTCGCACTTGCGATCGGGCATCTGCTCCATTATACGATCTGCAATTGTCTGTACAAGTGTTGAAAGATCGATCTGAACTTTTTTCATTTCAGACCGCGACACACGCGATAACTTTAACAAATCATCAATCAAACACCCCATCCGCTGGGTTTCATTACGCACCCGGTCAATGTATTCGCGTCCCTTGCCTTCAAGCTTGTCATAAAAGTCTTCTTCAAGGGCAAGGCTCCATCCATCTATGCTTCTCAGCGGCGCCCGCAAGTCGTGGGAAACTGAATAGCTGAATGCTTCCAATTCCCGATTTGCTGCTTCCAATTCTTCCGTACGTTCAAGGACGCGTTGTTCCAATGAAGCATTTATCCGCACGATTTCCTCCTGCGCCTGGTGGCGCTCGGTAACATCAAACAAGGTAACCAATGAATTTTTCTCAATGTTGATCCCCGAAATCTCATTGATCCTAACCGTTCCATCCTTGCAGGTCACGTTATATTCGATCGGTTGAATGTCTTTACTCTGCCGAATAGCTTCCGTCACTACCCTATCCCAGGTAGCCTTCACTGATTGCCGGTATTGTTCATCAGGATAGGCCAGATTAAACCATGCTTCGATTGTGGGCACTTCCTCCAGAGTATATCCGAATGAACGGATAAAACGGTCATTTATATAGATAATCCGGCCATCCTCACTGGCATAAGCCATTGGTAGCGGCGCCATTTGTATCAATGATTTGAACCTGATCTCGCTTTCACTCAATGCAACTTCAACCCTCTTTCTTTCAACGATTTCATCTATTAACGATTGGTTTGCCAACTCCAGTTCAGCAGTGCGCTCCTTTACCCTTAGTTCAACCTTGTCATAAGCCTTTCGCAACTCATCGCGTGTGCGCTCAAGGGCGCTTTTCTCTTTTTGAAGCTCCCTGTTAAGTATTCTCAATTGCTCAGGGCTTGGAATAGCAAGGAGTTTAGGTAATATCGGCCAAACTATCACTGCTGTTGCCAGAGAAATAACTGCAGTAATGGAATCAACTATCGCCTGCCACCAGTCGACCGACCACCAAAGCCCGATTACATGTACAAAATGAGTTGTACCGCATACCAGGATAAACGCGCCGAATAAAACGATGGCCCAGGAAAAGGGAAGATCTTTTCGTTTCCTGATAAAAACGATCAGGAAAATTGGAATAGAAGCATATGATATGGCTATTAAACCATTCGCGATAGCCATTACCATCATCAATAGTGGTGACATGGTTCCGGCATTTGTGCCCTTTATTTCCATTCCTCCGGGCATAGTCAAAAGCGGAAATATGATGAGAACGGCCAGCGCAATTGCAGGAGCAAGAATATTTGGGATAAGTTCGATGATTTGTCGCACCATTGGCTTGGGCGGAGTAAAGGTTTGCACCTTAAACCTGCGCAAACGTAAACTGTTTGTAACTACAAATATTGAACTGAAGGCCATGGCCCCGGCAGCAAACATAGGGCTTAGCAGTCCGTAGGCTGCGATTGGGATAAGCGCTACATTATAGAACAGCGCCCATATAAGATTCTGTATGATAGTCTGATAGGTGCCTCGCGACAATGAAATCGCTTTACCAACTCCGTGCAGGTCCCCACTTATCAAGGTTATTCCTGCGGCAGCCATGGCCACATCGGTGCCAGTGCCGATCGCAATACCGACATCGGCCTGCGCCAAAGCAGGTGCATCATTTATACCATCACCGACCATTGCAACTATATTCTGGTTTAATCCTGAAATAGTACCAGATTGCAGTTCCTTTATTGTATCGGCTTTGCCCCCTGGCAATACCTCTGCTACAATGCGGTTGATGCCAACCTGTGCGGCTATTGCTTCGGCAGCGCTCCTGTTATCACCGGTGACCATAACCACCTCGAGTCCAAGCCGGTGCAAATCGGCGATAGCCTCTCTGGAGCTTGCTTTTACAGTATCTGCTACGGCAATCAATCCTACCGCATGAGCAGGTTCGCCAATGGATCCAATGGCTATTATCATCACGGTTTTTCCCTCAGCTTGTAACCTCCCGATGTCCTGCTGAAATGATCCGGTGTCGATCTGCTCATTCTGCATTAACCTGGGGTTACCAATAATCACGGCTTGTTCGTTTACCACCGTGCGAACCCCAAAACCACTGACTGCTTTGAATTGCATTGGATCAGATAGTATCAGGCCTTTGTCCTTTCCTGCTTTCACGATAGCATGGCCCAAAGGATGTTCGGAACCCTGTTCAGCGCTGGCTGCCAGACGAAGCACCTCATCATTTGATATGTCCGGGCAAGAAACGATATCTGTAACTTCCGGCTGACCCTTGGTGATAGTGCCGGTTTTATCAAGCACCACGATATTCACCCGGCCGGCTCTTTCAAGGGTTTCGCTATTCCTGAACAAAATGCCGTTTTCCGCGCCTTTAGATGTCCCGACCATAATGGCAGTCGGGGTGGCCAGGCCTATTGCGCATGGACAAGCAATAACCAGAACTGCGATTGCATTCATCATGGCGATGGTCCAACCGCTCTGTGCTACAAAAATCCAACCTGCAAAAGTCATGAATGCAAGGCCAACAATGATTGGAACAAAATACCTTCCAATCTCGTCAGTCAGTTTTTGAATGGGTGCCTTGCTGGCCTGGGCTTCCTGAACCAGCTTTACAATTTGTGCTAAGGTTGTATTTTTCCCAACCTGGGTCGCTTCAAATCTGACCAATCCTTCTCTGTTGATAGTGGCTCCGATCACATCATCACCCGGGCCCTTGCTCACAGGCATGGATTCGCCGGTAATCATCGACTCTTCAAAAGCCGAACGCCCATCGCTTATGATGCCATCGACCGGCACCTTTTCACCAGGCCTCACCACGATGGTATCACCGACAATGACCTGTTCAATATTTATCTCCATTTCCACCCCGTTGCGGATCACATTAGCGGTTTTGGCGCGCAAACCCATTAATGCTTTCAGCGCTTCGGATGTCCGGCCCCTGGCCCTGGCTTCAAGGTATTTGCCAAGCCTTATGAGAGTAATAATGGCAGCGCCCGTTTCAAAAAAAACATTTGGACTTGCAATTATTCCTATGGTTACCAGGAGGCTGGAAAAATAGGCAACAGATGAACCAAGCATGATCAAAACATCCATGTTGGCGCTGCCTGAACGCAAACTCTTGTAAGCTCCTATGTAAAACTGCCATCCGACAACAAACTGAACGACTGTTGCGACCAAAAGCATTGCATACTGATCATATGGGAAACTCCACAGGCCAAAGTCATGTGCCATGCTGAAAATAATCAGCGGAATGGTAAAAATCAAACCAACATAGAGCAATTGTTTCTGATGAATCAAACCTGAAGCGCGCACCCTGGCTTCAACATCTTCCAGTTCTTCAGCTTCACCCAACAGAACCGGATCGAATCCGGCTTTATGCATAACGCCAGCAATTTCGGCGATCCCTGTCATTCCGGGTATAAATTCCAATGAAACCCTTTCGGCAGCATAGCTTACATTAGCGGCAAGAACACCTTCCTGGCGGAGGATCAATTTTTCAAGAGCCAATGCATCTGAATGGTCATGGAGACCTTTCACCGGGAGTTCAGTCTTCCCTGTTGCAATACCAAATCCAACCCGTTTCACACAAGCTATAATCTCTTTTTCATCCAGTGAGGTCGAATCAAAGGTCACAGTCAGCTTTTCACCCGAAAGATCAACAATCGCCTCCTCAACACCAGGCAGTTTACCGACATTACGCTCAATTGTCAACGCACAATTTGAGCAGGACATGCCAGTCACGGGCATTATAGTTCGCTTGATATTAGCCATTTTCCCCTTCCGGAAGTAAATAAATGTCAAAATTCATATGGCTGAAATTTTGAGCAAACAGCATACACAAATATATTAATATTTTAATCCAGTCTACCTTTGTAAATTTGCTAAATGAAATCGAAGACTATTGCATTCCACCATTTCGGTTGTAAAGTCAATTTCGCTGAAGCCTCATCTATCTCACGGCAATTCCAGGAAAATGGGTTTGAAATTACTGATTTTCACGACCCGGCCGACATATATGTTATCAGCACCTGTGTGGTAACTGCTGTTGCCGAAAAAAAATGTCGCGCCGCAATCCGACAGGCACATAAGATCAACCCTGAAGCGAAAATTGCCGTCATCGGCTGTTTTTCAGAACTAAAACCCAATGAGCTGTCGCAGATTGACGGAGTCGACCTTGTTTTGGGCCATTACCAAAAGTTTCAATTGCTGGAAGAAATACTTAAACTTGACCAAGTTCATGCCCCGGTAAGGGAGAAACTCATAAAACCCGGCCAAATAACTGAGCGCTACAAAAACCCTCGCGATTGCACTGGTGGAAATTCATTCGTTCCTTCATTTTCCTATGGCGACCGTACACGTTCATTTTTAAAAATACAGGATGGTTGCGATTACTATTGTTCATACTGCACTATTCCGTTGGCACGCGGTAAAAGCAGGAGCGATACGATTGACAATGTCGTTAAAAATGCAAGGGAAATTATCAGCCATGGCATCAGGGAAATCGTTCTGACCGGTGTGAACATTGGCGATTTCGGCAAACACAATGGAGAAAATTTCACTCAGTTGATCCATGCCCTGGATAAGCTTAAAGAAATTTCCCGCATAAGAATATCATCTATTGAGCCCGATCTGCTTACCAATGAAATCATAGAATTCGTTGCTGCATCCAGAAACTTCATGCCACATTTCCACATTCCTTTGCAGTCGGGAAGTAACAAAATCCTTAAAGCGATGCACCGAAAATACAAAAAGGAACTTTACTCCGAAAGGATCCTCAAAATCAGTTCACTGATGCCACATGCATGCATTGCAGCAGATGTGATCACCGGATTTCCTGGCGAGACAGATCAGGATTTCCTTGACACTTATAACTTCCTTGAACAACTCGACATCTCCTATATGCATGTGTTCACCTATTCAAAACGCGACAATACTGTCGCCGCGAAAATGGATGCCGTTGTTGCTGATAAGGTAAAAAAAGAACGCAGCTGCCGGCTTCATCATCTGTCGGAAGATAAAAAGCGAAAATTCTACCGGCAAAACTTCGGCAGGGAGGTTAATGTCCTTTTTGAATCAGATAATTCGATGGGGTTCATGCACGGCTTCTCAGAGAACTATATTAAGGTAAAAACAACCTACAATCCACACTTTGTGAACCAGATTGTAACCGCGAAACTCGAAAATTACGATGTTGATAGTTATCTGGTTAATTTAATTGGCTGAAGCAAAATTTAATTTCGAAACTTCACAATGTCAACGTTATTTTGCAAATCAAAAAACAGAAATAATGGATCTTGAAAAACTTACGTGCAACGTATGCGATCTTGCCAGAGAAACGGGAGAATTCCTTAAACAAGAGATCACGAAACTGAAGTCAGGCGATATCCTGTCAAAAGGGCTCCATAATTATGTTACATATGTAGATAAGGAGTCGGAGCGCCTAATTGTAAAGCGGCTTTCATCGCTTTTGCCCGACAGCGGTTTTATCGCCGAAGAAAATGCCTTACTAAGGCCAGGTGAATATACCTGGGTGATCGACCCGCTCGATGGAACCACCAACTTCATACATGGCGTGCCTCTGTATTCTATCAGTATAGGGTTGATGTTCCGCGATGAGACCATTCTCGCGGTAATATATGAACCCAACCTCAGGGAGTGTTTCTATTCATGGAAATCGGCGCCTGCATTTCTGAATGGTGACATCATCCGGGTTTCGGCCACCCAATCCATCAACGAATCACTGTTTGCAACAGGATTTCCCTATTATGATTACCGAAGGCTTGATGATTATCTTGCCGTTTTCAAACACCTGTTGCAATACAGCTGTGGCGCCCGCCGGCTTGGTTCAGCAGCAGCCGACCTCGCCTATACAGCCTGCGGCAGATATGACGGGTTTTATGAATATGGTCTTAGTCCCTGGGATGTGTGTGCTGGCGGTTTGCTTGTTAAAAATGCAGGTGGCGTTGTGACAGATTTTCATGGTACGGAAAATTATATCTTTGGGAAACAGATAATCGCCTCAAACAACTCTATTTATTCTGAGTTCTTAAATCTTTTTTACGCGTGGGAAAAAGAACAGGCATAAGTTGATCTATGAAAAAAATCTTGCTCCTTTTACTGCTTTCACTGCCCACCATTTTCATATTTGCCCAGGCCGAAAAAAAAAGAACAAACGCAATTGTCGCAGATGAAGCGCCGAAAATTGATGGTATCCTTGATGAAAATGTATGGAAATCAGCGCCTGCAGCAACTGGTTTTTTGCAACGTCAACCATATAACGGAAAACCTGCAACTTATTCAACTGAGGTAAAATTTTTGTACGATAATAGTGGCCTTTACGTTGGCGCTACCATGTTCGATCCCCATCCCGATAGTATTCTTGCTCAATTGGGACTGAGGGATGCCAGCGATCTGAACGCTGATAATTTCGTACTTATAATAAGCCCATTCAACGATGGGCTCAACGCTTTCTGTTTCCAGGTTTACGCATCTGATGTACAAACTGATTTTAAAATTTCCGATGCCAGTGGTTTTGATGATTACAGCTGGGATGCAGTCTGGATCAGCAAAGCCAGGAGAAACGAAAAAGGTTGGGTGGTTGAAATGAAGATTCCTTACTCAGCTCTTCGCTTCCCGTTGCAACCCTTACAGGTATGGGGCATCAACTGCCAGCGCGAAATCCGCCGGTTGCGAGAACTGGACACATGGAACCTGATTGATTCAAAGATTTCCGGTTTCGTAAATCAGGGTGGACTCCTCGAGGGAATTATAAATATAAAACCCCCACTCCGACTGTCTGTTTCGCCCTATTTATCAGGCTACCTGCAAAATAACCCTGGCGAAAAAGCCTATGAACTTTCCTATAATTATGGCGCCGACCTTAAATATGGTTTAAATCAGAGTTTCACCCTCGACATGACCCTGATTCCCGATTTCGGACAGGTGAGGTCGGATGACAAATATTATAATTTCTCACCGTTTGAAATCCGTTATGATGAACGCCGTCAATTCTTTACGGAAGGCACTGAAATGTTCAACAAAGGAGGTGTCTTTTATTCCAGGCGTATCGGGAGCCAGCCAAAAGGTTATTATAAGCCTTATCTTGAGCTAAACGACAATGAAAGGGTGGATGAAAATCCAAACCAGACCAAACTGATTAACGCCTCGAAGGTATCAGGAAGGACAAGCGGCGGATTGGGTGTTGGTGTCTTCAATGCCATTTCGGCCAACACCTGGGCAACGGTAGAGGATACGATCACCGGGGAGAGCAGAAGAGTTATGACCCAGGGCTTCACAAATTACAATATGTTCGTACTTGATCAGAACCTGAAAAACAACTCCTTCGTTGATTTCCTGAACACAAATTATTT
This sequence comes from Bacteroidota bacterium, assembly GCA_037137455.1. Classification (GTDB taxonomy): domain Bacteria; phylum Bacteroidota; class Bacteroidia; order Bacteroidales; family FEN-979; genus CAIVAT01. The sequence continues at coordinate 32,572 of JBAXKG010000020.1, forward strand.
CATGCCTACCGAAGGCTATACAGCAAACGTGACCGGTACCTCATTCAAATTTGCAAACAAAGCCTTTACCTATGCTCTTTTAGGTGACGGGTTCATAAGCCAGAAATATTACAGTCACGATTCACCCGATTTCGGATATCATTATTCTCTGACATTTGCAAAAATTTCGGGAAATTTCAAATTTTCATATCAGCAACTACTTGAAACAGAAACATATGACCCCAACGATATGGGTTTTAACATCATTAACAACCGCTTCGACAATACAGCCACATTTGAATACAACCTATATGACCCATTCTGGAAATTGTTGAATATGTCAAACAGAGCCAGGATAATGTATAACTTTTTGTACGAAGGATTGAAATTTACCTCACTCACCATATCTGCCGAGACCGACATGACGACAGTGAAACATCTGAGTATCGGCGCCTATGCCGAGATTCAACCAATTCCTAAACATGATTTTTATGAGCCACGTGTGGATGGCTGGATGTACATTGCGCCCACTTATGAGCGGATGACTGCCTGGTTTTCGTCTGATTACCGTAAGAAATTTGCCCTGGATGGTTCACTCAGCGGTTATATCGCCAATGAATACCATTCAACCGGTTATGGATTCACCATCGAGCCAAGATACCGGATTTCGGACAGGATCATGCTGTTGTATCATTTCTATTATGAAAACATCCTGAATGATGTCGGATATGTTGACCAGTCAACCGAACCTGATGGCAGCATCGATATTTTTTTCGGACGCCGCGACAGAAAGAGTGTTACCAATATCCTCGAGGCAAATTACATGATCACCAGCAATATGAGTATTGATCTGCGTGCACGTCACTATTGGGTTTCAGCCCCATACTATTCATTCTTTATACTGCAGCGCGATGGAACTTTGTCTCCGGCTGAATATACTGAGGATCCGGATGTCAATTACAACCTTTTCAACATCGATCTGACATACATCTGGAATTTTGCCCCTGGAAGCCAGCTTTCACTGATGTGGAAAAATGCAATCAACACCTTCGATAACAACATTGTGCGCAATTTTTTCGAAGATTTTGGGAATACAATCAAATCACCCGCATCGAACAGCTTCTCGATAAGGATACTGTACTTTCTGGATGCACTTTATTTTAAGAAGAAGAGAACCAGGGAGGAAGCTAAATTTTAAAATGCTCGTCCTTCACTACCTTCCCGTCCTCCAATACAATAACCCTGTGTGCTTTTTCAACGACCCTCTGATCGTGGGTGGAGAAAATAAAAGTGATCCCCTCCCCGTGATTGAGTTTCTCCATTATATCCAAAAGGTTTCTTGTAGAGGCGGAATCAAGGTTAGCTGTAGGTTCATCAGCCAGTATGAATCGTGGACGTGATGCAAGCGCCCTGGCAACAGCCACACGTTGCTGCTGGCCGCCCGAAAGCTTCGATGGGCGGCTGTGTATGCGCTCGCCCAGTCCAACTGCCTCAAGAAGCTCAATTGCCCGTTTTTGTCGTTTGTTATGTTTTTCCCCCTGCAGGTGCATTATGAATTCAACGTTCTCCAATGCTGTCAAGACAGGAATAAGGTTGTACGACTGAAATACGAAGCCAATATTATTCAGGCGGAAGTCGATCAGTTTGCGGCTGCCCAGTTTAGTGATATCAACCTCCCCGATTCGGATATTACCGCTGTCGGGCTTATCCAGTCCGCCAATCATGTTCAGCAAGGTGGTCTTGCCCGATCCGGAGGGACCGACAATGGCGGTAAATTCACCCTCATCGAACAGAAGGTTGATCCCGTTCAGGGCCTGGACTTCCACCTCCGAATCACGGTAACTCTTTTTAATTCCTTCTATAGTAATTATGCTCATAGCTCATGTTTATTCGTTACGGATGGCCTCTGCAGGCCTCAGTTTAAGGGCACGCCTGGCAGGGTAAATCGAGGCCAGTATCCCTGTGGCTATCACCATCAGGGTAAGGTTGATGAAAAAGATAACGTCGAGCGAAGGATAGAGCATGGGGTTGTACCCGATTTTTTCAAATCCCTCGGCTAAAGATCCCAGGTTGATGCCGGTATGGCGGGTGTACAATGTGAGCAAGGTTCCCATGACGATCCCGATGATCCCGCCGGTAAGCGAAAGGAATACTGACTCGAGCATGATCAGGAAAAATATCTTCTGTTTGTTCATCCCAATGGCGGCAAGCATCCCCAGCTCACGGGTGCGTTCCAGGATCGCCATCAGCATGGTGTTTACTATACCGAATCCCAGGGCCAGCATGATGACACCCATGAAGATATATAGATACAGGTCCATTATGTCGTTCATCATGCCCGTAAGTTGATCGATCTCCTTCCAATTCTTTACAAGTAGTGAAGGAAAAAGGCCTTTAAGTGTTTTTTGCACCGTCTCCATCTTTCCGGCATCTTTCAGGCGGATCGCAATTTCGTGGCAGGTGCCTGGTTCTGCGTTCAAAAGGGGAATAATATCATCGCGGTTCACAAAGATGTTCATCTCGTCAAATACCGAGTTGCTTGTCCGGTAGATGCCGCATATACGGAAGGCACCACCTGTGAGATTCCCCTTCATATCCTGGAATGTAAGCACGATCTTGGAGTGAAGGCGTACCTTGAGCTTTGTCGCCAGGGCCTTTCCCACCACCACTGGTAGCCCCTTGCACTGGCCAAACCAGCTGCCGCTTGTATCGTTAATAAGAGAATATATCTCTGTGACCCGTTTCTCCTTTTCAGGGTCCATGCCCATCACCATAACACCGGATCCTGCGTTGGCACTTCCGGCCATGGCCATGAACTTCACCCTGGCCGACCACGCCCCGACAGCCTTGATGGTGTCGAGTACAGTTTCCAGCTTTTCCCGGTCGCCGTCTATGACATACTGCACTTCGTTGTCTTCGGTATATGCTTTATTATGAACCTGAATATGAGATGTTTCACGGCTAACAGCCTCCCTAACCCGCTGGTCGCCTGTCCCTTTCATCACGGCTGACGAGAATATCCCTCCAAGCAAACCGAACGAAATGGCCATCACAACTACGAGGCTTCGCATCTTGTTTCTCCATATGTTCTTCCAGGCAACGATCCAGATCATAACGGTACTTTAATGACGCATTGCATTCATTACTTTAAGCCTCCTGATGCGCATCACCGGGAGCAGCATCACAGCAAGGATGATCGTGAGCACGACTGATGATTGCGCGATAAAGTAGGAAGGTTCCCATGCAGTGGGCATCAGGGCTTCAAGACCCATCTGTTCGGTTGATTCAGCCAGCTTGCCCGTGAGAGGAATAGGGTGAATATAAAAGTAATAAATTGGAGGAATGGCAGCTGCCAAACCGGCAACGATCCCTAACAATCCAAGGAAGAGGGTCTCAGATACCAGCACCAGCATCAGCCGGCCTTTCTGCATCCCGATGGCGATCATCATCCCGAATTCTCTGGTACGTTCATTAAGCATCATCAGCATAGTACCGAAAATGCCAAATCCGACTATCATGTAAAGGATCCCTAACATGATGAGCCCTGATGCGCTGTCGGCTCTGATCTGCTGAACCACATCGGGCATCATCTGATCCCATGTCATCACTTCATAAAGATCAGGGTCAAGCCGGCTGCGAAGCTGGTCGGCCACTTTCGTATAACTTCCGGGGTCAGCTACATTAAAAGAGATGGAAGTGAGCATATCCTCGCAGCTGAAAAAATTTCGGGCAGCGATCAGACTGATATAAACCATACGGCTGTCGAGATCCGGCGATGGAAAACGAACGATCCCTCTCACCGGAAAGACTCCGGCGGCGCTTGCCCCGTGATAACCCTGACCGATAATAACCAGGGTATCTCCCACACCTACCTTTAGGTATCCGGCCAGTCGTTGGCTCACAAGGGCTCCTGAATCATCAATTTTGAGGTACTGACCTGTCACCATTTTTTTCCGGAGGGAGGTCAGCCCATTTTCTGCATCCGGATTGACCCCATTCACCATAACACCCTTTGTTTGCATCCCGTATGATGCAAGTGCAAAAGATTCGAGGCGTGGGGCATAACCGGCTATGCCCGAAGTCGATCCCATTATACTTCCAAGTTCCGGAGTATCAACAAACCCATTGTTCAGTACTTTGTCGGCCCAATATCCTTTGGCGTGTACCTGAAAATAACCTGAGTAGGCATGAACGATGTTATTTACCATGAGGTCGTAACTGCCAAGCTGAAAAGCGCGCATGAAAAGTGCAAACCAAATGGCAAAAAAAACTGATGCTGACGTTATAAGTGTACGGCGCTTGTTGCGCCACAAATTACGCCATGCTATCTGAATGACCTCCATTAGATTTTATTTGAGCGATTTCATTTGCTGTTGGGAAAAAAAACTATCCTGCAGGGGAATGTTGAATTTTGCCGAAATGATCCGTACCACTGTTTTCTGTGTCGGCTTATCGGCAGGAATAATCTCGAATCGGGTGGGGATTTTCCTGTCGTACATGAATCTGACATCCGAAAGGTTGTGAATCTTTACAATATTCCCGTCTTCATCATAATACTCGGCTTTCAGTTCATAATATTCCGTCTTGCTTATCCATAGAATTATCTTCCCCCATACCACAGCCGCGCTCTCCTTCGGATCGAGTCTGATCTTAAAACATTCGTAACCCGCGAGCGCTTCACTACCGATTATCTTGTGCGTATAATCAAGCACAATCGATGACTCCTTAAGGATGTCATCATTCGTGTAATCGGATCCCATCCACCCCTGCGACATCATTGAAGGGGGAAGTTTTATCATCCGGTTAATGGTAGGGTTCCAGCTCCACATGTCGTTTTTTAGTTTAAGGAACGACTGGCCGCTTTCCTTTGACGGAGCTGTGATAAGAGTTATTGATAGGCTGTTACCCTTGCTCCAGCTTTTAAAGGAAATAGCTCGCTGCCATGCAGGGCGAACAATGGTCATCTCCATTTCGATCTGGCTTGTCACCCCCTGCATGAGATCATCGGCCTTTTTTACAATCGCTGTAGCATCCTGCGAAAAAGAGAGGATCGTAGTACAATTGATGATGAAAAATAACAAGATTTTTTTCATTAAAAACTCCATTTTATCCTAAAGGCAGTAAGGCATGACTGGAAATAGAGATACTTATCCTGCTGCGGCACGGTATTTTTAAATCGACCGTTAAAATACTGAATAAAAAGACTCAGATCGATATTTTGTTTAATATTATAATTCAGGTTTGGTCCGATAAAATACCCATCGAGGTCGGGATAGTACATTGCCGCAAGTGACGCATCAAAAAGAGGTGTGATCGGGTATGATCCCATCAGGAAGATGTTCCATTCGGTGAAAGATAATAATTTCGGGGAAGATGGCGCCTGGTATATACTCGCTAGGTTTTCGGGCTGATATCCTGATGGAAGCTGATTATAGAATAGCTGGAAGGTAAGGGCCAGGGAATTAGAGAATGTATAATCGACCCCGACTGTGGCAAGCAGTACACCTGTGGTATCCTTAAAATTCTTTTTGGGTTGGTAATAATTTACCTCACCCCTGAAGGCAGCTCCCGCGATGTTGCCCGACCAACCTGCACCAACAACATAATCCTGGTCATCAACCAATCCGGCTAAAAACTGAATGTCGTATCCTCCTGCATTGAACCGTCCCATCCCTGATAAAGTGATCTTTCCCTGAGAATTCCATTTAGAAGCCACCTCAACTGTTGCTGTGGCAGAAGGATAATACTGCATACGCACTGCATCGCTTCCGGGCCGTTCGGGGTAATCAATATCAAAATATGAGTAGGTATTAAATATATCATTCGGATTCCATACGATGGCCTGTCCCCAATTAATCCGCTGACGGCCAGCCGTTAACTGAACCTTCCCAAGGGAGAGCGAAAGCCATGCCCGGTCAAATTGAGTTACAATGGCAAAGGAGTTTGATGAATAGATATCCCATGTCATATTGATCATGCCGTTGTCGGTAAAGAGTAACCCTTTATAGGTCGAATTTGTCGAGACAGACTGTCCGAAAATAAAGCGGTTGCGCATCCCGGCGCCCATGCTGAAAATCTTACCAGGCTCCCAGGTAAAATCAAGCCGGTTATGTACTTCATTATCCAGAGTCCAGGGATCGTCAATTTTGCTGAACTGAAACATCTGCAAGTCGTTTAAGTAGCCTTTTAAATGCCATGAGCGAGGATTTTGATCTTGTGAAAAAAGATCAAAATTCAAACTAAAAAACAAAACGAGCGCAAAAAAGGATCTTCGTTTCATGACTGTAAAGCTAATACCCTTAATCATAATTTCCAAAATCAATATTTTCCGGAAATTGGCTCGCAAATATAAAGTTGAAAGCCTGTGAGAAAACTTTAATGACCAAAAATAATTTACCTTTACACTTTCGTCAGGCTCTGTTTACAAAACAATCTCCCGGACGTGAAAATCAGGTTGTCAGAATAAATTTGAATTATTTGACTTTTTCCTCCTTTATTTGTGTAGCTTAACAGTTTGGGATCAGCCTATTTTAGAGAGCATTATTATGCCCGTTAAATAATAAAAAAATGGAAAATAATATAAACGACATACTTTATTTTCTGGAGGTAAACAATGGATTTAATTATCGGGCGTACCATTATGAAATGCTGGAAAGAAGAATTTTCAACAGGATTGTCAATACAAAAGCTGAAAATGCGCATAATTATTACAAACGACTTACGACCGACCCTGAAGAACCAGACCGGCTGATTGAAAATTTCATGATCAATGTAAGCCACTTTTTCAGGGATCCATTATGTTTTGAAGTCCTTGCAAAAATAATCATCCCTGATCTGATTACCGCCAAACAAAATCGGAATGATAATTCTTTCAGGATATGGTCTGCCGGATGTTCGCATGGCGAAGAGGCTTATTCGCTTGCTATTCTTTTAAATGAATACTTTAAACGTGAAAAAATAAGGCTTAACATCGATTTCTTTGCAACCGATTTTGATGCCACTGTTATTGAAAATGCAAAACGCGGTGAATACCCGGCTGAAAGCATCAAAGAGGTAAAGCATGGTTTTATTGAGGATTATTTTAAGATTACTGATAGTGTATTTAAAGTACAGCCTGTGCTCAAATCTATGATCCGGTTCTCGGTTTACGACTTGCTCGACAAACACAGTTATGCGCCCAGTGAAAGTGTTTTCGGTGATTTCGACCTGGTACTGTGCCGCAATGTTCTGATATATTTTAATCCCGGATTTCAGGAACTTATTTTTAGCAAATTGTTCAAATCGCTTGCGTCAAAAGGAATTTTAATGTTAGGCGAAACTGAAGCGCCTGTGACGCATTTCAAGGATAAGTTCAGGCAGATTTCGAGGCATTGTAAGATTTTTGAGAAAAAATAATCAATACATGTACAGCAACGGAATATGAAAACCAAATCACTCATTTTTTTTTAAATAATTTTGCTAAGATGAAACTATTACATCGTAAAATGATATTTGTTCTTGGCTGCATAATATTGACGCTTTCATCATGCCAAAATAATAAAGTTAATGTAAAGCCGGTAAAAATTGGGCTGCATTTACCCTGATTTGAAAGTAAATAAAGCGCTTTTCAATCCTGAATCTGAACAAAATATTTATAAATATTCTCAACCGATTATTAATTTTATGATTTCACAAGGGCTGTTATATGAAAGAATAACTACTGCTAATCTTTTTACACAAGAGATTTTAGATGTAGCCGATAAAAAAACAACTATACAATAACAGAATCAACATGAAAAAAATCGAATTTTCGAGCATAAGGACAAACCTTACTTTCTGGTTTCTGCTGCTTGCTTTATCGCCTTTAATTATCGGAATGATCATTACTTACAGGGTTGATTTAAAAAATTCTGAAGAAAAAACCCTGGAAAAACTGACGGCCATCCGCGATCTGAAGGTTGGTCAGGTGGAAACATGGATTGCCGAGCGCGAAGGTGATTTGAATGTCATTGCCAGAACCTGCGATTTAATGGCTTTAAAACAAGTTCTTAATGAATCAGGGATTAATGGAAAAGCCAATTCTGATAAAAAAATGATTCGCGATATTTTAGCCAGTTATCAAAAAAGCTATTTGGTATATAAAGAGATTTTTATTGTCAATGCCAAAACCGGGATTGTTGAAATTTCAACGAATGCTTTTTTAGAAGGACTTAATAAATCAAACGATAGTTATTTTGAAGAGCCGTTAAAAACCAATCGTCTCTACATAAAAGATATTTATTATTCACCTACAACAAATGAGAACACGATGGCCTTTTCAGTGCCATTGCATGGATCGGTTCAAAACAATTCGGAAATTATCGGAGTCATTGTTGCCCGTGTCGATCTTCATAATTCACTTTATCAACTTCTGCTTAACCGTACCGGACTTGGCAAAACAGGTGAAACACTGATTGTTAACAAAGACATGGTTGCATTAAATGAACTACGCTGGTACCAAAATGCTCCTCTTCAGCTTCACTTGAAAACTTTGCCTGCCCTCTATTCTTCACAGGGTAAAACCGGTATTATTTCACATACCGATTACCGGGGGGTAAAAGTACTGGCTGCATACACCTATATTCCTGAAACAGGGTGGGGTTTTGTTTGTAAACAAGACTGGGCCGAATTAGGGGAATCGACAAATTCACTGAGTAAAGTACTTATTATCCTTCTTGTTATTTCGTTTATACTTATAACTGCAATCGTGTATTTTCTAAGCAAATCGATCTCTGCTCCAATTATTAACCTGGATACTGATGCCAAAAAAATTGCGGGTGGCGATTATTCCATCAGGAATAGTGTTAAATCGACAAATGAACTGGGCCGGTTGAGCGAATCCATCAACATTATGGTCGAAAGCATCGCTTTCAGGGATAAAATCCAAAAAGGAGTTGCTGTCATTTCAGAAGCAATCATAGGCCATTCAACCCGGAAGCAATATTCCGAAGCAATCCTTAAGCGTTTGTTAATAGAAACCGGGGCTTCTGTGGTTGTTTTTTATACCTTGAACGAGTCGGAAAGTGAGTTTGAACCTTTCGATTCGATTGGCGCCAATAAAAATCTGTTGCAGCCATTTATGGCAGAAAAACCAGAGGGCGAACTTGGTAATACCCTTTCTCAAAAAAGCATATGTATAATTCAGAATTTGCCTGATGATACGCTATTCAGCTATAAAACAAGCATAGGTGAAATTGTTCCAAAAGAGATTGTAACGATACCTGTAATAGACAATAAATCGAAGGTTATTGCCCTTATTTCCCTGGTGAATATCAACCGGTTTACCTTGGAAGCGATAGAAATTCTGAATGCTTCCTGGAATGTTATAAATAGCTCCTATTGCAATCTGTTGGCCAGCGAACAAACAGCCATTCTGGCTGATAACCTGTTCCATTCGAACCAGAAGCTGGAAGCCCAGTCGGAAGAGTTGCAGGAGCAATCGGAGGAATTACAGTTGCAGACCAACGAACTTCAAAAGGGTTCCCATGAATTGCAGTTGCAAAACCAGGAGCTTGAAATGCAACGGAAACAGGTTGAAGAAGCTAACCGGCTTAAAAGCGAATTCCTTTCAAATATGAGCCACGAACTGAGAACTCCGCTTAATTCGATCAACGCTCTTTCACGGGTCTTGATGATGCAGGCAAAAGATAAACTTACAGTCGAAGAAAATGAATACCTTGAGGTTGTTGAACGGAACGGTAAACGCTTATTATCGTTGATTAACGATATTCTCGACCTGTCGAAAATTGAGGCAGGGAAAGTTGAACTTCAGCCAAAGGCTTTATCGTTGCCGGCTTTGCTGAATCAGGTAACCGATAATATTCACCCTCTGGCAAAACAGAAAAAAATCAAACTTGATTTTATTCTGCCTGAGGAGCCTCTTGAAATTGAAACAGATGAAAACCGCCTGCACCAGGTTTTAACAAACGTTATTGGTAACGCGGTAAAATTTACGAACAAAGGAGGGGTTGAGGTGTCTGTTTATTCCGATTCAAAAACGGCCCATATACAAGTAAAGGACACCGGGATAGGTATATCAGAAAGCGTGCTTACGCATATTTTTGAAGAATTCAGGCAGGCAGATGGTTCCATGTCGCGTTCATATGAAGGTACAGGATTGGGGCTTTCAATTGCGAAAAAATTGATTCAGGCCTTGCATGGCAATATAAGCGTAGAAAGTGAATTGGGAAAAGGTTCGGTGTTCACAGTTTCATTACCTGTAAAATGGGAAGGACAAGTTGAAAACGCCGATTTATCATGGATTCATCTGAATGCTACTTCTGCCAATTCAAAAACAATTCTCGTTGTTGACGATGATCCTAAAATTGTACAACAGATTTCCAATGCACTTGAAGAGGGAGGTTATCATTCAATTGGAACAACTTCGGGGAAAGAAGCGCTTAAATTAGCTTTAAAATATAAACCCTACGCCATAACACTCGATATCATTATGCCTGAAATTGATGGTTGGGAGGTGTTGCAGAGATTAAAAGCCAATCCTGAAACTTCGCATATTCCGGTTATAATCATTTCTATTTCGGATGATAAACAAACCAGTTTCGCATTGGGCGCTGTTGGTTATGTAGCCAAACCGGTTGACCGTCAGATACTAATCAGCGAAATCAGAAAACTAAATCCGTCACCGATAACAATCATGGTTGTAGATGATAACCCCATCGACCGAAAACAGGTTCACGACATATTGCAACAGGAAAACCTTGATGATATTCAGGCAGAAAGTGGGATGCAATGTCTTGAAATGCTACAATACCACGAACCTGATGTTTTGGTACTCGATTTAATGATGCCGGAAATGGATGGATTCCAGGTTTTGGAGGAAATCAGGAAAAATCCCAAAACCCGCGATTTGCCGGTTATTGTGGTTACAGCCAAAGATTTGACCGAACAGGATAAAGAACAGCTTTCGGGGAAAGTAGCGGCGGTTCTTACCAAAAGCACCATATCTCCGATAAATATTTACGAAGAGATAAAACGGATCCTTTATCAGATTGGCAGTAAAAAAAATCCACTTCTAAAACCTGAGCGGTATAACAAATCAAAACGAATTTTAATTGTTGAGGACAATAAAGCATCCGTTGTCCAGGTTCAGAAAATACTTGAACAAGAAGGAATTATTGTTGATGTAGCCGCCGATGGCAAACAAGCCCTTGAGTACATTAACCATACGATTCCTGATGGGATAATTCTTGATTTAATGATGCCGGATATTGATGGATTCGCGGTACTTGATAAAATCAGGGGCACAACAGAAACAAGGAAACTTCCTGTTCTTATACTTACAGCTAAAACCCTTACTAAAAATGACTTGTCGCGGCTTTCGGCCAATAATATCCAGCAATTGATTCAAAAAGGGGATGTTAACGCGCAGGAGTTGTTGAACAAAGTCAAGACCATGCTGGGAATGGGATTGCAAACGTTAGTGATTGCCGAAAAATCCGTTGTTTTTAAGGCTCAGGATTTTAAGCAACCTGAAAAGGTTGTGAAATTTGACAATTTACGGCTTAAAATCCTGATAATCGAAGATAATCGCGATAACCGTTTAACAGCCAAGGCTATTTTAGGAGAAAAGTACTACATTATTGAAGCAGTCAATGGAGAAGAGGGTGTGCAAAAAACCTTATCAGAAATGCCCGATTTGATTTTGCTCGATATCTCGCTACCCGGAATGAATGGTTTCGAAGTAGTAAAACAAATAAAGGAAAATGAAAAGTCGAAACACATCCCGGTTATTGCACTCACGGCGAAAGCCATGAAAAACGACAGGGAAGAAATTATGTCGGCAGGTTGCGATGAATATATTGCAAAACCTGTTGACCATGAAGAGCTATTATCAAAAATTGAAACGCTGCTTCGAAAATTATCTTCAAATACTGTTTAAATTTGAAATCTTTTGCACGGCCATTTCGTATGGCAGTATTATGAATGAATAATGAAGTGATGATGAAAAAAATATTAGCTATCGACGACCAGTCCGATAACCTGATTACCATAAAGGCAGTAATTAGATCGTATTTGCCGGGTTATAAAGTACTTACCGCTTTATCGGGAACTGAGGGAATTAAATTGGCCCGCGAGGAGCAGCCGGATACTATTTTACTGGATATTATTATGCCGGGAATTGATGGTTTCGAAGTTTGCCAGATGCTGAAAGCTGATGAACAGACCAGCCATATTCCGGTTGTTATGATAACCGCTATTAAAACCGATTCGGAAAGCCGTATCAGAGGTCTTGAAAATGGCGCCGATGCGTTTTTGTCCAAACCTATTGACCCTCCTGAACTCATCTCACAAATCAAAGTGATGCTGCGAATAAAAGAATCAGAAGATAAATTAAGAAACGAAAAAACGAATATCGAGCAAACCGTTGAATCACGTACTGCAGAACTTATTCTTACTAATAATAAATTTGAGAAGGAAATAACAGAACATAAAAAGGCAAAAGAGGCTCTGAAAGAGAGCGAATTAAAGTACCGTTCGCTTATCGAATGTTCATCAGACGCTATTTTTTGTGTCGATGATAAGGGCCAATACAAATTTACAAATCAACTGTTTGCGAGAACTTTTGGTAAAACTCCGGATTATTTTATCGGCAAATCATTCTGGGATGTTTATTCAAAGGAGCAGGCGGATTTGCGTTATGAAGCCACAAAAAGATTGTTTCAAACCGGTGAAAGCGAGTCTTTAGAGGTCGAAGTTGAATTGCCTGATAAAACTCTCTATTTCTTGGCCACTACAAATCCTGTTAAAGATGAAACGGGCAAGGTGATCTTAAACCTGACTCATGCAACTGACATTACTAAACTTAAACAGGCTGAAGAGGTACTCAAAAAGACTCTTGTTCGTGACAAAGCCCTCCTCGATGCCATACCCGACATGATGTTCGTGTTCGATTCAAAAGTTACAATCGTTGATTTTTACGCCAATAACCGGGATGGTTTGTTTTTACAGCCCGAAAACTTTCTGGGGAAAAAAGTGGATGAGGTTTTACCTGGGGAATTAGCTTTGAAAACTCATGATATGATAGCCAATGCACTTACTACCAGGCAATTGGGCTATCTGGCTTATGAACTTGAAATTAATGGATTGTTAAAGCAATTTGAATCAAGATATGTTTCATGTGGTAATGATCAGGTTTTGTCAATTGTTCGCGATATCACTGACCTCAAAAAGACTGAGAATGAACTTATTAAATCCAAAGAAAAAGCCGAAGAAAGCGATCGTCTTAAATCAGCCTTTCTTGCCAATATGAGCCACGAGATTCGTACACCAATGAATGCTATTGTTGGTTTCGCGGGGATGATATCAGACCCCGATTTGACGGATGAAGAACGGAAAACATTTTCAGGCATCATTCAATCCCGTTCTGATGATCTTATGCACATCATCAACGATCTCCTGGAGATATCCAGAATAGAATCGGGTAGTGCAACGATAATTAAACAAAATGTTCCGTTGAATGCAATTATTGATGAGATGGAGGCGGAGTTCTTACAGCGGCTTAAAAAAACAAAAAAAACAAATCTTACACTCTCTGCTGAAAAAGATACCTCCGGAAAATTTATGAACCTTATTACAGACGGATATATCCTTAAACAAATTTTTTCAAACCTTCTCGAAAACGCAATCAAGTATTCTGAATCAGGCGCTATCAGGTTTGGATATCATGCACCTGAAAAAGGAGCTATAACATGCTATGTAGCCGATGAGGGTATTGGGATATCCCGGGAGGATCAACTGTTAATCTTTGAGCATTTCAGGCAGGCTGAAACTCCCGACAAACATAAATATGGAGGATCAGGCCTGGGGCTTGCCATTTGCAAAGGTTCGCTCGACCTGCTGGGAGGCGAAATATGGGTAGAATCGGAGCCTGGAAAAGGAAGTACGTTTTATTTTACCCTGCCATATGATCACCAAATATCGTTGCCAGATTTGAATCAGGTATCCAATAAAAATATTCCGGATAACCTAATAACAAATGGATTTTATAACTGGTCCGGGAAAAAAATTCTGCTGGTTGAAGATGAAGAGACTAATATGCAATTCCTGACCACCATCCTGAAGCGTACCGGCGCTCAACTGGTATGTGCCTACAACGGGTTTGATCTGAGGAACCATTATGACCAGATTGATAACTTCAACCTTGTTTTACTTGATATCAGGCTACCGGATGCCAGCGGATGGGATCTGGCAAAAGAGATCAAAAAGATGCGTCCCAAATTGCCGGTCATTACGCAAACCGCCTATGCCATGTCTACCGACCAGTTGAAAAGTGAAGAGGCAGGATGTGATGGCTATATTTCAAAACCAATCAATAAAGATAAACTTTTGAAAATGTTAGCGGAATACC
>JBAXKG010000021.1:0-44219 GCA_037137455.1 Bacteroidota bacterium
TCAAATAGTTTATTCGCAATTCCAAAATCGTAAATTGTCATCGGTCATCGGTCATCGGTCATCGGTCATTATTTTCATTATGCCTTCCTTCAAGCTGTCGCGCCAGTATGGAATTTCAATATGAAATTGTTGCTTTATCTTTGATTTGTTAAAAACGCTATAGAATGGCCGTGAAGCAGGCAATGGATAATCTTTTGTTTCAATCGGGTTTATTTTGCACTCAATTCCACTGAATTCGATGATGGCTTTGGCAAAATCGTACCAGCTTGTGGCTCCTTCATTTGAAAAATGGAAGATTTGAACACTGTCAGAAATCGGGTGCTTCGTTACAATTTCCAGGATAACTTTTGCAAGGTCATGGGCATAAGTTGGTGTTCCGACCTGATCAAAAACAACGTTCAGTTGCCCACGCTCTTTTCCATATTTCATAATAGTTTTTACAAAGTTATTGCCAAATTCCGAATAGAGCCACGATGTGCGGATAATAAGAGCTTTCTTGGCGTAGGATTGAATGTGCTGCTCACCGGCATGTTTACTTTTGGCATACAGAGAAACCGGATTTGTGGGGTCCTCTTCAACATATGGACGGAAACTTTTGCCATCGAAAACATAATCTGTAGAAATATGAACCAGTAGCGCATCATGCTTTGTTGTAACTCTTGCCAGGATCCCTACAGCGTTTGAATTAATCAGAAATGCAATCATTTCTTCCTGTTCGGCTTTGTCAACGGCAGTATATGCGGCACAATTGATAATGACAGAAGGTTTGTAATGCGAAACAAGAGTATCAACAGCCTCCTCATTGGTAATATCAAGTTCAGCGACGTCTGTAAACAGAAATTCAAATGACGGATAGTCATTTATCAGCATCCTGATTTCGTTGCCAAGCTGTCCGTTGGAGCCAGTAACTAATATTTTCATGTTTAGGGTTTTAGCTGCAATCAGATGATGGATCTGAAATAATCAATCGTTTTAACCAAGCCTTCTTCAAGCATTACTTTAGGCTCCCAATCCAACTCCTTTTTAGCGAGTGAAATATTGGGCTGTCGCTGGGTCGGATCATCAGCAGGTAACGGCATATATACGATTTTTGATTTTGTTCGGGTCAGCCTGATTACTTTTTCTGCAAGTTCCAGCATCGAGAATTCATTTGGATTGCCAATATTAACAGGCCCGATGAAATCTTCACGGGAATTCATAAGGCGGATCATTCCCTCAAGCAAGTCATCAACGTAGCAGAAACTTCTCGATTGGGAACCATCGCCATAAATTGTAATATTTTCACCCCTGAGTGCCTGAACAATGAAATTTGAAACCACACGTCCATCACTCGGATGCATACGAGGGCCATAAGTATTGAAAATTCTCATAATTTTTATGCGGACATTGTTTTGCTGATGATAATTGACAAAAAGGGTTTCAGCTATGCGTTTTCCTTCATCGTAGCACGATCGGATACCAATCGGGTTTACATGGCCCCAATATGACTCAACTTGAGGGTGGACTTCAGGATCTCCGTAAACTTCGCTGGTCGATGCCTGCAGAATGCGTGCTTTGGTGCGTTTAGCGAGCCCTAACATATTAATGGCTCCCATCACCGATGTTTTAACAGTTTTGATTGCATTGTATTGATAATGAATCGGAGATGCCGGACAGGCCAGGTTATAAATCTGGTCTACCTCAATAAAAAATGGCATTGTTACGTCATGACGGATCAATTCGAAATATGGATTGGTGAGCAGATGAACGACATTTTGCTTCTGTCCGGTAAAATAATTGTCGAGGCAAACCACTTCGTTGCCTTCGTACAGCAACCTTTCACAGAGGTGGGATCCTAAAAACCCTGCACCTCCTGTGACTAAAATTTTATTCCTTATCATGGTATCCGGAATTAATGAACATTATTAAAAAACCTAACAGTCATGGATTGAACTGTTAGGTTTTTCGGGATTAACAAGGTGAATTATTTTGAAGTATCAACCCCAATGCAATAATAAGCGAAACCTTTACGCTTCATCTCGGCAATTTCATATATGTTTCTTCCATCGAATACAACTGGGTCTTTCAGAAGCTTTCTGATGATATTGAAATTCGGAAACTTGAATTCCGGCCATTCCGTAACAAGCATCAGGCAGTCTGCATCAATCAGGGCATCGTATTGATCGGGGGCATAATAAATATTATCGCCCAGGATACGTCCGGCTTCCTGCATGGCAACGGGATCATATGCTTTAATTTTCACATCTGCTTCAAGGAGTTTTTTTATAAGGACCAGTGAAGGGGCCTCACGCATGTCGTCTGTTTGGGGCTTAAAGGAAAGTCCCCAGATAGCAACAGTTTTCCCTGCAAGATTTCCGCCATAATGTTTCATCATTTTATTGAACAAAACTGATTTCTGATCATCGTTCACCTGTTCAACAGCTTTTAAAACGCGAAGGCTGTAATTGAAATCATCGGCAGTATTGATAAGCGCTTTAACATCCTTTGGGAAGCATGAACCTCCATAGCCTACCCCCGGATAGATAAATTTATTCCCAATTCGCGAGTCAGACCCAATTCCTCTGCGTACCATATTTATATCTGCCCCTACTATTTCACACAAGTTGGCCATGTCATTCATGAAGCTGATTTTTGTAGCAAGCATTGAGTTGGCTGCATATTTTGTCATTTCAGCCGAGGTAATATCCATGAATATGACGGGATGGCCATTTAATGTAAAGGGTTTATAAAGAGCTTTCATAAGTTCTTCAGCGCGTGGTGAATTGCATCCAACAACGATCCGGTCAGGTTTCAGGAAGTCATCAATAGCTGCGCCCTCTTTTAAAAATTCGGGGTTCGAGGCAACGTCAAATTCAATGTTGACACCTCGTTTATCTAACTCTTCCTGAATAGCCTTGCTAACTTTGGCGGCAGTTCCCACTGGAACAGTACTTTTTGTCACAATCAGCAAATAATCCTTCATATGTTTGCCGCAATCGCGTGCAACACTTAGAACATATTGAAGGTCGGCGCTTCCATCTTCGTCGGGTGGAGTGCCAACTGCACTGAAAATCACTTCACAATCTTCGAGAGCTTCAGCAATGCTGGTAGTGAATTTAAGACGGTCTTTTTTCATGTTCCTGTGAACCATCTCTTCCAGTCCCGGTTCATAAATGGGAATATTACCATTTTTTAAATTCTCAATTTTTTTCTGATCTATGTCAACACATGTGACCTCGATCCCGACTTCAGCGAAGCAAGTGCCAGTTACTAAACCGACGTATCCGGATCCTACAATTGCAACTTTCATGATGTAGAAATTTTAGATTTGATATTTTGAACAAATATAAAGATAAAATGTTCCGATTATTTCAATTTTTCTTTTTGTATTTGCACAAAAACAAACAATTGGTAATTAGAATGCCGGTTATATCATCAGATATTGAGTTTGGTTTGGATTACCTGGATATCATCCCGTAATTTTTTCACTGTTTCCACGAGATGATAATTCTCTATTGTTGTATTTTCAGGAATCTTCGGACTTATGTAATGCACAAATTGCCATATTTCACGAATATCACAGGTATAAATATCATATGGGGGATAAAGCGGGTTTAGCGAATGCAGCAAAAGCTTCCCTTCGGTTTTGATCCTGTTCTCGACAACTTTGAAAACAATTCCCTCGTCCATGGTAAGTATAATATAGGCATCCTTGTCGCGGATTGTTGTCCAGTCCTGGATGAAAACCCCGGTAACCCATGCACCGGGCGGGATAGGCAACATGGAATCGCCACTTATCTGAAAGGTCCGGTATTTTTTTTGACGGGATAAAAAGGGCAACCGGAATGTTGGCAAAATACTTATATACTCGGGGTCGGCAAACCCGCTGGTATAACCTGCTTTTGCTTTTTCCGAAACGAGCTCGATGTTGTCTTCATTATCTCTGTTGACTGTTGTTGCCAGTACCCTTAGATTGCTGCCTTTCAGGTACACATCATATCCCCGTTCGATCTGTCGCAACTGGCTCTCCGGGAGTTTTGACAGATCAACTTTTATCAGGGTATCGATTGCGATGTTGAAATAATTGGAAAATTGGATCAATGCTTCCAATCCGGGATGGGCAACGTTGTTCTCATATCCGCTGAGAGTTGACCGTTTCATATTGATGGTGGTTGCCACATCGTCCTGCGTGCGCCCGCGGCGTTTTCGCATGACTTTTATGTTGCTGCTGAAAAACATGGTAAAAAAATTTGGTATTGCAAATATAATGATTATATTGTAATCGCAATAATGATTAAAATATAATCATTATTATTTTGTTGATAAAAATGCATTTTTCAGCTATAGGTTATGATTGACAGCGATCTTGCCAGGATTTATGGAGTGACCACAGCCAGGCTAAACCAGCAGGTAACTAGAAACCAGGATCGCTTCCCTTCTGATTTTATGTTTGAACTCTCCTTAGAAGAATATCGGAACTTGATGTTGCAAATTGCAACATCAAGTTCGCAAACCGTTGATAGTAATGATAATTCCAACTTGATGTCACAGAATGTGACATCAAGTTGGGGTGGGCGCCGGAAACTTCCATTTGTATTCACAGAGCATGGCGCTTTGATGTTGGCAAGTGTATTAAACAGTGTTGCAGCCATTCATGCAAGCATTTTTGTAGTCCGTGCATTTGTAAAGCTGAGGGAAGTACTTGCCATGCATCATGAATTGTCGGAACGGATTAATGACCTCGAGAAAAGAACCTGTGAAAAACTGAATGAACATTCTGAGCAACTAATTCTGGTTTTTCAGGCGTTAAGAGAATTGGTACGTCAGAAAGAGGAACCCCGGATTCCGGTTGGCTTTAAGCTTAAAAAAGAAAACAGATAATTAGTTTTATTGCTTCACTCTTATATATGCTGGCTCTTTCCCGCAACATAGTCCATCTCGATCTGGATACGTTTTTTGTCTCCGTTGAGCGCCTGATCCGTCCGGAGTTGGTTGGGAAGCCGGTTATCATTGGCGGAACCTCCGATCGCGGTGTGGTGGCCAGTTGTAGTTATGAAGCACGGAAATTTGGCGTTCATTCGGCCATGCCGATGAAGATGGCGCGGGTGCTGTGCGGTGATGCGATTCTCGTACGTGGCGACATGGAACTTTATTCAAAATATTCGCACACGGTTACTGAGATCATTGCCGAAAAGGCGCCAGTTTACGAGAAGGCCTCCATTGATGAGCATTATCTCGATGTTACCGGTATTGACCGCTTCTTTGGTTTGCAAAAATGGACTCATGAGTTGCGCGAAAGCATCATCAAAAACACCGGGCTGCCGATCTCCTTTGGATTGTCGGTGAACAAGACTGTGTCTAAAATCGCCACGGGCGAGGCCAAGCCCAACGGGGAGTTGTTGGTGGAGCGCGATGCGGTGCAGCCATTTCTCTCGCCGCTCTCCATTCGCAAAATTCCGGGAATAGGGGAGAAGGGCTACCGGCTGCTCCGTTCGATGGGGGTGGTGACGATCGATACCCTGAGCCATATTCCCATCGACATGATGGAACGGGTGATGGGCAAGAACGGCATTGTGATCTGGGAGAAGGCCAATGGCATCGACCGCACACCGGTTTATCCTTACCACGAGGCCAAATCGGTGAGCACCGAAACCACCTTTGAGCAGGACAGCATTGATATCATCCGGATGAAAGAGATCCTGGTTAAGATGGTCGAGAAGATATCCTTTGAATTGCGCGACAAGCAGAAACTTACCGCTTGTGTTACCGTAAAAATCCGCTACTCAAACTTCGACACCCATACGCTGCAGAAGCAGGTTCCTTACACGGCGTTTGATCATAAGCTTATTCCGGTGGTGAAGGAGCTTTTCGAACGCCTCTACCAGCGGCGCATGCTGATCCGCCTCATCGGCGTGCGCTTCAGCAGCCTAATCTCGGGGAACCCGCAACTCAACATGTTCGATGATAATGTGGAGATGGTTAACCTTTATCAGGCTCTCGACCGGATCAGGCGAAAGTACGGGCAGAAAATCGTAAGAAGAGGTGTGGCGCTAAAAAATAGCGAAATGATGAATCAGAGTCCGAACAAACGATAATAGGCTTCACTAATTCTGTTATCGAGTATTTCATAAAATTTTTTTATATCAGTCATTGCAGGCGGGGATTTTCGCCACGACTCTAACCTGGTTTTGGTGTCGGCAAATACCTGTTCCTCAATGGTGGCAAGCCGTTGCATGATGCCGCTGCCGTCAATGTTATAAAGCACAGGAAGATTGAGATAATCCTCTCCATGCCCACGCTTTACCGGAAAACAACGCTCTTTTAATTTTAATGCGTTATCGCATAGTGGGGCGTTACCTGTTTTATCTGCTTTCAGAAGCCTAGGTAAAAAGTGCTCATCATTAAACCAGACCGGATAAACAACCGAACATAAAGGAAAACCAAGGATAGTCCACATTGTCATAAGCGAAGGTGATTCATCTTTTTTTATTCCATGGATTACCACCGAGGCAGAAGTTGAAAACCGTGGAATAAAATCGGTAAACCATACAAACTTTTCCTTTTCAGGGGTTTGCACATGCTGCAGGTCTGTTTCCGTAAGAGAATGGTAGAGACACCTTGTTGCATCACGGATGATAAACTCAGGGGTCAGATTATTGGTAGCAGATGCCTGGAAAAATAATTTCTCAGCCGTTAGATATCTAATATAGCCTTGGCCCTGATCGGGCTGCCCGGTAAAGGAATAATTGGTTCTGATCAGGTAGCCCATCGGAGCTGCAACAGGATCATTCACATCGATTTTGTAATAGCCGCGGTTTGAAGTTTCAAAATATGCCCCGTTTCCCATGGCATCAATTACGCCAAAATTGGCCTCCAAACCAAAAGGTTTTGAAAGGGTTTTCAAAAAGTTTTCAAAATCATCTACTGTTGCACACTGCTGTAAAGCCTGTTTCATAACCTTCCCCTCATTAACTGCAGCATCGGCTTCCTCTTTTATGTTCAGATTATACGATGCAGAATTCATGATGGCAAAACCGGCCGTATTCATGCCGTTCCACACTTCCGATCCTGTTGTATCCTTTGAGTTTACCAGGCCAATGTAATCGTACTTTCCATCGGTAAAATACATCAGTTTATTATCAAGGTCGCCTGTATCGCGATTCTTCCACAATAAGGGCCGGCCATCGGGCGTGAATTTCCCGGAGATAATGGCTGTGGTGCAGGCCAGCGTTGACTGGAGAGTTGCAAGGAATAATAGACTTATCAGGATAACTTTGTTTTTCATAGTCGGTAATTTTGCTTATACTGATATAATTTTAAGTTTAAAAGACATCGAGTTCATGGTTTCAGCCGGTATAAAAAACTGGAATCCCAAGATAATCGGGATCGGCATTGTTAGCACAGTTTTCGTAGAGTAAGAGGGCATAATTTTGGGCGCCTTTCAATGATATGTAAAAAACAGAACCGGTGGGATCAGCAGCAGACAGCCAAGTATCAGGAAAATAACAGATAAGGGAAGCATGAATCTGACCCATTTGTCATAGGGTATTTTCGCGATGGCCAGCACACCCATGGTCACACCGCTGGTTGGGAAAATGTTGGTAAACAGCCCATCGCCTAGTTGGAAAGCCAATACTGCTGTTTGTCGGGTGATCCCGATCAGATCAGACAGGGGTGCCATCAGGGGCATGGTGAGGGCAGCCTGTCCTGAACCTGAAGGAACAAAGAAATTCAGAAATCCCTGGAATATAAACATCATTTGAACTGACACTATCTTGGGAAATTGGCCCATGGTTCCGGCGATCCCGGCAAGGATCGTATCAATGATCTTTCCGTCGGAGGCGATGATCAGCATCCCACGGGTAAGCCCGATGACGAAAGCTGCAGTCATCATGTCGCGGGCGCCATCTAAAAAGGCCCCAACGGCCGTATTGGAGTTCAGCCGGTAAACCAGCGCTGTGAGAAGCCCCATGAACACGAACAATCCTGCAATTTCATTAATATACCAGTCCCAGATGTTTACCCCAACAATGAGCATGACGATGGATGAGAAGAAGATAACCAGTACCAGTTTCCTTTTCAGGGTTAAGGTAAGATCTTCGGCAGAATGATAGGTAGTATGATCTCTATTACGGTCGATCTCATATACCAGGCTGCGTTTCGGGTTCTTTTCGACCCTCCTGGCATAGATCATGACAAAAATGATGGCGGCTGTCATCAGCACTATCCAAACAGCTATACGGTATTCCCATCCACTGAATATCGGGATTTCAGAGATGCCCTGGGCAATACCGATTGTGAAAGGATTGCTGAATGCGCCGGCGAACCCTGATGCAGCCCCGATAAATGGAACGGCAACCCCGGTAAGTGAATCATACCCCATGGCGATAAACAGTGGTACGGTAATAAGGATAAAGACCATCACTTCTTCAGCCATGCCAAATGAAGCGCCAGCTATTGAAAAAAGGACCATGATGATGGGAATGATGAATTTTTTTATTGCCGGATTCTTATAGGTGGCTTCAACAACCCCGGCCAACCCGGCATTGATTGCCCCGGTCTTGCTGACGATCCCAAAAGCGCCGCCAATCAGCAAAACAAGGGCGATAATCTGGGATGCCGAAATCATGCCCTTGATTGGCGCTGTGAATAACTCTATGAATCCCTGCGGCTCCGGGTCAACAGTGTGATAGGTTCCCGGAACCACGACCTGGCGACCGTTATACTCTCGACGGTCAAACTGACCGGCCGGGATGATCCAGGTAAGAATCAGAAACAGGATCAGGATGATTGAAACAATAATTAAGGTGTGAGGAAGCTTTATCTTTTGCATTATCGGGCTTGTTAAAAGTGAAGAAAAAATGTGCGAATTTATTGTTATTTGAAAATTTTGATCACAACTTTACTTTAGCAAAAGTCAGAGCATACGGATTGATCCCGGTGATAAAATCCGATTGCCCCCCACCGTCGAGGTTTGCCTGCATGATTTTTCCATCTGGACCGCTGGCACTAGGCCTTATACCGAAATATAGTTTACCGGCATCCGCGTCGTGAGCAATACCCCAGGTTGCCTTTGAACCAAAATCGCCAAATTTCTGAATGTTGGTCCCATCCAGATTGCTCATATACAAACCATCTTCGGTTATTGTGGTTCCGGCCACTGCATAGGCTGCAAAATATAGTTTGCTGTTTGGAATATCGACATCAATAGCAGAACCATCCAGGTCGGGAATGATGTTCGTCAGGGCAGATCCATCGAGGTTCATCGACCATAATCCACCTCCATTGGCAACATCATAGCGGTCATTCACAAAATAGAATTTCTGAGTGTTGTAATCGAACTTCATATCAAGAGGTAACTTAGGAATATTCCCGCCAAAGTTAACGGCAATGGACGGATTTGACCCATCAAGACCGGCGCTGTATAACGCATCCTGCATCGTCCAGTAAATTTTATCGCCCACAGCCACTATTCCGTATGGACCGTCAATCGCCAGATCAGTGGTTACAATCTTAGTCATATCTGTACCATCTACATTTGCCATAAATATCGATCCACCGCTATAATCTGTGATATAAACCTTGCGATGCGTGGTGTCGACTGCAATTCCATAAACTTGTCCCAAACCATCTGCCGTGAACTCCTGGACAACAGGGGATTGGCCATTCAGAATCACAAACTTAGCTTTGCCAGCAGCCCGGTCGGCAAAATAAAGCACATTCACTGCCGGGGCTTCAGGGCTTTTAACGATAATACCTACAGTTTTTTTTGTTTTGTTGTAATAGACATTATTTTCGGCAGAACAGGTAAGGGTCACCGAAAAGATGCCAACCGAATCATAGGTTACTACAGGGCTGGTTTCTGTGGAGGACTGCCCATTGCCGAAGTCCCAAACATAGGCCTTTGCCAAAATCGATTTATTCGTAAATGTAACTGTGCAAGGGGCATATCCGTTATTCGAGACGACATAGGTGAAATCGACCTGGGTGCTGGCCTGAGGAACAGGTTGTTCCTCCTTTTTACATGCGGAACAAAAGATTATTATTCCGATTATTATAAAACCCGAAAGTGAAATGAGATGTTTCATGGCGTTATTTATTATTTTCTTCAATATAAATTCAATGATAAATTACTTAATCAATAACCCGGATTTTGAACCATGCCGGGGTTGGTATTGGTTTGCAGTTCCGATTGAGGGATCGGGAAAAGATATTGGTTTCTCGATGTTATATTTGGAAGTACCTGCATAGCACGATCGGTGCGGGTAAGATCAAACCAACGGTGGCCTTCGAAAGCAAACTCATGTTTGTACTCTGTTTCGATAGCCAGAAAGAGGGTCGCATAGGCGCTGGCATCGGTATCTGACAACCCTGCACGTTTACGAATGACATTAATATCGGCCTGAATTTCGTCTATTGGCGCCTGTTTATAAGTGTTGGCTTCGGCCCGTATAAGATACATTTCACCCAGTCGGAAAAGGTAAACCCGGTCGGAGCTGGTAACCATATCACGATATTTATAGCCATAAGGAGATCCTGCCCCATCATATGCAATGGAGGCATTTTTTCTCAGGTCATTGGGTTCATAGGAGTTGATAAGCGTATCGGTTGGGGCAAATTCATATCTGCCAGCGAGGAGTTTGGTGAAATAATAAACTGCAAGTGAATTTGGGTCCTGTGCATTGAAGGTGATTTCAAATATTGACTCCGCATTGGCTTCAGGATTGAACAGGGTGTTGTAGTCGTTAACCAGTGAAAATCCGGAAGAAGTGATAAGTTGTGTAGAAAAACCAAAAGCTTTATCAAGGTCGGCAGCATCTTTGAACAAATTGTACCTGTTGAGGTAAACCTTTGCAAGCAAGGCTTTGGCTGCAGATTTGGTAGCTCGTCCGATGGCGTTTTCATCTGGCAGTTTTGCATCAGCTTCAGTAAGATCTGAAATCACCTGTTTATAAACCGCGTCAACAGGATCACGAGGAACCTGGAGTTCGGCGAGATTACCTGTAGTTGGTAACTTTTTGATCGGTACAGCGCCCCATAACCTTACCAGGTTGTAATGTGACAAAGCCCGCAGGAAATAGCATTCACCATAAGCATTATCTTTGCTGATCTGACTCATACTGATTTCGGGTAATACGCTGATAACATTGTTTACCCGGTTTATGGCGTCATAAATAGTTGACCAAATATCGCGAACGATCAGGTTATCAGCCAGTATAGAATTATTGTTGATTTGGTTATAGTCGGGACCTGTTCCGGTCCATACCAGGTTATTGGTTGAAATATCTCCCATCACAACATAATTCCGGCCATAATAAGTGCTATACTGCAAAGCGCTGTAACAACCAACGATGGCTTTGTTTACCCCGTTCTGGTCTTTAATCGCATCTCCGGATGTGATGGCATATGTTGGCTTTGGGTCAAGTAGCTCGCAGGAGGTCTGAAATAGCGCTGGCAACATCGCCAGTATGATCAGAATCAGTCTGTATTTTGAATATTTTTTCATGATTTTCAGTTTTAAATTATTAGAAGCCTACTGCAAGTCCAAAATTATACCCCCGGGGTTGTGGCGCCGTAAAGAAATCCGTTCCCAATCTTACGTTACTACTCCCGGCGTAATTGACTTCGGGATCCATTCCACTGTAATTGGTAAAGGTGTAAAGGTTGCTGATAGTGGCAAAAACCTTGGCAAACCGCATGTGCAGCTTTTCACAGAATTTAGGACCAAAATTATAGGTTAAGGTGATGTTTTTAATTCTGAGGTATGATCCATGCTCGACAAATCGGGAACTGTTCCGGTTATTATTGTTCGGATCGTTTTCAGTGGCACGGGGAATGCTCGTAATGTCGCCTGGTTGTCGCCACCGGTCGAGGATCGTTGTCATTTGATTATCAGGGCCTTTCATTGCCTCAATGTACATGCGTTCTCCATTATAAATATCATTTCCGTAAACAAAATAGAGAAAAATATTGAGATCAAAACGCTTATAGGACAATACATTCGTTAAACCTCCGCTGTATTTCGGCTGGGGATTTCCGATCACGGTCATATCCTCGGCTGAAATTTTACCATCGCCATTCATATCTTCAAAAACGATATCTCCTGTTGAAGGATCTACTCCAAGGGATTTGTATCCCCAGAAAACCCCCAACGGTTGGCCGACCATCACACGGTTATTTCCCCAGGAGCTGATGTCGATGGGTTCATCACGATATAATTGAGTGACTTTATTATTATTAAAAGTAATATTGAAATTCGTGGTCCATTTCAGCGATTTGTCAATGTTCAATGAATTCACGGTCAATTCAATTCCACGGTTTTCAAGTTCACCCACATTCGACATGAGCGAGGTGAAACCCGAGGATAGTGGTATGGGTATATCCACGAGCAAATCGGAAGTTTTGTTGAAATAGGCATCGAAAACAAACCCAATCCTGTCTTTTAGAACAGATAGATCAATTCCTATATCGGCTTGCCGGGTTGTTTCCCAACGGAGGTCAGGATTTGGAAGCTGCAGAGGTGCAATACCTGATTGCTGGTTATAATTATGCCTTCCGCTGTAAAGCCCCAGGGACTGAAAATCGGGAATACCATCATTACCGGTAAGTCCATAGCTGCCTCGCAGCTTAAGTTCGTTAATAAATTTTACCGGTTTAAAAAATTTTTCCTGTGAAATCCTCCATGCCACTGATCCGGCAGGGAAATAGCCATATTTATGGTTTACACCAAACTTGGAAGAACCATCGGCCCTGCCTGTGAGCGTTATTATATACTTGTTGCTGAAATTATATTTGAGTTGTCCGAAGAATGAATTTAAACCGCGGTCAAATTTATCGGCCGTGGCGCCACGGATTACGCCGGCCGAAACTATATATTGCAACCGTTCATCCGGAAAATCATTGGCATCGATATAGGTTCCGCTGTTGGTATATTTTTCAAAACTGTAACCAACCAATGCATCGATATTGTGTTTTTCCTTGATAACAGTATTATAGGAAAGTACATTGTTGCTGACGATGTTTGAAACATTGGTTGTTGCTTCAAGCCCTACGCCATTGTACCTGGCTCCCCGGCGGGTTGTAACCGGGTCATAACTATGTTCACGGTATGAATAGGCATCAAATCCCCATTTGGTGTTAAAGCTAAGCCCTTTGACGATGTTTATATTCAAAAATACATTTCCGATTGTGCGTAATGTGAAATCATTATTAATCGCGTTGTTGGCGATTGCAACAGGATTTGCGTACGGACCCGACTCGTCATATCCTCCGTTGCTATTATAAACCGGAAAAATAGCAGGTTCCGAGATGGCATTTGGCAGGGGACCATTCAATGTGTCATCACCTTCCATACGTTTGTTTTTGGAATTGCTTACAGCAACATTGGCTCCAATGGTAAAGCCTTTCGATAGTTTATGTTCGAGGTTAAGCCTTCCATTCAAACGTTCATAGGAAGTTCCCATGATTACCCCGTCCTGTTTAAAATAAGCGCCTGAAAGAAAAAACTTTGTCTTATCACTGCCTCCTGAAACAGATAATTCATAATTCATCATAGGCGCTTTTCTCATTATTTCATCAATCCAATCAGTATTTATAGAATCACTGACAGTGATTCCTTTGTATTCTGCATATTGTTGCGCATTGAGCATTTTAAGTCTGCGTTCTTTTGGCATCTCCTGCCATCCCAGGTTCATACTGAAGTCGACCGATGTTTTAGAGGCGCTGAGGGAGCCTTTCTTTGTGGTGATGAGTACGACCCCGTTCGATGCCCTTGCGCCATAAATCGCTGTAGCGCTTGCATCTTTTAGGATTGTCATAGATTCTATTTCATTAGGACCAAGGTCGGTCAATGCGCTGGCTTGCTGTCCGCCAAAACCGATTTGTTGGTTCTTTTCCTGGTTGATCGGAATGCCATCAACAATAAATAATGGTTCACTCCCGGCGTTGATTGATCCGTTGCCACGGATTCGCACGGTCATGGCTCCTCCTGGAGTCCCTGAGTTCTGATTGATATAGATCCCGGCCGATTGCCCCTGCATCATGTTATCAATGGTTTTAATAGGGATGGACTGTATCTGAGCCTCGTTGATAATGCCGAATGAGCTGGAAATCAATTTTTTACTTGATGATGAATAACCAACCACCACCATCTCGCCCAGGTTTGCAGCAGAGGGAACCATGATCAGATTAATAAATTTCTGTGCCTTTACAGGGATCACCTGAGTTTGCATACCAACATATGTGAAAACCAGCGTATCCGATGATTCTACCTTGATGTTGAAAACGCCATCAATATCTGTAACGGTTCCATTTGTTGTTCCTTTGACCAGGATGGTTACTCCGGGAAGTGTCGAATTATCCTCCGAAGTAGTGACCTTGCCTATTAACGGACGTGTTTGTGCCATCACAAAATCTGAAAGCAGGAAAAGAGTAAGAAAGAAAAGTAGACATCTCTTCATAAAAATAGGGATTAGGGTTAACGAAAATTTTATACTGATTTGTTTTATGTTTTAGGTTCAAAGGTTGGCGCAGTCGCGACTGGAGATAGCAAATTCTCGGGCATAGGTTGCTCCGCTTTGCCCGATAAAATAGGGAATATAACCTCCTGATGAAGATGTGCCGATGATGGCTACTTTATGGCCACTGGCCGCCCAGGCATATGCAGGGGTACTCCAGCTTGCCATTCCATTTTTTTCATATCCGCCGCCTGCTATAAGGATCCATCCGGGCCGAGAGAAACCATCTATAGCAACTATCAACAATAAGAAGGTCAGTCACCTTAATCGATCCATAAAAAAAATGACAAAATGAATACCAGCAGACAGGGCGAAATTAAATAAAAATCTATATGATAATTTTCTTTTTTAAATTTTTTCTAAATTTTTTTCTCTTTTTTACTTTCATTGAACAAAATGTGTTATAATTGTAATATAAAACATATAAAACAAAACCCTATGAAAAAAATTTTACTTCTTTTTACAGTTATGCTGCTGCTTATTGCAGATAGTTATTCCCAGGCATCTTTTAGTACGGGTGCTTTGAAGGTTGATGTAAACATATATGGCAGAATACGGCTTTTTACTCCCGATGGAACAAGGCATCTGCAACGCGCCTCGATTTTAGTCGGGACTTCGCCCACAGCTGTTTTTGACTACAATAATGATGCAGAGTCATTGGATCCAACAATATTGGTCACTAATCCTTCAATGAGTGATTTTGAAATTTATGGTTCCTATAACAACGCTTATTCGGGATTACCACCTGATGTGATTGTAAAATTGAATGCTTACGGATGGACAAACTCAGGTTATACCATTATCAAATTCAATGTAATGAATGATGAAGCGACTACCATCAATGCATCGACAGGTTTGGACATAATTCCAGAAGTAAACCAAACGTATGGATTCGATACTGTAACTTACAACAGTACAGAAGGTGTTTTCAGGTTTCACAGGGGCAATCAGGTAAATATGGGAATGAAACTCCTCTCAGCATCATTGTCATCCCTTTACTCTTTTGAATGGTACGATGGATATTTTGTAGATGCAGACCTTTGGAACTGGATGCATAATGGGTCGTTGCAACCTCAATATGTTTCCACCACTGCTGATGGACCGGTTACAATTACTTCACAGGATGAAGTAACTTTAACGACAGGTCAATCATACAATGTTTATTATGCCATGGCGCTCGGTTCTGATGAGCAAACCATGATGGCAAACATTTCGGCTGCAGTAGTAAAATATCAGTCATTGATTGTCTCCGTTGAAGATCATGGAACATCTGTAAATGAATTCAACCTCGGAAAAAATCATCCCAATCCCTTTAATCAGACAACAAAAATCAGCTATCAGTTACCAGATGATGGTTTTGTTAGTCTAAAAATTTATAATGTTATTGGAAATGAGGTGGCTACTCTGGTAAATTCAAATCAAACCAAAGGTTCCCACACGATTGATTACAATGCCAAAGGTTTAGCCAGCGGAATGTATTACTACACGCTTAGGTTTGGTGATCAGGTAAAGTCAAATAAAATGTTCCTGATCAAATAATAGTTAAATCCAGCACGGTCATATGCAAAAAAAGCCGTCCCCAATGGGCGGCTTTTTTTATGAATTGTCACACGTCGCTCGTCACATGTCTCGAATCAGAACTTGATCCAAACGATTTGCATTGCATGCGGACTAATGTTTGTAATCCAGTCTTCAGGATTTGATCCATCGAGGTTAGCCCGGATTATTTTACCATCGGGATCTGCATTAGAATTTTTGATTCCCCAGAAAAGTTTATTGAACCTGGTATCGAGGGCAATACCCCAGGTTGCTTTGAGTCCATAATCGCCGATCCTTGTGAGGCTGGTGCCATCGATGTTGCACATGAATACACCGTTTTCAGGCGCTACCGTTCCTGCTGAACCATAAAGGACCAGGTAAGCTTTGCCGTTCCTGAAATCCATCTCGATTGCCGTTCCGTCAACATCAGGGATGATTTCTGTCATGCCTGTTCCATCGAAATTCACCGACCAATATCCACCGGTATAATCTGTTTTATCATTGACAAAATAGATCTTATTGGTGGCCGGGTCGTATTGCATATCGATCGGAAATTCGGGTGGTCCAATGCCGAAATCAATATGTTTTTCAGGATTGCTGCCATCAAGATTTGCTTTGTAGATTCCCCCCGGACTGCCCCAGTATATTTTATCACCCAGAACAAAAATGGCCTCAGGACTAATCACCATCTCCTGTCCCGGAACTGTGCCATCCAGAATTTTAGATCCATTTTTGCCATCTGCGTCAAAACGATATATTGCGTTAGTTGAATAATCGGTGATATACACTTTTTTATGGGCTGTGTCAACAGCAATACCATAAGGCCTGTTCATGTCCATGGGGGGGGCGAAATCCTGGCTCAGCGGCGGTGTATCCTCTAAAATAGCCAAATGACCATTACCTGGAGCGCCCCTTGTGGTATAGTACAACACCTGGACCAGCCCGGCATTTGGATCTTTGGCATTCACAATCATACTTTTTACAGCCTGGTTGTAATAGACTACCGTTCCAGGTGTGCATGTAAGTTTGACGGTAAATAATCCTGCGGTATCGTATGTTATTTTTGGGTTTACTTCGGTCGAAGTCCTGCCATCGCCAAAATCCCATAAATACCCTGTAGCATTCAATGACAGATTGGTAAACTGGACTTCGCATGGTGCGAATCCCTGGTTGGTAGCTGCAAAACTGAAATTAGCTACAGTACTGGCGGCAGGGGTACCCATGTCCTTCTTTGTGCATCCTGCTCCCAAAGTAAGGATGATCAAGATAGCGAGGAGAGATAAAATATTTCTTTTCATAGATTTCTACATTAAAGATTGATAAATGATCAGTAACCAGGATTTTGGGTCATCAGATTGTTGGTTTGCATCTCGCTGAGCGGAATTGGGAAGAGGGTGTATTTTTCATCAATTCCCAGCACGGTGGTAGCTCTTTTGGTTCTTACAAGGTCAGACCACCTTTGGCTTTCAAATGCAAACTCATGCCGGCGTTCACTTTCAATGGCCAGTTTCAGTTCATCATAAGTAGTGGCTGTTGTAGGTGGCCGGCCGGCCCGTAGACGCAAGGTGTTAATATCACCACGGATATCTTCGATATTACCGTTTGTAAAGGCCTGGGCCTCGGCTCGGATCATGTACAATTCAGCAAGGCGCAGCACATAAACCCGGTCGGTTCCCGAGGTGAAGTCTTTGTATTTGATTCCATAAGGCAGCTTTTTCTCGTCAAATGTGATCGAAGCTATAAACCTTACCGTATCGGTAGCCTGGAAACTCTGAACAAATGAAGCCGGAGGTGATACCTCATAGCGGCCGGTGAGGCTGACTGGGAAGAAATACTGGGCCAGGCGGTTATAATTCTGAGCATCAAAAATTACTTCGAAAATGGATTCGGTAGTATTTCCGTTGTACAGGTCGTCATAGGCCGGAGACAGAATAAATCCTCCATTGTTGATAACCTCATCAGCCTTGGCTTTGGCCAGAGCTGCAATGGATAGATCGTTGGTGTAATGAAATTGTGTCAGGTAAACCCTTGCCAGTAAAGCTGTTGCACTGAAAGAGCTGGCCCAACCCAATGCTCTTGAAGCAGGTAGTATTTTTTCTGCCTGAATAAGGTCAGCAATGATCTGTTTATAAACTTCGGCAACGGAACTCCGGGCCTGGTCAATATTGCTCAGATCAAGGGTAGGGCGGGTTTTTATTGGAATTCCTCCGAAATAACATAGCAAATTGAAATGGGACAGAGCACGGAGAAACAGTCCATCACCGGTATATAAGTTTCGTTTGTCAGTACTCATATCAATGCTGCCAATACGTTCGAGGACATTATTGACCCTATTGATGCAATCGTAATTGGAGGACCAGATACCATCAATAATGGCGTTGTCGGAAGCAATCAGGTTATCTGCTATCTGAAGATAATCACGGGTCGTTCCGGTCCATGCGAGGTTATCGGCGGCAAGATCTTCAACGATGACATGGTTGCGTCCATAATTACCGACATCATGCAAAGAATAATAAGCTCCTGTAATAGCCTTTTCAACCCCTGTTTCATCCTTAATGGCTTGATCAGCCGAGATGGATGCAGTAGGCTGAACATCCAGCATTTTGGTGCAGGAGATCATCCCAAGGGAGAGAACAATCAATATGTATGATACTTTTTTCATTTTTTTCAGCATTAAAAGTTAAAACACAAAACTTAAACCAACCAGAATAGTGCGCGATTGCGGGTAGGTGAAGAAGTCGGTCCCGATAATGATATTGCTGGAGCCGCCATAATAGTTCACTTCAGGGTCCATTCCGGTATAATTGGTGAAAGTGTACAGGTTCTGTATGGTGCCGTATATTTTGGCCGATTTCATACCGATCTTTTTGATCCACTCTTTTTTAAAATTATAACTCAGTGTGATATTCTTTATCCTTAGGAAAGAACCATCTTCAATGAACCTCGATGATTTATACGAATCCCCTGCCTTGGGGAACTGTGTTATATCGCCTGGTTTTTTCCATCGGTCGTTCATCCGAGCAGTCTGATTGTCTTCACCGGTTCCCGATTCGAGATAGATCAGGGTTCCATTGAATATATCATTCCCGTAAACAGCCTGGAGAAAAATAGAGAGTTCGAAATTTTTGTAACTGAACAAATTAGTAAATCCGGTTGTGAAATCGGGATTGGGATCGCCGGTTTTGATGCGGTCGGCAGAGGTAATAATGCCGTCATTATTGACATCTTCATAAATGAGGTTTCCGGTCGTAGGGTCAACACCCAGGCAATTAAGTCCGTAGAAGATACCAATTGGTTGGCCCACTTCAACACGGTTTCCTCCTCGGCCCATATCGTCAATCGGCTGATCTTCATAAAGACTCAGTACTTTGTTGCGGTTCATGGCAAAATTGAGAGAAGAGGTCCATACGAATGCCTTGTCGATATTCACCGTATTCAACACAACCTCGAGCCCTTTATTCTCAAGTTGCCCGATGTTGGATGAGATAGTATAGAAACCCGATGAAGAAGGGATTGGCCTCTCCAGAAGAAGGTCTCTGGTATGGTTGTAATAGACATCAAAATTGAGGCTGATCCTGTTCTTGAGCAACGACACATCAAAACCGAGTCCGGTTTGGGTGGTTGATTCCCATTTCAGGTCTGGATTTGGTAACTGGGTTGGCGCGATTCCTGAACCGCCTCCATAATTGTATCCGGCGCCGTAAAGACCCAGCGAGGCGAAATCGCCGATACCGTCATTGCCGGTTAGTCCGTAAATTGCCCTTATTTTCAGTTCGTTGATCCAACTAACCTTTTTCAGGAAAGGCTCTTCCGACATACGCCAGGCAATGGAACCTGCCGGAAAATAACCATACTTGTTATTTGTGCCAAATTTTGAAGAACCATCGGCCCGGGCAGTCAGTGTAAAAATGTATTTGTACTTATAATTGTATTTGAATTGTCCGAAATAAGAATTCATAATACGGTTGAGAGCCGATGCTGAAGCGGCACGGATGGTTCCGGCCGAAGTCATATACTGGAGATTGTCATTTGGGAAATTGATGCCTTCGATATATGTGGTCCGGTTGGTATATTTCTCAAAACTGTGTCCGATAAGGATATCAATGTTGTGTTTTTCCTTGAATTCATTGATGTACTGAAGTACATTGTTGGTTGTGAGGTTACTGGCATAACTGGTCCCTTCAATACCCAGGCCATTGTACTTTTTGCCTTGCCGGGTGGTGGTGGGATCGTAACTATGTTCCCTTAGATTGTATATATCGATTCCGAATTTAGATGTAAATATAAAGCCCTCTAAAAATTTATATTCGACGTAAGCATTTCCATTGGTACGGTTAGTATATGCATTGTTAACTGAATTCTTGGCAATTGCTAATGGGTTTGCATAAAACATAGACTCATCATATTTGCCATCGGCAGTATAAACCGGGTAGATGGCAGGTATCGACATGGCATTCGGCAATGGACCGTTCAGAGTCGCATCGCCTTCCACCCGGGCGTTTTTTGAATAGGTAATACCTACGCCTCCCCCGATGGTAAGGTTGGGAAGTATCTTATAATCAGAGTTGATACGTCCGCTGTAACGTTGATAGGAAGTTCCCATCACAACGCCACCCTGGTCATAATAGTTTCCGGAGATAAAGAGCCTGTATTTATCATTTCCGCTACTCACAGAAAGTTCAGTGTTAGCAGTAGGGGCCGTTACCAGGATCTCTTTCATCCAGTCGGTATCGATCCCCTTGACACTGGTTCCCTTATATGCATTCCAATCATCGGCGCTCATCATTGGAATGATCCGTTCTTTTGGCAAGGTTTGCCAGCCGTAGCTAAGGTTCAGCGACACATCAGTCCTGTCGCGGCTTCCCTTCTTGGTGGTGATAAGGATAACTCCGTTTGAAGCCCTTGCACCATACACCGAGGTGGCCGAGGCATCTTTAAGGATTGTCATCGATTCAATATCATTCGGGTTGATGTCACTCATGGCATTTATCTCCTGACCACTCATTCCTACCTGCGAA
Organism: Bacteroidota bacterium; assembly: GCA_037137455.1. Taxonomy (GTDB): domain Bacteria; phylum Bacteroidota; class Bacteroidia; order Bacteroidales; family FEN-979; genus CAIVAT01. The sequence goes on from JBAXKG010000021.1 coordinate 21,053, forward strand.
TATTGTCCCGTAATGGCAGGTATCCCATCGATGACGATCAGGGGCTGGTTGCTTGCATTGATGGAACTCCCCCCCCTGAGTTTGATCATGTTCTGGCCTCCCGGTGTTCCCGACTGCGTATTTACTGTCAGCCCGGCTGTTTGACCCTGCAGAACACCATCGAGGGTGCGGACCGGCATATTTTTGATCTCATCTTCATTCAACAGTTCAATTGAGCCCGAGATCAGCTTCTTACTTGTAGTGCTGTACCCAACCACAACCAATTCGCCCAGGGCAATGTCCTGGTCGCTCATCTTGACATTGATCGATTTCCGGTTGTTAATCGAAATTTCCTGGGTCTGCATGCCGACATAGGAGAATACCAGCGTCCCTTTTGCAGGCGCCAAAAGTGAATATTTCCCGTTGATGTCGGAGGTTGTTCCTTGTGTACTCCCCTTGATAAGTATGGTAACTCCCGGTATAGGCAAATTATCATCCGATGAAATGATAGTTCCGCTTACAGGAATCTCCTGTGCCACAAGTTGTTGAAGGAGTAAACTAAACAAAAACAACAAAAAGTAAGTTTTTTTCATAAGATTAATCTTTTGTTAGTATTTATTACTTCACTGGAATAACTGAAAAATGTACTGAAGTGATATCCATCCTGATGTCGGTCACTGTGTAATGATCTCCGCGATTGGGCTTCTCGGGACAAAATCCTTCACTTTCAGGCGTTTTATACAGTGAAACCTGAAATCCCGAATCAGGGTTGAAAAAGGTAATGTTGCGAATTGTATCGGTTGCCTTATTATCGGTCAGGTGAATAGTGATGAGATCGCGGAATGTAGCCACGTTCGCTGATAAGATCCCCTCCTGACCTGAATACCGATCATTGTAACGTTCTTTTCCTTTGGTTGATCGCTTTCCTTTCGCGGGAGTAATGATCCCGTTCGTAAAATCACAGGTATCACCCTCTTCGAGATAGCTTAATCTCAGATTCTCAATATTGGGTAGATTCTGAGCATAGGAAATCCTGGCATCTGAAGTGTTGAGTATGGTAACGCCTGCAACGCCTGCAACGTAGAGCTTGTCTTGGTTGCCGTCATATATTACCGCTGTATTCTCATCAACTCCAAAACCCATGGTTCCCCTTTTTTTGTCATTCATGAGGGTCATCGCGAGCCGCCCAATCCGGGCCCGGGCGTTGAAATGCTGATCGACCAGTCCGTGAGGGAAAAAACCAAGTCCTTTGGTTACCCACACCCCAAGACTTTCAGGGAAATCATCTCCGGTATAACCGGTGACCACTCCGTGGCTCAGGGCCGAGAGACTTGTACCTCCCCCGATCATAACTTCACTCATGATAGCAGCGCCGGCGCTTGTGCCGCCAATCACACCACCCGAACGATACACATCCCATACCGCCTCCAGAACCGGGGTTTGACTGCCATCGGCACGCAAGAGTGTTTTCATTGTTCTCGACTGGTCGCCACCCGAAAACCAAACCGCCGAGCATGATCTGACAATGGCAGCCAGTTGGAGATCGTTCCCATTATCACGCCAATCCGATTCATTCACATTCACTGTGCTGTCATCATCAACCATCGCAATGCTTATCAGATGAATGTTTTCGGGTTTCACCCCATAAGAAATCAAAATATTCCGGAAACTCATATATGATTGAACCGACACTCCACTGGCTGAAGGGATTACAGCAAAAGTGGCTTTTTCGATTCCTCCGGCAAGTGCGATCAGCTGATTGTACACACTTTTATTGGTGTGTTCGAGTCCACCACCCACAATCACCAGGCTTCCGCGAGAAAGCGTCTGACTTTTTGAAAAGATCGAAAGAAGTAGCAATGGTGCAAGAAACAGAATTTTTATTTTGGTCATGTTGAATAATTAACGTTACTCCATTTATCTCATCTGCAGAAGGTGACGGGGTGCGATCTGTTTAAGGTTTATTCTTTTACGAATTTTAATGCAGTTAACTGGTTTTTTTGTTCGTTTTTAAATATCATGATATACAACCCTGGCCGGAAAATTGAAACATCAATTCGTTCCGGATTGTTCAAGGCTTTGCCCTGCTTCAGAATTTGACCATACAGGTCGGTGATTTCCCATTCATGTCCGCTGGAATTCCATCTCATGGTCAACTCGTCCTGAACCGGGTTTGGTGATATCACGGGAGATTTTATGTCATCAATGTCATGGATCCGGGCCGGCTGAGTATTTCCCATAATATACGGGGTGGTGTAATCGATCAGGGAGAGTTGTAAATGTTCAAAACCTGCCACCATGCGGGGCAATGTGCCGGTACTGCCCGATGCAGTATGGCTTGAAAAACCTGCCTGGGTTCCGGCATTGGCAAGGACCATTACCGGTGCGGTTCCATAACCTGTGAGTGTGGCTTTGCCTTCCACCGGGGTATATTTCATGTAATTGTGGTTGGTAAGCCAAATTCCATATTTCAGGGTGTCCAGGGCCATAGCATAAGGAACAGCCGTTGCTGTGTTCTCAAATACATCCGGGTTCAAATATGTGTCGGGCATCAGCACTGTATGCTTTAGCAGTGAAAGCCCTTTACCGAAAGAGAGTTCAGCATAATAGGAAGCATACTTGGTGATATAGTTATCAACAACGGTTTTTCCTGCAAGTCGTGCATCTTCTCCGATAAAGGCGGTTATCATGTTGTCCTTTTTTATTTGTTTTTGAAGCAATTTTCCGTTGGGGGTCGACATAAATGAGGAAAATAATATAAACCAATTCTTCAGAAACAGTATTTTTGTTGCCTGATTTATTTGGTTTCCGAGATTAGCGTCGTTACCATATTCGAGGCTAATGATGAAGATATTCACTTGCTCAACGCCAAATTCCAGCAGTTTTGTTTTATACGCGTCTGCCAGGTTTTGATCACCGGTTAAAACAAGTATTTCAGCCTTTGAGTATCCTGTATTGTTTACCAGGTCGTTCAGCATGGCTTGATTATCGGAAACCGGATTACTTCCACTGGCCAGAATGGTATAATTGCCTGTTTCTTCAAGTCCGTTCGTGCTAATCTGACGATCAAGTCCGGCATATAATATCTGACCCGTTTGGAAATTAAAGGTGCTGCCATGCAACAATTGAATTATTTGAACTGTATCGGCGAGCAATTTGGTGCCGTTCAGTGAATAGTTACTGCCCGATTTATAAAGATTTGCACATCCCGTTCCATATACAGTGCCTAAACCTTGCTCATCAACCGTCATGCATGTCATGTCATCCATTCCAAGCCCGGTAATAGCCTCTCCTTTATTCAGAGCCCAATTGGCCAGAAAGCCAACAAGCCGGCCGAACCGGCCACGTTCAGCAAAATGCGTATCGAAAATGAAACCCGGGAAAAAGTTCATAAAATCGTTGGCAAGGGTTACATCCTGGTTGTTTGGGTTCTCAATACAATCATCAGGATAAGCTGATCCGTAACGGGCAGTAAAAACGATGGAGGAAAGGATGTGCATACCAGCCGAGGTTCCACAGATGGTGCCACCCCTCATATAAACATCATTTACAGCCTCTTGCAGTTTTGTGTTTCGGTATAAATTGTAATAGTCATACTGGTCGCCACCCCTGAAAAAGATGACATCATAGCTGGTCAGTGTGTCGTAGGTAGCCTGGCTGTCAGCGCTGTCGTGACTCGAGATGGCAAATTCCTTTGCGCGCGCTGCCCCGCAACGTTGAATGAAATAGGGGGCAAGACTTCCGGTTGAAATACCAACTATTGCTACTTTTTTACCTTCCCCTGCCCAACGGTAGGCCGGAGTGCTCCAACTTGCCTGACCTTCTTTTTCAGCGCCGCCTCCCACAAGCAATAGCCGGCCTGGCTGAGAGAATCCATTAAATATTCCGAAGAGAAAAAAAAGAATTAACAGTCTCCGCATTCGATCCATTATTGAGGTAATAGTATTAATTATGTGATATTATTTTTCGGGTGGATAAAATAATATGGCGAAAATATAAAATATGAGAGCATAAAAACAACAAACGTGACTTTTTTTACCAAATTTGCTGAATGAAATACTAAAAAGGTAAAGACTATATAAAATTAACTTAAGAATACTACTATGCTGACACTGTTTAAAAATGCGCAGATATACACTCCGCAGAACATAGGTATAAAGGATGTGCTGACTGGAGGTAAAACAATTCTTGCAATTGCAAGTCATATCGAACCTCCATCAGGCACATGTGTGGAAACGATTGATTGTACTGGTATGTGGCTTGTACCAGGACTCATCGATGCACATGTTCATATCACTGGTGGCGGCGGCGAAGGAGGCCCGGCCAGCCGCATGCCAGAACTGCAGCTGAGAATGATGCTGGAGGCAGGAGTTACCACGGTTGTTGGCTGTTTGGGAACAGATGGAATTACCCGGACTGTTGAAAGCGTGCTTATGAAGGTGAAGACCCTTCGTGCACAAGGTGTCTCTGCCTGGATGTATACCGGGGCCTACCAGGTTCCGCCTCCATCAATAACCGGTGATATTTCGAGAGATATTGCATTGTTTGAAGAGATCATCGGGGTTGGTGAGGTTGCGATTTCTGACCATCGTTCATCGGTTCCTTCAATCGCTGAACTGGCGCGTATTGCAGCCCAGGCCCGTGTTGCCGGAATGATTGGCGGGAAGGCAGGAATTGTAAATGTTCATATGGGAGATGCTCAGGATCCATTCAGGCCCATCCATGATGTTGTGGCGCAAAGTCAGCTGGGATATAAACAGTTCCTTCCAACCCACTGCAACCGAAACAGCTACATTTTCGAAGATGCTAAAGATTATGGTAAGAAAGGCTATGTTGATATTACAACCAGCTCCTATCCCTATTACACCGATGAGGAGATAAAACCCTCGATTGCTTTGAAGCAACTCCTTGAAAGTGGTGTCCCCCTTGGTCACATCACGTTTACATCCGATGGTTGCGGCTCCCTGCCTGGTTTCGATCCTGAAACCGGGAAACTGATAAAAATGGAGATGGGGCTTCCTTCATCCATACTGCGGGAGTTGAAAGAGGCAGTTTTAGAGGATGGAATCTTACTGGAACAGGCATTACAGGTTGCAACATCAAACCCGGCCGATATTTTGAAATTACACGGTAAGGGACATATTCAGGAAGGATGCGATGCTGATATTTTATTACTGGATGCTGAATTCAACATTAAACACCTGATGGCCTTGGGGAAGATCATGAAACTTTGACCGGGCATGTTTGACAGGATTTTCATTCATTTTTCATTATACTTTTGACACATGAAAAGTTTATTTGTGTTTACTCTTTTTCTCTGGGTTTCATTTACAAACCTGACAGCGCAAAACATTTCCCATGCTGTGCCGGCTCCTGCACGAAATGATTTTGAAGGCATCCTGTCATTCCTCTCCTCCGACTGGATGGAGGGACGGGAAGCCGGGACCCGTGGCTCATTAATGGCAGCAGACTACATTGCAACCATGATGCAGCTGAATGGATTGCTGCCTTATGGTGATGCAGCTACAGATAACAAGCCAGGATCTGCGCAAAAGTTTAAACCTGCCTATTTGCAAAATTTGAAAATGATCCGGTGTTATGTTGAAAAATCTTCCCTTGCTTTGATCCGGCATTCTTCTGACGGGGAGTCTGCCCTAATGTTCGCTCCAGGTACCGACTATAGCATCGACCCGATTCCGTTTGGAAGGGAAGCCGAGGCGCCGGTTGTATTTGCCGGCTATGGTATTGAAGCGCCCGGTAAAGGTTATGATGATTACATTGGAATTGATGTCAGAAACCGGATTGTTGTGATTTTGGACGGTTATCCCGGTCACTCCGATACAACATCTCTTGCATGGAAAAAACTGGGCAAGTCTTTTGAGGATGACTTTGCAACCATTAGAAAGAAGCTGAAGATAGCTGAAAAACATGGTGCGGCTGCAGTGGTTTTTGTGGACCCGGATGTATTGAACAGAGCCATGAATCAACCCTTATCAGAAGAATCTGAATATGATAATCCGAGGCATTATTTACCCGGCGATACTGGAAAATTGAAAATTCCTTGCTTCAGTCTTGGAAGCGATGCAACCCTTCAGCTTTTGCAGGGTTCCGGGATCGATCTGCCAGGATTTGAAAAAAAGGCTGCCCGCGATCTGTCGCCTGCCTCAGGTCCTTTGCAGGGAAAAAATATCAGGTTTTCGGTTGTTATAAAATCCGAAACCCCAATTATCCGAAATGTTCTGGGAATGATCAAAGGCAGCGACACAACCCGGAATGTCATTGTCGGGGCTCACTATGATCACCTTGGCACAAGGAATGGTGAAATCTTCAACGGTGCTGATGACAACGCTTCTGGGGTTGCCGGAATGCTTGCTCTGGCAAAAACCTGGGCGGGTTACTCTGAAAAACCTCCCTGTAACATCATTTTCGCTGCCTGGATCGGTGAAGAAAAAGGGAAACTGGGGAGCGCTTATTTTGCCCAAAATTCTCCGATTGTTCCAAACGGGTTGTCACTTGTTATCAATCTAGATATGATATCACGGAGCGCTCCTGAGGATTCTGCCAGGAACCAACTCGCCATCGGTACCATGACTGTCAATGAAAATCTGAGAAACATAGCCAGAAAAATCAACTCACAGCTGGCACATCCATTTGTTTTGGATTTATGGGATGTGACTGGCGCTTCTGGAAGTGATTACAGGCCGTTTGCCGACCGGAATGTTCCTATTCTTACCTTCCATGCCGGATTTCCCGAAGAATATCATACACCCCAGGATGATGCTGCCAGAACTGATCCTGCAAAGATGGAGCAGATCCTTAAAATAGTCAATGGATGCCTAAGCGAAATATTGAAAAATTCACCGCCAAGATAAAAGTGGGAGTGACCTCAAATTTTTAGGGCCATGCTTCTGACCGTAACCTTTTCCAGCATTTTCATGTTGATTTCAACCCCTATTCCCGGTTTTGTTGGAACATCCATGGTGCCATCGGGATTCACCACAAATTCAGGTTCGACAATATCTTCGGTGTAATATCTTTTGCTGGCAGAAATGTCGCCGGGTAAGGTAAAATTAGGTAGTGAAGCCAGGGCGACATTCCCGGCACGGCCTATACCGGATTCAAGCATCCCGCCACACCATACCGGGATATTCATCGTAGCACAGTAATCGTGAATGAGTTTTGATTCGGTAAAACCGCCTACTCGCCCTGGCTTGATGTTAATAATCCGGCAACTGTCGAGTTCAATAGCAGCGCGGGTATCATCAAGCGAATGAATGCTTTCATCAAGGCAAATGGGCGTTTTTAGTTCGCGTTGCAGTTTTGAATGGTCAAAAATATCTTCATAACCGAGCGGCTGCTCTATCAGCAAAAGATTGTAATTATCCATCTTTTTGAAAAGGTTGATGTCGTTCAGGGTATAAGCAGAATTTGCATCAACCTGCAGCAGAATATCTTGAAACTCACGCCTGAGAGCTTCCACAAATTGAAGATCATATCCCGGAGAAATTTTTATCTTGATTCTTTTATACCCCTCAGCCAGGTATCCTTCAACTTTTTTAATGAGTTCAGCAACCGATGACTGGATTCCGATGCTTACCCCAACGTCAATTTTTTTCCGTGTTCCGCCGATCATTTTGGAAAGCGAAATGTTGTTGGTCTTTGCGAAGGCATCCCACAAAGCAGCCTCCAATCCGGCTTTGGCCATCATATGCCCGCGAACCTTGGCATAACTTGCAATCGCTTCATCAACATTGGCAATATCTTTTCCGAGGATTGACGGAATCAAAAAATCCTGAAGGATATGCCAGGCAGTGGGAACAGTTTCATAAGAATAAAACGGGGTGCCTTCGGCCACACTTTCGCCCCAGCCGGTCACTCCATCTGCATCAACCCGCACAATGATATGCTCTTCATCATACTCGGTGCCCATGGATGTTACAAACGGGCTTACCAGCACCATTTTAACATGGCGTAACTCAATTTTTTCGATGCGCATAAGTCTATTTTTTACTGACGTTTAAATTATTAATATCATGACCCGAATATAAACTATTTCTTTATCACCCGGAGAATGGGAAAACCCTCTCCGGTTTTTAACAGATCGGCATATTTTTTATACGTTATCAATCCCAGCATCGACTTTGGCTCCAGAGCCAGCAAAATCACGTTTCCTTTCATTTGGGCAGATGGGATAAAGAGGTAATCATTTGCTGAAATATTCCCCTGAAATCCCTGAATGACCACCCTCGGGTTCACAATAATGTCCCTTTCAAAATCTATCGAGTCAACACCACTGATGAAATATTGTTCAATTTGATAATCCTCAGGGTTTTTTAATGGATAAATTTCAAGCGAATGTCTCTCCGCCCATTCAACAAGCGTAGTTATTTTTTTTGGAATTAAATAGCCAAACGGTTTTTTTATATCAAAAAGTGATTTTACCACCGGCCGGTAATCGTTTACAATGATGACCGAATCTTTACCGGAATAATAGGAGAGGAGAGGCAATTCCAAAGTCTGCCCGTTGCCTGCATGTTCCGATTGAATCGAAATATCTTCCCCCGATTTACTATTGATTAATTTTTTTCTGGCATCAGCAACCAGGCTTTTGATTTTATCTTTATTGCAGTAAACATATTCAAGCATCCCCCGCATTCCTGTCATCTGTCCTTGAGCCCGGCGCTGCAGGTTCTCTATCAGGCCATCTTTTCCATTCATACCTTCCTGGATAAACGAGAATGTATTTTGGATCCCCAGGCTTTGTCGTCCGTCATTTATATCAAATGTGCTGTGCCTGATATAATCAATTTCGGGTGGCCCGCCCGGACAATATTCGAAGGATGAAAACTCCCGGTCGTGCAAATATTTGAGGATGAAGGGAAGATAATTTTCGTTGGATAACTCCCTGATCTCTTTTGAAACATTCAGGTTGGTGGTTGCCCCGATGGTGATATCCGCGTTTTTCCTGTATCCGTATTTTTTCCATTCTTCACCGTAGGGCGAATATTCATGAACATCAATGGTGACTTCAAAAAGATATTTGTCGAAAAAATTATGCAAAGCAATCGTTTCAGGCTCGGTAAGGATCAAATGATTGCGGTTCAGATCGGCATTGTTCGCATTGCGCCGTTTGTTAGCCTCTGAGCCATCGGGATTTACCTGGGGAACCAGCGCAATATCCATTTTATCAAAAAGATATTTGTTTTCAGGTTTAAGTAACTCTTTTGCGAGCAGCAATGCACCCTCTTTGCCCGATTGTTCGTTGCCATGCTGCTGCGCAAAGATGAGCGCTTTTATTTTTGATTTATCCTTTCCGAATGGAGAGGAGGAAAATGTCATTGCATAAAGATTTCTTCCTTCAACCGATTGACCGATTATGCCAACTTTCAGCAAATCAGATTTTGCATCAAGCTGATGAATATAAGATGATAGTTCGTCATAGGAAGTCACCCTGGTAAAGTTGTTTTTCCCTGCCGGAGTGGTTGTATCCTGCGAAAAAATGAACATCGGAAGCACACTCAAACAGGTCAGACAAAGAAGAATCATGAGCCAAATGCGCATATGATAATTTTTTTTTGCAAAGATGAATAATTCGGATGAACCCCGGATCATTTTTTTTGTAATAAATTAACAATAATGATTATATTGTAATCGAAAAAATGATTAAAATATAATCATGTACCTCAACTGCCACTCATATTACTCCCTTCGCTATGGAACCATCTCCATGGAAAATCTCGTTGAGGAGGCGGTAAATGCTTATGGAGGGGGTAAGTCCCGGTCAGCCCCGGCGATGGCCCTTACCGATATCAACAACTCCACCGGCATTATGGAATTCGTAGCGGTTTGTAAGGAAAAGGGCATCAAACCCATCGCCGGGATCGAATTCCGTCGCGAAGACCGGCTGCTTTACATTGGTCTGGCGAAAAACAATGAAGGCTTCCGTGAACTGAATAAATTCCTGAGCGAACACAACCTGCGAAATATGCCACTACCCGACAGGCCGCCGGAGTTCGAAAATGTGTTCGTGGTTTATCCGTTTCATGGTAGCGAAAATCGTCACTCGTCACTTGTCAATCGTCACTCGTTCATTGGCATCCGCCCCTCCGACCTTAGCCCGCTCATGCTTTCCCGCCACCGCGACCTCATTCCCCGGATGGCGCTCATGGCACCGGTCACTTTCATAAATGCGAAGGAGTATGAATTGCACCGCAACTTCAGGGCTGTCGATCATAACGTGCTGCTGAGCCGCCTGGAACCTTGCCAGGTTGCCGCCCCCGATGAGATGATGCTTTCTGTTGAGGAACTGCTGGAGATTTGCCGCGATTTCCCGGAGATCATCCGCAATACCGAGAAGCTCATGGAGGAATGTTCCATCGATTTCGATTTCAAGGCCTGTAAAAACAAGCAAACCTTTACCGGCGACCGGTACGATGATCTCATACTTTTGGAAAAACTGGCCATGGATGGGCTTCAATACCGTTACGGCAAGGGACATGCAGAGGCCAGGCGCCGCATCCGCCATGAACTGGATATCATCGACAAAATGGGATTTGCCTCCTATTTTCTCATTACCTGGGACATTATCCGCTATTCGATGTCGCGCGGATTTTACCACGTGGGGCGGGGAAGCGGCGCCAACAGCATCGTGGCCTACTGCCTGCGCATTACCGATGTTGACCCCATCGAACTCGATCTCTACTTTGAACGCTTCATCAATCCCAAACGAACTTCACCGCCCGACTTCGACATCGACTACTCATGGAAGGAGCGTGATGAGGTGCTCGACTATATCTTCAAACGCTACGGCCATGAACATACCGCTTTGCTCGGCGCCATGTCAACATTTCGCGATAAGTCTATCTATCGTGAACTTGGCAAGGTTCATGGACTGCCAAAAGGGGAGATCGATGCTTTTATTAAGCATCCCGATGAAGCAATCTATAAAAATCATATTATCCGCAAGATCAATGAACTGGGGGAGATGATGGCCGATTTTCCAAACATCCGCAGCATACATGCCGGCGGTGTGCTGATATCTGAAGAGCCCATCACCTGCTATACGGCGCTGGATATGCCTCCGAAAGGCTTCCCGACCACGCAGTTCGATATGTATGTGGCCGAAGATATCGGATTCGAGAAACTCGACATACTGAGTCAGCGTGGTATAGGCCATATCTACGAAGCGGCGGAACTCGTGAAAAAAAACCAGGGAATCGGCGTGGATGTGCACCAGATCAGTGCCTTCAAGGAGGATGAAAAGGTTAAGGAGCAGCTGCGCAACGCTCGTACGATCGGATGCTTTTACGTGGAAAGTCCCGCCATGCGCGGATTACTTAAGAAACTGCATTGTGACAACTACCGCACCCTCGTGGCGGCCAGTTCGATCATCCGCCCGGGTGTGGCGCGCTCGGGAATGATGAAGGAGTACATCTTCCGGTTCCACAATCCCGATAAGTTCAAATATCTTCACCCGGTAATGGAGGAACAGCTGAAAGAGACCTACGGTGTGATGGTGTACCAGGAGGATGTGCTGAAGATTTGCCACCACTTTGCCGGTCTCGACCTGGCCGATGCCGATGTGATCCGCCGGGCCATGAGCGGGAAATACAGGTCAAAGAAGGAATTGCAGCGGATCATCGACAAATTTTTCGAGAACTGCCGGAATTTTGGATATCCCGAAAAGATCACTAAAGAGGTATGGCGGCAGATAGAATCGTTTGCCGGTTACTCTTTTTCAAAAGCTCATTCAGCCTCTTATGCAGTGGAGAGCTATCAGAGCCTCTACCTAAAGGCCCATTATCCGCTGGAGTTCATCACCGGGGTAATTAACAACTTTGGCGGATTTTACCCATCATGGGTCTATTTTAATGAGGCAAAAATTTCGGGAGCAAACCTGCATGTTCCCTGCGTCAACCGGAGCGAATACAAGACCTGCATCAGGGGAAAGGATATTTTTTTAGGATTCATTCATGTGGCGGGATTGGAGGCGGAAGTGGGAAAATTGATTTACGATTTAAAATCCGAGATTCGTAAAAAAGAGCGACCTTATACCAGCCTGGAAGATTTTATCCGGCGGGTTCCGGTCACTTTAGACCAGCTGATCATCCTCATCCGGGTGGGGGCATTCAGGTTTACCTGCAAACCGAAGGCTTCGCTTTTATGGGAGGCACATATGCTGCTGGGAAAAAATCAGCCATCAGAAGTTCACTCGTCATTCGTCACTCGTCATTCGTCACTCGAAAGTCCTTTGCTCTTCCAAACGTCAGTGAGGAAATTCGAACTTCCAGACCTGGAGCAGAACATTATAGCCGATGTGTACGATGAAATCGAACTGCTTGGCTTTCCTATTACCTATACCTGGTTCGACCTGCTGCTGTCGAAGTTTCGGGGCGATATCCTTTCACATGAAATGGCCTCCAATGTGGGGAAAACCATACGCATGCTGGGACTACTTGTTACCATTAAATATGTACGCACCATAAAAAAGGAGTGGATGCACTTTGGCACCTTTATCGATGTCAACGGCCGGTTTTTCGACACGGTTCATTTCCCGAAGGCAGTGATGCAGTACCCTTTCCGTGGCGATGGAATTTATATTGTCAGAGGAAAGATCGTGGAAGAATTTGGCTTCCCAAGTATGAATGTTGAAAAGATGGCGAAGATGCCGCTGAAGGGTGATCCGCGTGGGTGATTCCTAATGCTGATCGCTGCCTTCGATTTTCTGCCATGAAAAAAATATTCCGGTAATTAGTTTTATAATTATATTTACATGGTATTATTACATATCAGATATGCGAAAAGTTATGGCATCAGATCATAGCTTCGAAACTTCAACGATTTCTCTGATTGAAACTGATGCACAGTATACATCAATGGATTATGAATGAACAGAATAAAACCAGGGAAGGACTTCTCAACGACCTGCGAAAGCTGCGCCAGGAGTACGATGACTTAAAAACATTGTACGAAACAGATATTTCTGAGAGAAAACTGTCACAAAAGAAGTTCAGGGATAACGAAGCGAAATTTCAAAGCCTCTTCATGAATATGAGCGAAGGCTCTTCGCTTCATGAACTTTCATATAACGATCGGGGAGTGGCCGAGGATTATATAATCATTGAAACAAATCCTGCCTTTGAAATGATACTTGGCATGGCCAGGGAGAATGTTATCGGGAAGACTAGCAGGGAGGCCTATGGAGTCGATGAACCACCATACTTTGAAATCTACAAACAAGTTGCCATTACCGGCGAGCCAATTGCTTTTGAAACCTATTTCCCCCCTTTGGCAAAACATTTCTCCATTTCAGTTTACTGTCCTTACAAAGGAGGTTTTGCTACAATTTTTGAGGACATCACAGAAAGAAAGCGTATTGAACAAGATCTGCGTGTAAGCCTTAGTAAATATAAGGTGCTGTTCGACTCCTCTCCGGTCGGAATCACGATTTCTGATTCTCGCGGACAAATTATTGAATCTAACCATCTGGCCAAAAATCTGCTTGGTCTATCGAGTGAAGAACAAGAGAAAAGATCGATCATCGGTGAGGAGTGGCGTATAGTGCGGCCTGATGGCACGCCAATGCCTGCTTCAGAATTTGCCAGTGTGAGGGCCCTCAAAGAGCAACGCCATATAGAAAACGTGGAAATGGGTATTGTTAAAAGTCAAAATCAGATTACCTGGATCAATGTTTCAGCAGCGCCCATTCCAATGGAAGGTTATGGTGTGACCATCACGTATCACGATATCTCCGCCCGTAAACTGGCAGAAGAATCGCTTCGACAGACTAATGACTACCTCGAAAACCTTATCAACTATGCCAATGCGCCAATCATTGTATGGGACCCGCAATTCAGGATTACACGATTTAATCATGCATTCGAATTCCTGACCGGACTCAATGAAGCCGAAGTGATCGGACAATCGCTGGAGATACTTTTCCCACCATCACTTATCGAGGACTCCCTGATGCTGATCAGAAAGACCCTGACCGGCGAGCGTTGGGAAACTGTGGAGATCAAAATACAGCACATTGACGGGTCGGTGCGCACCGTGTTATGGAATTCGGCAACGTTGTTTAATCCCGATGGAATTACGCCTATAGCCACAATTGCCCAAGGCAAAGACATCACTGCAAGAAAACAGACCGAAGCAGAATTAAATCTTAAAAACGAAGAACTTTTAAAAACCATTGCCGAAAAAGACAAATTCTTCTCCATCATTGCACACGACCTGCGCAGCCCCATAAGTTCATTCCTTGGACTTTCTCAAATTATGGCAGAGGAATTGCATACCTTGACATTGGATCAGATTCAGAATATTGCAGTGAAAATGAGAAAATCTGCATCAAACCTTTACGAACTGCTCGAGAACCTGTTAACCTGGTCACTCCTCCAGCGTGGTATAACAACGTTTGAGCCTTCGTCATTCCTGTTGATCTCGAAAATTTCAGAAAGTGTCCAGTTAATATCAGAATCAGCCCATCCAAAAGAAATTTCTATCAACGTCGAAATTCCTGAAGACCTTGAAATCTATGCCGATGAAAATATGTTTGCAACCGTTATTCGTAATCTTATATCCAATGCAGTGAAATTCACACCAAAATATGGCAAAATCAATATTTCAGCGAAATCCTCAAATGACAATATGATTCAAATTTCGGTAAATGATACCGGTATCGGCATGAGCAAGATTTTGATTGCCAACCTTTTTCGCCTCGATGAAAATACAAACCGGAAAGGCACGGATGGCGAACTCAGCACTGGCCTGGGACTGCTAATATGCAAGGATTTTGTCGAACGGCACGGGGGAAACTTATGGGTTGAAAGCGAGGAGGGAAAAGGAAGTACATTTTATTTTACTGTCAGCAAAGCTAGTTCAGCATGTTTGCCTCTTTAAATATAATTATATGATAATTAAAAAAATCAAATATTTCAATACTTATTAATACATCATTATACAATAACTAAATGACCAATAATATGAATATAAGGAGGTTTACATGTCTTTAAGAAATCTTTTTCTGGTACTTTTCGGGATCAAATTTACCTTGGTTATTGGTTTAGGAATAATGATTCTTTCTTTATTCCGGAATGCAGATGAACTCAGTAATAGCCGCGACGTTTATTTTCGTTCCTGGGTGCTGGCCGATGAACTTCGCCAGAGTTCCGATGATCTTACGCGTATGGCACGTACATATGTTGCAACCGGCAATCCTGAGTATGAACGTCAATACTATGCTGTATTGGATATAAGAAACGGCAAAAAACCTCGTCCCGTGTGCAACAATAAAATTTACTGGGACCTGATTATCACCGAGGGGCAAAAACCCTGCAAAGATGGAAATGTAATATCACTGAATACTTTAATGATTAAAGAAGGTTTCACATCTGCCGAGCTTGATAAACTGGCTGAAGCACAGAAAAATTCAGATGAATTGGTTAATGTTGAAAGAATAGCAATGAATGCTGTAAAAGGTTTGTACGATGATGGTAAAGGCAATTTTATTGTGATGAATAAACCAAATCGTGAATTGGCGATTAAATTAATGAATGATGTAGCCTATCATAAAACCAAAGCCAGTATCATGAGGCCTATCAATGATTTTTATATCATGTTTGATAAACGGACAGCGAGTACTGTAGAAATCAATGAAATACACTCGAGGAATTTACTCTGGGGTATATTGACGCTTATCTTAGTTATAATGGGATTATTCGTATTTTCATTCGTGTTGATCCTGCGCCAGATTCGCTATAGTGAGAAAGCGGAAAAGGTACTTGGTGAGAGCGAAGAAAAATACCGGACCCTGATTGAAACAATGTCTGATGGTGTATATAGAAGTAGTCATGCCGGAAAATTTCTGGAGGTAAATCCGGCAATGGTAAAAATTCTGGGATATGACAGCAAGGAAGAACTTCTGGCAATCGACATAAAAACCCAATTATATTTTGCAGAAGAAGATCGTGAAAGCGCTGCCCTGGAAGAACTGCGCGAAGAAATGGCAGTTTTTCGTCTCCGGAAAAAAGATGGTTCGGAAATTTGGGTTGAAGATCATGGAAGGCATGTACTTGATGATGAGGGAAATATCCTTTACCACGAGGGGTCTTTACGTGATGTAAGCGAGCGCCTTCGGGCAGAAGTGGCGGTTCAGGAACAGAACAAAATTTTGGAAGCCATGGTTTTGGAACGCACAATGGCTCTGACAAAGAGCAAACAACTTCTTGATGCAACTAGTATTCTCGCCAGGATTGGTGGCTGGGAACTTGATGTGAAAACAAATGAAATCACCTGGACTGATATGGTGTGTGAAATACATGAGGTAAGCCATGAGTTTAAACCTGACCTCCAAAGTGAAATCAATTTTTATGCACCCGAGTCGATTCCTGCCATATCAGAGGCAGTGCGGGCTGCAATTGAAGAAGGAAAACCGTTCGATCTTGAATTGCAGTTCATTACTGCCAAGAAGAACCGGTTATGGGTCAGGTCAATAGGCCGGGCTTTTTGGAGTGAAGGCAAAATAGTGAGAATCGGAGGAGTTTTCCAGGATATCACTGACCATAAAAATGCCGATGACGAGTTAAAAAAGTACCGCGAACATCTCGAGGAGATTGTTAAAGCCCGGACTGCTGAAAAGGATAAAATATTTAATGTTATAGCACACGATCTGAGAAGTCCGTTTACTTCACTTTTAGGTTTCACGGAATTGTTGGCCGGAGGTGTTGAAAGTTTTACTCTTGGTGAAATTCAACAGATGGCGAACCGGATGAATGATTCTGCAAGTAACCTGTTCAAATTACTTGAAAACCTGCTTGAATGGTCGAGGATCCAACGTGGTATGGTTGAGTTCTCTCCGACAATCTGTGACTTATCGGAAATCGTATTGCAAAGTTTGTCAATATATTCATTACAGGCGGCTAAAAAAGAGATCAGCATTATCAATTCTGTTCCGGCCGGTACCGAAGTTATCGCTGATAAACAGATGCTGAATACAATTATTCGCAATTTGATTTCAAACGCGGTCAAATTCTCGCACCATGGCGGGTCGGTCATATTGGCTTCAAAAAGAAATAATGAAAATAAATTGGAATTCTCTGTTCATGACAAGGGAATAGGCATGTCGGATCAATTGAAGACAAAGATATTTGTGATGGGTTCAGAAATTTCGCGGAAAGGAACGGATAACGAACCGAGCACAGGGCTTGGCCTTCTTTTATGCAAAGAGTACATTGAAAAAAATGATGGGAAATTATGGGTAGAATCAAAGGAGGGTGAGGGTTCCACATTTTATTTTACATTTCCTGAAAATATAGGATCTTGAAAATGAATATCTACTTTGAAATTATCATAAAGAATGACGATATTGCTAAGGCCGGTCAACCAAAAGGCTTTGTTTGAAAAACTAAAAAAATATGGTATATATGGAAAACAATGAATCAATAAAAATGACTTTTCCCAATAAACTGAACTATTCATTTATGGTTCAGCTGTTTGTAAGGGAAATTGCAAAAATGATCGGCTTTTCCGGCGATGAACTGGAGCAAATCGATATCGCAATCGAAGAATCGGTGTCAAACATTATGATTCACGCCAGCGATGAGGAAAATCCCACATTTGATATCATTTGCATGAAAATTCCGGATGGAATCAAAATAACCCTCAAAGAAATGGGAATCCCATTTGATCCTGAGCGAATTAAAAAATATGAATTAACGAAAGTTCTCGATGATCTTTCAACGAGCGGACTTGGAATTTATCTCATCCAGAAAGTTATGGATGAACTCACTTTCCACAATCTCGGTCCGCAGGGAAAGGAAACTGTCATGATTAAATATCTTCCTGATGCTGCAGCCAGGAAGGGAATGCCGGAAGGGGCCGAAACCAGAAACGCCCAGGTAGTTATCACCGAAAAAATTGATTATGAGGTGCGGGGACTTGATGAACATGAAGCTATTGAAGTTTCCCGATGCGCTTATAAAACCCATGGGTATACTTTTTTTGATGATCATATTTATTATCCCGAAAGATTAGTGGAGATGAACAGGAAATCGGAAATGATTTCCGCGGTGGCTGTGACTAAAGATAATATTTTTATGGGTCATGGAGCTCTTTTATATCAGTATCCCGAAGATACGATTGCTGAGTTGACTTTCGTATTTGTAAATGTTGAATACCGGGGACAGGGGGCTTTGAACAAATTGGTTGATTATCTTTTTCAGGTTAAGAAAAAGCGGGAACTCCGGGGAATTTATGCTTACGCGGTAACAAATCACATTTTTACCCAAAAATCGATGATTAAATTCCAGATCAACGATTGCGGAATTCTTTTGGCCACCAGTCCCGCTTCATGGAAATTCAAAGGAATCTCTGATGACGCCTCTCAGCGAATCAGCGTGGCGCTTGGATTCAGGTATATGATGCCCCCATTTTCTTATAACCTTTTTGTACCGGAACATCACAAAGAAATGGTTGCAAAACTTTATAATAACCTGGGGGCGACACATTCTTATATTGTCCCTTCTTCTGACTCCTTTGAATTTGAAAGCCCCGTGGCAATCATCAATACCGGAGTGAATGATCTGGAAGGTTGTGCCGAAATTTTTATTGCATCATACGGAGCAGATGTCAGGCAACAGCTGCGAAAGATTCTTCAAGGATTTTGCCGGCAGCATACCGCATCAATTAACCTGTTTTTGAAATTAAAAGATCCGCTGACTTTTTGGATGACAGCTGAGTTTGAAAAAATGGGTTTTTTCTTTGCCGGAATTTTGCCTGAATCCCGGATAGGGGATGTTTTGGTGCTACAATACCTCAACAATGTAAGTCTGGATTACAGTAAAATTCTTTTGGTCAGTGATATTGCCAAAGAATTATTGACATACATACAGGCACACGACCCGAATCTTATTGACTGAAATGGGCAAAAATGTTTGTAATTTATTCACCGCATCATATCCTGCATAATCCGCCAAAGGAATTTATTTCAAACCATGTCGTGGACTATGGTGAATCACCCGAAAGGGCCGAACTCATTTTTGAAGCCCTCATGGATATTCCACAAGCAGTGCTAACAAGGGCCGAACAATTCGACTTGGGGCATTTCTACAAAATCCATGCTTCTGCCTATATCCGGTACCTTCAAACAGCATATGACGAATGGGTTGCAGCCGGATTATGGATTGAAGGTATTATGCCCGAATTTTTTGCGCTCGGGAAGCTGCGTGATCATCCTCCGTCAAAAAGTCCAGAGGGCAAAGCGGGATTTTATATGACCGACAGTTGCACCATGATTGTTAAAGGTACTTGGGAAGCAGTCAGGTTTTCAGGATTTACTGCCCTTACTGGTGCAAAATACCTGCTTAAGGGCGAATCATCCGTGTTTTCGTTGTGTCGTCCACCGGGTCATCATGCAGGATTTGATTTTGCCGGCGGTTATTGTTTCGTAAACAATTCAGCGCTGGCAGCCAAATATTTGCAGGATCATGGAGAATTGGAAACTAATGACCGGGCTAAAGTTGGAATTCTGGATATTGATTTTCATCACGGGAATGGCACACAGGATATCGTTCAACACCTTGATAATATCCTGCTTGTTTCCATCCATGGCGACCCCGATTATTCATACCCCTACCTTACAGGATTTGAATCGGAGAATTCGTCAAAAAACATCAATTTCCCATTGCCTCCCGGAATAGCTGATGAAGACTATTTTAAAGTGTTCCGGGATGCAATTTCCAGTTTTAAAAACTTTGGCGCTCAATATCTCGTAATTTCTCTGGGCGTTGATACATTTGAGAATGACCAGCTTGGAAATTTCATGTTATCTTCTGAAATTTATACCCGTCTCGCCGAATATCTGATCAAAGAATTGAGCATCCCGAAGTTGATTGTGATGGAGGGAGGTTACAATACAGAGTTTCTGGCCACTAATGTGGTGTCGTTCCTTATGCCTTTTATTAATTTATTGCAAAAGGATGGGCGGTGACTACATCAATATTCCGGTGGATCAGCTTGTGAATGTTCTTCAGATATGCCTTTTCATCAGCCGAACAGAAAGATAATGCCGAACCAGCCTCACCAGCCCTGCCAGTTCGCCCGATGCGGTGAACATAGGTTTCAGCCTGTTCAGGGATTTCGTAATTGATTACATGACTTAATTTGTCCACATCAATACCTCTCGAAGCAACATCAGTTGCTACCAGAACTCGTATGCTTCGGTTTTTAAAATCCTTCAACGCCTTGTCGCGGGCGCTTTGCGATTTATTGCCATGTATTGCCTGTGCCTTGATACCGTTGCGCATCAAATCTTTTACCACTTTATCGGCGCCGTGTTTGGTACGGGTGAAAACAAGAACATTCCTGACAGATTCATTTTGCAATACATGAGTAAGAAGGAGCTTTTTATTCTCCTTTTTTACATGATATACAGATTGGGAGACCAGTATAGGAGGCATTGCATCCGGCGACAGGTTTAACTGAACCGGATTGTGAAGCAACGATGCAGCTAATTTCCTGATTTCTTCAGGAGCGGTAGCTGAAAATAGCATTGTTTGCCTTTTTAGCGGCAGTTTTGCGGTAATCTTCCTGATATCGTTGATAAATCCCATGTCGAGCATACGATCTGCTTCATCAAGCACCAGATACTCCACCTTGTTGAGATGGACAAATCCCTGGTTCATAAGGTCGAGCAACCGGCCGGGGGCGGCAACAATTATATCGACTCCTCTTTGCAGCGCCTGGGTTTGTGCCCTCTGTGAAATACCTCCATAGATAGTAACAAGCCGCATATCGAGTCCTTTGCCATAAGTGTTAAACTCTTCGCTGATCTGGGCTACCAGTTCACGGGTTGGAGCAATTATCAAAGCCCTGACTTCACGACGTTGGTTGCGTTCCTTTTCTGTTTCAAGCAATTGCAAAATCGGAAGTGCAAAAGCAGCGGTTTTGCCGGTGCCTGTTTGTGCGCATCCAAAAATATCTTTTCCCTGTAAAATTATAGGGATTGCCTTTTCCTGAATTGGTGTAGGGCTCAGGTACCCTTTCTTATCTACAGCATTCAAAAGAGGCTGGATAAGATTCAGATTTTCAAAATTCATTAATTGTTAATTATGTATATAAAATTGATTATCCCCGCTTCCAAAGCTGAAAAAGCAGCGCCGGAACGGAGGTTATTTAAAAAAAAGTACGTTGGCTGAAGGTAAAAGCGGAAGAATTACAGACAGATTGAGATACAATCTTTCAAATGAGGCTGCAAAGATACGTACAATTGTTGAATTGACGTAAAATAATCAGGAATAGTTGTTTTTAGGTTACATTTAAAATATCGTCGAGCCCCGAAATTTTAAATGTTTTTTTTATAAAGGGCTGACAATGAGCGATTGAAAACTGCCCTGGTCCGGCCTGTTTTGCAACACTCACACAAATTCTTATAAATGAGGATGAGATGTAATCCACGTCACGAAGGTCGAAAATGATTTTATCCTCAGATTTGTTTTCTTTTACGGGGATGTTTACCTGGATTACTTCACTTATTTTTTGAACGGCAAGTGTGTCCATCCGTCCGGTGAAAGCAGCGGTAAATATTTTATCGCCGGCGCTATAGTTAAAAGTTACCATGGGTTAAAGGTTAATGATTTTTATAATATTGTTTCATAATATCATCGGTTGTGAGTGATTCATCATAATATCTTGTCTGATCATGATTGAACCACAGTTCACTAGGCATTCGCCGGCTTACGCGTTGAATGTTGATCAGATTTTTTGCAGTAATATTTTCAGTAGTTATATTTTTCCCGCCTGTGCCGCAGCCCAGCGTGAGTGATGGAGCCAGGTGATTGAAAAAATATCCTACTGCTCCTTGCGAAGTGGGTGTGTTAACCAGTATACGCCCGGCATTAAGCAATTCGGCATACTCCGAGATCCGTTGTTCATTATTTGCATAAATGCATGCTGTATGACCGATCCCGCCAAGGTAGTTAAGGTCGATACACATATTTATTGCGGTATTGTAATCGGGTGCAGTGTAAAAAGCTAGTATCGGAGCCAGCACCTCTGTGGAAAGAGGATATTCTGTTCCAATACCATCAAGTTTTGCCAAAAGAATCTTAGTTCCGTCCGGAACATTAATTCCGGCTTTCGCGGCAATGACCGAAACCGATTGTCCGACAATATACGGACTCATGCTCCTGCTTTCCGCAACAATTGCTACTTTTTCGACTTTTTTAATCTCATCGGAATTTAGAAAATAGCAATGTTGCTTTTCGAACTCTTCCCGCACCTGCTGCTCAATCTTTTCCAATACTACAATTGCCTGCTCACTGGCACAAATCGTCCCGTTATCAAATGTTTTTGATGAGATAATGCCATGAATGGCAAACGGAATATCGGCGCTTTCATCGATAAATACTGGAACATTACCCGGGCCTACCCCGATGGCAGGATTTCCCGAACTATAGGCTGCCTTAACAAGTCCGGTTCCGCCGGTTGCCAGAATAAGGGCAATCTTCGGATGGGCCATGATCATTTGGGTGAACTCTCTGCTGCCAGAGGATATCATCTGGATACAATCTTCAGGAGCGCCGGCCTCAAGCGCCGCTTCATAACATATCCGAACCGTTTCGGTGCAGGATTTTGAAGCTCCACGATGAGCGCTGATAAGAATTGGGTTACGTGATTTAAGACAAATAAGAATCTTGAACATCGTTGTCGACGTCGGATTCGTTACCGGTATAACAGCGAGGATAGGGCCCAATGGCTGGGCAATTTCAGTGATGCCGGTCTTGGGGTCGGATGAAATTATTCCTACAGTTTTTTCATTTTTGATACTTTCATAAACCAGCTGCGTTCCCAGAACGTTCTTAATTACTTTGTGCTCCCAAATGCCCATTCCGGTCTCTTCCTGCGCCATTTTTGCAAGTTTTACCCGGTTACTGAAGCCGGCCTTAAAGACTGCTTCAACTATAAGGTCGGTTTGTTCCTGGTTGTATTGATGAAATTCTGCAGCAGCCAGTAGCGCTTTATCGAGTATATCATTAGCCTTTTCAGCCAGATTTTCAACCATAATATTATTTATTTTTCATCCGTTAAATATACAGCAAAATATTTAAAAATCACTCATTCACTCAATCACTCAATCACTCACTCAATCATTTTAACCCCAAAACCTCAACTCCTTGTTCATATATAATGTCCA
>JBAXKG010000022.1:0-40547 GCA_037137455.1 Bacteroidota bacterium
TTTCGATTTTGGGCTGGTTAAATACCCAGGTAAGCCTGACAGTGATCACATTGTTGTACTGATTGCGGGAAAAAGGATTTTTTGGATCATTGGGATCAGTAACCATTACTGAGCGGTTGCTTTTCATAGAGTACTGGTACCTGGCTCCAGCCCATAGTTTACTCCACAGCCTGATTTGCAGATCGGCTATCACAGAAATATCAAAATTGGAAATTCCCGTGGTAGGTTGAGCAAAATAGCTAGTATCAATGGCTTTTCCACCTAAGGTTTCTTTAAAATTGATCAATTGTCCGTATGAAAATCCAACTCCGGCCGAAATGATTTTTTTATCGGTAAAATGAAATAAAACAGGAATTTCAGCATAATCCAGTTTCAACCGGTAGGTGGTGGTATCGGTTTGTCCTCTGTGGTAACTTCCTTTTTGTGAATATAATAACTCCATACTAACCGACCAGTTTCTTTTCACTCCGAAAGGAAGTATCACCATCGGACCGAAATTCAGCCCGAATTTTTGAAATTTAAAGTATTCATCCCCATCCACCTGTGTAAGGTTCATCCCAACACTAACTGCACCAAGGATTCGCTGGGAATATAGTTTTTCAGAAGGAAAAACAGAAGCAATGGGCAGAACCAGCAAAAAGATGAAACGAGAGAATTTCATATAAAACTTAAGATTTGGGAGTTTCCAATCACTCAATCACTCAGCCACCACTCAACATTAAACGTTCAAACTGCTGTCTTAGTATCCTGACCTTTCATGGTCAGCTGAATTCGTTTCCGTTCCATATCAACATCCAGAACTTCTACCTTAACTTTTTGATTCAGCTTTACCAATTCATTCGGATCTTTTACAAAACGGTCGGCCATCTGGCTGACATGGACAAGTCCATCCTGATGAATACCCAGGTCGACAAATATGCCAAAGTTTGTAATATTTGTCACTATACCCGACAATTTCATTCCTTTTCGGAGGTCGCCGAGAGAGTGCACGTTTTTATCAAACTCGAACATTTCGAACTGCTGGCGCGGATCACGGCCCGGTTTGGCCAATTCCAGCATAATATCCTGAAGGGTAGGTATCCCGAATTTATCATCGACAAACTCTTCCAGCCGGATCTTCGACCGGAGTTCGGCTTTTGACATCAAATCATCGATTGTGCAATTCAGCTTTTGGGCCATTTGGTCAACTACAGCATAGCTTTCAGGATGAACCGAACTCCGGTCGAGTGGATTTTTTGCATCGCGAATGCGCAGAAAACCGGCAGATTGTTCATATGCCTTTTCCCCAAAACGGGCTACCTTCATGAATTCAGTACGGGATTTGAACGGGCCTTTTTCATTACGGTAGCTTATGATATTCTTCGCAAGGTTGGGTCCCAATCCCGAAACATAAGCCAGTAATTCCTGGCTTGCAGTATTGACCTCAACGCCAACTTTATTAACGCAGCTAACCACTGTATCTTCAAGGCTTTGCATAAGAGCCGTTTGATCCACATCATGCTGGTACTGCCCTACCCCTATTGATTTAGGCTCAATTTTAACCAATTCGGCCAACGGATCCATGAGACGACGGCCTATAGATACAGATCCCCGCACTGTAATATCATAATCAGGAAACTCCTTTCTAGCCACAGCTGATGCCGAATAAATCGAAGCGCCGCTTTCATTCACCGCCAAAGCAATAACATCCCTGTCAAAACCGATGGCACGGATCAGCCGCTCGGTTTCCCGGCCGGCAGTTCCGTTCCCGATGGCAATGGCTTCAATTTTATATGCATTTACAAGGCTTTTGATCTTATGTATCGCCTCCTTCACCTCATTCTGTGGAGGATGAGGATAAATTGTCTCATTGTGTACAAGCTTACCCTGCCGGTCGAGGCACACAATCTTGCATCCGGTGCGGAAACCAGGATCGATAGCTAATACATTTTTTTGACCCAAAGGTGGTGCGAGTAACAACTGGCGCATGTTTTCGGCAAAAACCCTGATTGCTTCCCTGTCGGCTTTTATTTTTGCAATCTGACGCATCTCCGTTTCGATTGATGGGAAAAGCAATCGCTTGCAGCTGTCGGCAATGGACAGTTTTACAATCTTTGCTGAAGAATTGTTTCCTTTTACAAAAATTCTCTCCAGGATTTCATGGGCTTTTTCATCATCTACTTCTACATTAATACGAAGAAATCCCTCATTTTCACCCCTGAACATGGCCAGCACACGATGAGAAGGCGATCTGTTCAGCGGCTCATGATAATCAAAATACATCTCAAAATTGATTCCCTCCTGATCTTTTCCTTTCATCACTTTGGATGATATTATCGACTCTTTCTCGAAAAGCTGACGGATTCGTTTTCGGGCATAAGCATCCTCGTTAATAGTTTCTGCAATGATATCACTGGCGCCCTGTATCGCCTCTTCAACCGTATTAACACCTTTTTCGGGATCAACGAATTTCTCAGCCCTGTGTTCAATATCATCATAACGCTGAGAAAAAATCAGGTCGGCTAAAGGGCCCAGGCCTTTTTCCCTGGCGATGCTCGCTCTTGTTTTCCGTTTTGGCTTATATGGCAAGTAAATATCCTCAAGTTCGGCCATGGTGGCTGCATTATTCACTGCTACCTCAAGTTCTGGCGTGAGTTTTTCCTGTTCAGTAAGAGATTTAAGGATAGCTATCCGACGGGCATCCAGGTCTTTGAGTTGCGACAGCCGGTCCCTGACCTGAGCAATTACAACCTCATCCATCGAACCGGTCATCTCTTTGCGGTAGCGTGCAATGAAAGGAATTGTGGCGCCACTCTCCAGTAAATTAATGGTATTCTGGACAAAACCCGTATCCACATTAAGTTCCGCTGCAATGACTCTGGTATATTTATCGTTGATCATCGAACAAGTGTCACTCTAACTAAAAAAACAGAATTTACCAGCCTGAGGCAAGTACATCAATGATATGGATGGTTTGTATGGGGAGGTTATGTTTATCAATGTATGCTTGTTGATTCAAAAGGCAGGAAGAATCGGTTGAAACAATGAATTCGGCTCCTGTTTCAAGTGCGCGGTTCACTTTTTGCTCGGCCATAGCCGATGAAATAGGTTCGAATTTTGCTGAAAATGTACCACCAAAACCGCAGCAAACTTCATTCTCTTTCATTTCACGTAATTCCAGTCCTTTAACCCTGGCCAGTAACTTTCGTGGTTCATCTTTCAGGTTGTATTCACGCAATGCAGCACATGAATCGTGGTAAGTTACAACATGAGGAAACGAAGCGCCAACATCCTCCACCTTCAGTTCATTGACAATAAAATCGGTAAATTCGAAAATATTCTTTTTCAATTGTTTGTATTCCAGATGATATGCCGTATTATGAAATAGCCATCCATAATAATTGCGCACAAATCCGATACAGGAGGCCGATGGGCCTACAATGGGACGGTCATTAGGAAAATCCTTCAGGAATTTTTCTCCCATTTTCTTTGCTTCATCCCAGAATCCACTATTAAATGCCATCTGACCACAGCAAGTCTGATTGCCATTGTAATTAACACTTACATCCAGTTTTTCAAGAATTTTTACCATGTTTAATCCGGTATCCGGATAAACCTGGTCGACAAAACAGGGTATAAAAATATCAACTAACACAAATAAAAATTAAAAGTAAAAGGTTAAAAATCAAAAGCAGTCCGACATTTGATTTCAGAAAAAGAATCCTCAAAAGTAGTTAATTTTGGTTTGCCTGCATCCTGATTTTTCTTCAGAAAAAATATTTTAATCCGTTTATTTGATTTCAAATCCTGCCATTTTTAAATGTTCCCAGAACTGCGGGTATGATTTCACTACAACATCGGGATTGAGGATTTTCAGGGGACCTGCTTTTAGTGCTAAAGGAGCAAGGGTCATGGCCATTCGATGATCGCCATAAGTCTCAAATGTAAGGCCCGACTGGAATACCGGTTTTAATGCGCTGATTTCCATGGCAGGCATGGCATCCCCTTTACCAGAAGCGACAACCTGAATACCTAATTTTTCGATTTCATTCTTGAGGGCAAGTAACCTGTCGGTCTCTTTGATCTGGAGACTTTTCAAACCTTCAAAACGGCCCCGAATTCCGAGACCTGCACAAGTAATGATCACTGACTGTGCAATATCGGGGCAATCAGTAAAGTCAAAATAAAAACCATCAATTTTTTTATGCACTTTTGTCAGCCTTACTCCTTGATTTGTAAATTCGGTTCTTATCCCGAAGTTCTGATAAATAACCGGCAAAATGGAATCTCCCTGCAGGCTTTCAAATTTCAGTCCTTCAAGTTCAATATCCACTTCATCAGCAAATACAGCGGCTTCATACCAGAAAGCGGCAGCCGACCAATCGGATTCCACAGTATATTCAACAGGCTTATAAACTCCGGGACCAACATGGATCCGGGTTTTCCCCGTTTTAATGGTGGCGCCGAACAACTCCATCAAATGGATGGTCATATCAACATATGGTGACGATACCTTTTTCCCTTTGAAATGCAAGATGAGCCCTTTTGAAAGATAGGGGGCAATAAGTAAGAGTGCAGTTGTATACTGGCTGCTCACACCAGGATCAATAGTAACTTCCTTTCCATTCATGTCAGATCCACTGATAAGCAATGGCGGATAACCAGGTTTTGCGAGATAATCGATTGAAGCGCCCAGGTGTTTTAATGCTTCAGCCAGGATCCCGATAGGACGCTGCTTCATACGTTCGGAACCGGTCAGTACCCATTTCCCGGGTTTCAATGATAGCCATGCAGTAAGAAAACGCATCACCGTTCCGGCATTCGCGGTATCCAGTTCCTGTACATTTTTCCGGCTATGGTCGTTTTGTATGATCGAAATTAACTTTTGCAATAGCCATGTATCATCAGCCTCTGATAAATTATTGATAAAAAAATCCTTGCCGCTCAATGCTTTTATCATCAGCAACCGGTTGCTGATGCTTTTTGAAGCGGGAAGTGGAATAATCCCTTTCAAAATTTTATCTGGTTTATTGATTACTATCGATTTCATTTTTCACTATTGAGAAATTCGAGGGCTTCAAAAATTTCCTCCTGACTACACGATACATTGATCACAGGATGACCAGGTTTTGAAATAAGGGCAAATTGAATTCTCCCATTCTGGTTCTTTTTATCATGCATGATAAGTTCCATGATTGCTGATCTGGCCAAACCATCGACCGGATAAGCAGGGAACCCTTCAGTCAGATAGGCTTTAATCTCATTCAGTTCGGTCAGGCTAAGGCCGGTTTTGCGATGTGAAAGGCAGGAAGCACAAATCATTCCGGCTGCAACAGCTTCCCCATGCAGTAGCGGTTTAGATGTTCCCAGGCGGGAAAAAGCCTCAAGTGCATGCCCCACTGTATGGCCGAAATTCAAAACCTTTCGCAATTTCCTTTCACGGTAATCGTTCTCAACCACCCTGTTTTTGAATTTTACAGCGCCTGCAATCAAATTAATCCAAAGCCCGCTTTCGACAGGCATGTTAAGGAGTTTGCCAACCGGATTTCTTAAGAGTCTGTGCCAAATTTCAGCATCGCTTATAAGCGCGCTTTTGATTATTTCAGCCAGTCCCGAACGAAGATGCTCTTCGGGCAATGTCTTCAGGAATCCGGGAAAGATGAAAACAGCTTTCGCTGAATGGAAAAATCCAATCTGGTTTTTGATGTGGCCAAGGTTCACCGCCGTCTTGCCTCCGATAGCGGCATCGGCCTGCCCCATAAGAGTGGTCGGAATATTAATATAATTTATCCCTCGCTTGTATCCCGCTGCCACAAAGCCACCCAGGTCGCTTACAACGCCACCGCCGAGGTTCACCAATAAGCTGTTTCGATCTGCTCCTGATGCCAGTAGTTCGTGCCAGAGTTTTTCAGCAGTGGTCAGGGATTTTGAATCCTCTCCTCCCTCTGTTTCCAGAATACGGGCTTTTGCCAGAGAAGCCGAGTGGCCAAGCAATATTGGAAGACAATACTTTCGGGACTCAGGATCGACCAGGATGAAGGCTTCATTGTGAGAACCGGCAGTATCAATTTCTATAGCCGGATTTATGACACTGCTATTATATTTTTGCACAGATCGTAGAAATCTGTCAATGCATGAAAGTGAATCATTTCCGAAGAAAACCGGAGTGCGGTCGATTGTGATGATCCGATTCGAAATTTTCATTTTTCTGCGTCCAATGGAGTCAATGAAAAGCAGCCATAAGAAGGCTGATGTCCTGGGAAGGAAGGTTATAAGACTTACTTATGAAAAGGTTGGTTAGTATACCATTATAGATGTATACCCCCTGCCTAACACCCAAATCGCGTTTGAGAAGGTTTTCGATGCCCCCCTCGGAACCGATATCAAGGATAATGGGCACAATAATGTTATTCAGCGCCTGTGATGCAGTATGCGGTACCTTGGATGGAATATTGGGTACAGCATAATGAGTAACTCCGTGTACTTTGTATACCGGAGATTTATGGTTTGTTGGCCTTGATGTTTCAAAACAGCCACCCTGATCGATACTTACATCGATTGCCACCGTTCCATCCTTCATGTTTTTGATCATCTCTTCGCTTATAATGCAAGGTGTTTTACCTTCATGAGCATGGATGGCCCCGATAAGCACATCAGCAGTTTTAAGCGCTTCGAGCAACACTTTAGGATGCAAAATCGAAGTAAAAACGCGCATTCCAAGGTTACTCTGGAGGCGGCGTAAACGATATACAGAGTTATCAAAAACCTTTACCAATGCCCCTAAGCCAATAGCAGAACGAGCTGCAAATTCACCAACTGTACCAGCGCCAATAATAACCACTTCAGATGGGGTTATCCCTGTAAAACCACCAAACATTTTTCCCCGGCCGAATTCCGGATTGGCAAGGTATTCGGCTGCAATAAATATGGAGGTACTACCAGCTATTTCGCTCATCGCCCTGATGATGGCAAGTTGCTTGGTCCTGTCGCGGATAGTCTCAAAAGCCAGTGCGGTCACTTTCTTCGACAGCAGGGTGCGAAAATATTCTTCGCACTGCATGGCGACCTGAATGGCAGAGATAAGTGTTTGTTTCGGCCTCAGCCACTCCATTTCTTCCCGCGTTATTGGCCCTACTTTCAGAATGATGTCGGCTTTATAAACCTCCTGGGGTGAATAAACTATTTGTGCCCCTGCCTCACTGTATTCATGATCGCTGAAATGAGCAGTGATACCGGCCCCTGCCTCTACCATAACCTGGTGCCCGTTTCGGCAAAGGAGTGCAACCCCATCGGGAACCAACGAAACGCGATTCTCCTGGGTCGAAACCTCTTTGGGAACTCCAATTAACAGACTACTTCGCTGGCGGGCAACTTCCAGCATCTCTTCCTGTGGCATCAACCGCTCAACCGGCGACATGCGGATATAATCCGGACGAGGTTCTTCCATAGTTTAGAAAATTTAGACGAAGATACAAAAAAGTTACATGGTAATGGCAAGCTGGCAAACATGTAAACTTCCAGACTTATCCGACGCGGCTTATTTTCTGAAGCGCCTCCAGATCGAGAATTTCCATTTCATGATCCGAAATCCTCAGAAGTCCCTCTTTCCGAAATTCACGCAATACTTTTACTGCACTTTCCCTAGACATGGCTGACAGTTCCGCCAGTTCAAATCGTGAAAGGATCATAGAAAATTTTGGTTGCTGAAAAATTTCATCATGCAGATAGAGCAGAGTATCGGCCATTCTCCCTGGCATTTGTTTCTGCGTTAAATAGATCAGTCTGTTATAAACACTCAATACATCTTCGCTGAAATCCTTTAGAAACTCTTCTGCAAAGGATTGATTACCCCTTAGAATTTTTTTAAATATCTGCAGATCAATGAAACATACTGATGAATCAAGCAAGGCAGTAACTGAAAAATGGTGTCGCTGGTCAGAGTATATCCCCGGGCCACCGATAAAATTCGTGGGTTTCACAATACGAAGGATTGCCGAACGACCTTCAACACCCTCCAGATAAAGCTTCGCAAGACCACTGTTGATCGAAAGCACATGCGTCATAAATGTACCCTGTTTTTTAATGGTTTCTCCTGCATTGAAACGGACATTGATTTTATTCGCATCGACAAGCAGCAATTCCTCTTCATTCAATAAACAAAATAATTGCGACATGCATTGGCAACCCACACACTGTTTTGGTGATTTATCAAAATACTCAGTCATTTGGCAAAGGGTTTTTATGCTGTATACAGAGTATAAAAGTAATAAATAAATTGACATATATCAATTTATTACCAAGCATAATTCCATTATAAAAGCGAAAGATTTCCTATTCAAATCGTCAATATTGATGGATCATATTGCAAGATCTAAATATATATACATGTAGCTTTGGCGATCGAAAAACCGAACTCCGACCATTATGAAAAGTCGTTCATCAAATCGCAGAAATTTTCTGAAACTGGGAATTGCAGCCGGGGCCACCGCCCTCATTGCCAGTGGAGGCAACGTAATATCAGCCATCGCTGGCGCTGAAAACAAAGAAACCGGTGAGAAGATAAAATTACTCACCCCTGATGGTAAACTTGTGGTGGTTGACAAAGGACATTTGTGCTGTCAACCGGCATCAAATTTAGAATCCCGTGTGGGTTTGCCTGATAAAAAAATGGTCATGGTGATCGACCTGGCCAAATGCCGAAATGCAAGAAAATGCCTGCAGGGATGTCAGAAAATGCACCATCTTCCGCCCCACATGGAATGGATAAAATTTTATCTTATGCGCGATTCCGCAGAGATGGCGCCCTACTGGTTCCCCAAACCCTGCCTTCATTGCAACAACCCGCCTTGTGTAAAGGTTTGTCCGGTAGGAGCTACTTTTAAGCGCACTGACGGTATCGTATTGATTGACAATGACCGCTGCATAGGTTGCAAATTCTGCATGGCTGCCTGTCCCTATTCTTCCCGGGTTTTTAATTGGGAAGAGCCAAAAATTGATAAAGGCTTGCATCCTGATGAATATTCGCCTGAAACAAGTACGCCACCAAAAATGGGGACAGTCAGTAAATGTGATTTCTGCCCCGATATGGTCAGAAAAGGAGAATTGCCCAACTGTGTAAAATCCTGTCCAAACGGAGTGTTCTATTATGGTGATAAAAACGAAGATGCAGTTACAAATGGCACTGACACAGTACGATTCAGCGAGCTGATAGATTCGCGTGCTGCTTACCGGTTCATGGAAGAACTCGGCACCGAACCAAGTGTTTATTATCTGCCTGCCGTTGACCGTGCCTTTGATTATACAGCGGGATTTGAAGGATTGAGCGAAGATGAAATTGCTCTTTATAAAACTGAAGCTAACATAACTGAATAAAAATAATTATGTACGAAGACGAAAAAACACAGCAGAACCTTTATGCATTTAAACCTCAGCTGGAGAAAATGAGTAAAAAGGGAGTTGCCCTTATTGTCTTTCTCTTACTGGTGATTGGGGTTGGAATATATGCCTTGTATGTCCAGATTGTTGATGGACATATTGTAACCGGCATGCGTGATAATGTAGTATGGGGATTATACATTGTTAATTTTATTTTTTTCATAGGGATCAGTTATGCAGGCGCTCTGATCTCCGGGATTCTGCATCTGCTGAGGGTTCCCTGGCGTACTCCAATAATCCGGATGGCCGAGATGATCACCGTTATTTCCACTATGATCGGGCCAGCCTATATATTGTTGTGTATCGGACGGCTCGACCGTTTGCCGAATCTTGTGCTTTTCGGCAGGATACAGTCCCCCATCATTTGGGATGTCATCGCCATCACAACCTACCTGTCAGGCAGCATAATTTTTCTTTATCTCGCCATGATTCGCGACCTGGCCATCCTGAGGGATAACCCTGTAAAAAATGCCAAATGGAGAAATCCCATTTACCGGTTTCTTTCGGTTCGATACAAGGATACCACCAAGCAAAAAGAGTTGCTCAATGTATCAACTGATTTATTGTCGATCGTGATCATTCCCCTGGCAATCCTGGTTCACTCAGTACTGGCCTGGATATTCGGGATGACGCTACGTCCGGGATGGCACAGCACCATCTTCGCACCCTATTTCGTAATTGCAGCAGTCTATTCAGGTACAGGAGTGCTGATAGTGGTGATGTGGGTTTTCAGGAAGATATACCACCTTGAATCACAAATCACCAAAATTCATTTCAATTATCTTGGTATTATCATGATTGTACTTGGATCAATGTATGGCTATTTTACCTTTAGCGAATACCTGACCAGCTGGTATGGTTCTATTAAATGGGACATGGAGGTACTTTACAGATTGTTTAACCCTACCGAGTACTGGCACCTGTTTGTTTTTGCAGTATTTATCGGGGTATTGGTCCCAATTATTATTGTGACTGTCCCGAAATTCCGCAATATTAATTCCATCGCTTTTGCTGCCTGCATTGCTGTGCTTGCTCTTTGGGTGAAGCGGTACCTGATCATCATTCCAACCCTCGAAACTCCTATGCTGCCCATCCATGATCTTCGTCCGGAATATGTGCACTATTCAGCAACATGGGTTGAATGGGCCCTGACTTTCGCCGGCATCGCCCTTTTTATTTTACTGTTCTATCTCTTCTCAAAATTTGTTCCGATTATCCCGGTAGTAAGAAGTGGTGAAGAGAAAGACTATTCACGGCTGCGGAAAATCGTATTCGAAAAACAGATGAAAAAGGTGATTAAACAAAACAAAAAAAGTGATATTGTGGCGACAGGGATTATAATCTTGCTTTTAATTGTATCGGCTCCCAGGCTTATGGCCCAAGTCGAAAACAAGATTCAGCCGGTATTGAAGCTTGAGTATTTTCATGATGATTCGGTACAAAACCTCACCGCAACACTGCGGGCTAAGGTTGAAGGGCGGTTTTTACCCCTTCCCGGAATGGAAATCAATTTCAAATTTCTCCAGGGTAGTGTCGAAAAATCTTTAGGTACAGCGCTGACCAACGATAAAGGCAAAGTCTCCTTCCCGATTACCGAAGAAATTCTCACCACCGGAGGAGATAAAGGCCTTTATTCATTTAAAGCAACTTTTTCAGGCAGTGACAATTGGGATAAAGCGTCGGGGGAAACAACCATGAAACCCTTGCGATTGGAAATGTCATTTTTTCAAAAAGAAGAAGAAAAAATGGTAAACCTTAAGGCTTTTGAACTTGGAAAAGACAACCAATGGGTTCCGGTTGAAAACCTTGACATCCAGTTTTATGTTCCCCGTACATTCAGTTTGCTGAAAGTTGGGCAGGCAGCTATAGCCAATGGTTCTACCAGCCTGGAATTTCCAACATCCATCCCGGGGAATCAACTTGGTTATCTAACATTGGTTGCGAAGGTAGAAGAAAATGACATCTATGGAAATGTTGCAGTAAGCGGCACCATAAACTGGGGAAAACCATTACCACCTTCTAAAATCATCAAACGGGGATTGGGCGATACTGATGCCCCATTATGGATGGTTTATACTCTCATCGTATTACTCTCGCTGGTGTGGTTTCATTATATGTATGTTATTTTCACAGTATTCAGGATCCGTCATTTAGGCAAATCATAATTATATACAACAATTAAAAAGGAGGTTTTATGAAATCAATTCAATTCAGATTAACGGCAATTTCAATGGGGATTCTCCTCATATTTTCAATCAGTACCGTTGTTATGGCACAAACAGCAGGCGTTTGGAACATTCCTGCAAAATTCAAAACCACAAAAAATCCGGTGGCGGCAAGTAAGGAAAGCGTGGCTGATGGAAAAGACATGTACAGTAAACATTGCAAATCATGCCATGGAACAAAAGGTTTAGGCGATGGAGCTAAAGCCGCGACACTTGATGTATCGTGCAGCGACTTTTCAACCAAAAAATTCCAGGCATTGGCGGACGGAGAAATTTTCTTTCAGATAACCGAAGGAAAAGGGAAAATGCCTTCGTTTAAGAAAAACATACCTGATGATAACAGCCGGTGGGCAATTGTAAACTATATAAGGACCATGGCGGCAAAATAAGGAGGTAAATTATGTCACAGGAAAATCAGGATCAATCGATCGGCATTCGGGAAATATCAGATAAATTGAATTCCCTTGAATTGAGGATTGGCATGATTGAAGGACAACTTGACATTGCAGTTCAGAAAATGGCTTCGGCTCAGCCGACACGATACCATTCTGATCCTGCCGATAATCATTCCCCGGAAGAAAGGGTAATGGATAAAGGCCTGATCGAATCAAACATTTTCGAATTTGGCCTGGCATGGTTCGGAAGCCTTGTGCTGCTATTTGGGATTGTTTTCCTTTCGCATTTTGCAAGAAATTACCTGAATGGGCCGTTAGCAAGCCTTGTTGGTTATGGTGCAGTTGCCGGTGTGTTTTTTCTTGCCTGGTACCTCAGGAACTCCTTTACCCATCTTTCGTTCATGCTGAACATAAGCGCATACCTGCTGATTTATTATATTACCCTGCGCCTGTTTTTCTTTATTGACCAACCGGTAATTCCGGTAAAAAGTATCGTATTGCTTATGTTGTTTGCAGTGATTTGCGTACAATGTTATTTTGCGATCCGATCCAATTCCGAATTACTGGCTGTAATCGCTATCATTTTATCGTTTGCCACTGCGTTGTTCGCAGATTCAACATGGGTAAGCCTGCCTTTGATCATCCTTACCGCCATATTTTCCATGTTCCTGTTTATACGATACAGCTGGCGAAATTTGTTGATCGCATCAATAATCTTTGTTTATATTGCCCAATGCATCTGGTTGCTTAACAACCCCGTCATGGGAAATCCCATCGGGGCATTTGGGACGCATCCCTTCAATTTGTTAAGCCTTTTTATCAATGGTACTATTTTCTCAATCGTTCCAATGATAAAACAGGATGGCAAATTTCCCGACAGTATCTATCCCGTTACAATCATGGTTAATGGGATAAGTTTTTCTGTCGTTTTGTTATTTGTGGTTGCTTCGTACTATACAAATAGTTATGTCTGGATTTTTGCCATGATCTTTGCATTATGTCTTTTTTATTCAATTTTTCTTAAATACAGAACAAACCGGGTATTCGACCCGGCATTTTATGCAATATACAGTTTCATGGCTCTTAGTGTTGCTGTTTATGGTTATTCTAAACTTCCGGATGCGCTATGGTTGCTGGCGTTGCAGAGCCTCCTGGTCGTTTCATGGGCGCTATGGTTCCGTTCAAAGATCATTGTGGTAATGAATACCTTTCTTTTCCTCGGAATATTGGCCTTCTATTTGGCATTTTACCACCCGGTCGACAAAGTAAATTTTGCATTTGTTATCACGGCCTTTATCAGCGCACGGGTCATCAACTGGAAACAGGAGCGGCTTACGCTTAAAACTGAGATGATCAGAAATACCTACCTGATAGCACTGTTCTTCACAATGTTATATGCGCTTTATCATCTGGTTCCCAGTCAATATGTTACCTTATCATGGACAGCAGCGGCAGTTTTTTACTTTATCTTCAGCCTGGTAATGAAACTTATCAAATACCGCTGGATGGCAATCGCAACTGTGCTATGTACGGGGTTTTATCTCTTCTTTGTCGACCTCTCACACCTTGAAACCGGATACAGGGTATTGGCATTTCTTTTCCTGGCCCTTATTTCACTCGGAGCCTCCTTGTATTTCACGAAAAAGGTACGAAAAAAATTACACTCAGAGGCTGAATGATTCAATCACCCTTTGTTTGTCACCTGTGATTCGAATGCGAATGGTATCTTCGGGAAGCATTGATTCAATTAGTTCAGGCCATTCAATAAAGCAATAGCTGCCCGAATAGATAAATTCCTCGTATCCGATGTCAAAAACTTCTTCTGTTTTTTTTATCCGGTAAAAATCGAAATGAAATATCGAATTTCCCTCTCCGGTTTTATATTCATTGATAATTGAAAAGGTAGGACTTTGAACGATATCCATCACACCCAGTTCAAGGCAAACAGCCTTAATGAAGGTAGTTTTTCCAGCCCCCATCAGCCCGTATAAGGCAAAAATGCGCGATGCGGGAAATTCTGCAATCAGCTGCTTTGCTGCATGAATGAGGCCTGACTCTGTTTTAACAATGATCTTCACCTGCGGAAATTACATTTTCTACTTGTTTTTCGTTATTTGTCATTAGTCCTATCCCTTCGGTTTCATCGCTACAAACGGCACTAACACCTCTTCCATAGAAATTCCACCATGCTGAAATGTATTCTTGTAGTAATTCACGTAATAGTTATAATTGTTCGGATAAGCGAAGAAATCGTTGCTGCGACAAAAAACAATTGAAGAACTGACACTGGTTCGCGGAAAGTAAATATCGGCCGGGTTTCGCATTTCAAATACCTCATCGCGTTCATATTTTAATGCCCTGCCTGTTTTGTATCGCAGGTTGGTATTTGTATTTCTGTCGCCCAGCACCTTCACCGGATTGTCGACACGGATAGAACCATGATCGGTTGTAATGGCAACATTAACATCTTTGCCGGCAAGGTACTTCAATATTTCAAAAAGAGGAGAATGAAGAAACCAGCTTATCGTTAAAGAACGATAGGCTTTTTCATCATCGGCCAGTTCGCGTATGATCTCCATCTCGGTGCGGGCATGCGATAACATATCTACAAAATTATAGACGATAAAGTTCAGCTTGTTGATCATCAGATTTGGCATCAGTTCCAGGAGCTTTTTACCGTAAGTCTGGTTCAGCACTTTGTAATAGGAATATTTCACATCCCGGCCATACCTTTTCAGCAACTCTCCAAGCAATTCATTTTCGAAATTATTCTTTGGCCCCTCTTCATCTTCGTTGACCCAGAATTTCGGGTATTTCTTTTCGATCTCCGTTGGAAGAAGTCCGCCAAACAATGAGTTTCGTGCATATTGAGTAACCGTTGGAAGGATACTGTAGTAAACCTCCTCTTTTTCCACCCTGAAGTAATCCTCCAGAATTGGTTGTAGTACTTTCCACTGATCGTAGCGCAGGTTATCAATAAGGATAACAAATACCGGCTTGCTGTCATTCATCAGAGGAAAAACCTTTTCCTTGATCAGGTTGTGCGATTGAACAGGTTTATCCTGACCTTTCCCATTTACCCAATCCACGTAATTCCGTTCAATGAATTTACAGAAAACCTGGTTGGCCTCATCCTTCTGCATCTTAAGCACCTGGGCCATCCCATCATCCATCGACTGACTTAGTTTCAGTTCCCAATAGGTGATCTTTTTATACACCTCAACCCACTCGTTGAATTTAAGTCGGTTTGAGATTTCCATACCAATATTTTGGAACTCCTGCTGGTACTGATGTGAAGTTTTTTCACTAACCAGTTTTTTATTTTCAAGATTTTTCTTCAGGCACAGCAGAATCTGGTTTGGGTTCACTGGTTTTATCAGGTAATCGGCAATGTTTGAACCTATTGCATCTTCCATTATGCTTTCCTCTTCGCTTTTGGTAATCATCACCACTGGCAATGAAGGATGTATTTCCTTGATCTTCAAAAGAGTTTCAATACCCGACAAGCCTGGCATCTGTTCATCCAGGAAAATAATATCGAATGGCCCCGCCTTAATAAGGTCGAGTGCATCATGTCCGTTATTGGCTGAGGAAACATCATACCCTTTCTCTTTCAGAAATATTATATGGGGTTTCAACAGGTCAATTTCATCATCCACCCACAAAATCGATATCTTATCCATAGTTTTAGTTTGATTAATTAAATGTTGTAAGTTTGCTTTTATTGTGCCGGGAATGACTCTTTTATATTTATTTAACAAATTTACCTGATTTTGTTTACAACCAATAAGCAGAAGAATGTCAACGATCCGGTTTACGGATTTATCACAATCCCCGATGCCGCGGTTTTCGATGTGATTGAACATCCATATTTTCAGCGATTACGAAGGATTAAGCAGTTAGGTCTCACTCATTATA
Source organism: Bacteroidota bacterium (assembly GCA_037137455.1). Classification (GTDB taxonomy): domain Bacteria; phylum Bacteroidota; class Bacteroidia; order Bacteroidales; family FEN-979; genus CAIVAT01. The sequence goes on from JBAXKG010000022.1 coordinate 15,953, forward strand.
CCTATCCTTCGGCCCAGCATACCCGTTTTCAGCATGCTCTTGGCGCGATGCACCTTATGGGGCTTGCCATCGGAGTTTTACGCCTTAAGGGAGTAGAAATAACCGAAGACGAAGCAAGGGGATTAAACCTGGCAATACTCCTGCATGATATTGGTCATGGCCCATTTTCGCATACGCTTGAGAAGACAATTGTGCGTGACCTGACGCATGAGGATCTTTCAGTGCTTTTTATGGCCGAACTCAACCGTCAGTCAGGTGGTGCGCTCGACATTGCCTTCGCAATTTTTACCGACAATTACCCTAAGAAATTTCTCCACCAGTTGGTTTCAAGTCAGCTCGATATGGACCGCCTCGATTACCTGGCCCGTGACAGTTTTTTTACAGGGGTCGCAGAAGGGGTAATCAGTTACGACCGCATAATTAAAATGCTTACAGTGTGCGATGATGAACTTGTAGTAGAAGGTAAAGGCATATACTCAATCGAGCAATTCCTGATCTCGCGCCGTCTGATGTACTGGCAGGTATACCTGCATAAAACAGTTATTGCAGCAGATCAGTTATTGATCAACCTTTTGAAACGGGCCAAATACCTTGCAGATAAAGGAGTTGCACTGTTTGCAACACCATCGTTTGAGATATTTCTGAAGTCCAACCCGACCAGAAACGATTTTGAAACAGATCTAAAATGGTTGAACAATTTTGCACAACTTGATGATTTTGATGTATTTGCGTCATTAAAAGTATGGACTACACATACCGATAAGATATTGTCAAACCTCTGCAATAACCTCCTGAACCGAAATCTCTTCAGGGTCGAAATGCAGACCAACCCTTTTGATCCGGCCTATGTAGCACAAATCAGGCAGAAAACGATTCAATTACTTCACCTGGCGCCTGATGAAATTGAATTTTATTTTACCAGCGACCGGGTTGAAAATAGAGCTTACACTCCATGTCACGACCGCATAATGATAAAGGGAAAAAAAAACGAACTGACCGACATTTCCAAAGCCTCAGAGCAAATCAACAACGCTGTAATGCCAACAACGGTCAGCAAGTACCTGCTATGCTATCCCAAGGAGATATTGTAAGGATTTGGGATTTACAATTTGCGATTTTCAAATACACCACGATTGGGCAACAATCTAATAACGTGACTGTTTGGAAATTTACGTAACAGTCTAATGAAATATTTGGTAAATTGCGCCGCATTATTAAACCTGCAATAATTCACGAAAATAAATTAATGGAATTCACTGCCGCTCAAATTGCCGGGTTTCTCAATGGAACTGTCGAAGGTGACCCCGATATTAAGGTTTCCAATTTGTCGAAGATCGATGACGGCAAACCTGGCACTTTGACATTTCTGGCCAATCCGAAATATACACCATTCATCTATATTACAGAGGCATCCGTTATTGTGGTCAATTCTGATTTTACCGCAACCCTGCCTGTTGCCGGAACTCTGATCCGTGTTGCCGATGCCTATTCTGCATTTGCCACACTTCTTGAGATGTTCGACCAGGCACAATCGGGAAATACCGGCATTTCAAGTCAGGCTTCAATTGCTCCGTCTGCTAAATTGGGCGAAAATGTTTCGGTGGGCGAATTTACGGTTGTGGGAAAAAATGTAGTGATTGGAAATAATTCGGTGATCCATTCACAGGTATTCATTGGCGACAATGTTATAATCGGCGACCATTTGCTTGTATACCCTGGTGTTCGAATATATCGTGACTGCATTATCGGGAACTCTTGTACCCTTCATTCAGGTGTGGTAATCGGTTCCGATGGATTCGGATTCGCACCGGTTGCAGGCAATAATTATCAGAAAATTCCGCAGTTAGGAAATGTGATCCTTGAAGATAACGTGGAAATCGGATCCAATACCACCATCGACCGGGCAACGCTGGGCTCAACAATCATCAGAAAAGGTGTGAAACTTGATAATCTTATCCAGGTAGGTCACAACGCGGAAATTGGTGAAAATACTGTCATCGCCGCGCAGACCGGCATCAGCGGCTCAACGAAAATTGGTAAAAACTGTTTGATCGGAGGACAAGTAGGCATTGTTGGCCACATCACCATTGCCGATAATGTAAAAATCGGGGCGGGATCGGGTATCGAAGCAAGTATAACCCAGGAAGGAGCTATGATGCTTGGCGCTCCGGCCATCGAAATCAGCAAAGCCAGGCGTAATTTTATTCATTGGCGTAACTTCGACGAAATAGTCAGAAAGGTATATTCCATTGAAAAACAACTGAAGAAATCGCATGAGTGAAAAACAGAGAACCATCAAAGCTCCGGTATCCATTTCCGGGGTGGGTTTGCATACAGGCAACGAAGTCGTGCTAACATTCAAACCCGCACCTGAAAATTATGGTTATAAATTTCGCAGGGTCGACCTAAACACCGGAACTCTTGTAGATGCCGATGTGGAGCATGTAGTAGATACATCGCGTGGAACAAGCATAGAACAGGATGGAGTACGCATCGACACGATAGAGCATGTACTGGCAGCTTTGGCCGGATTGGAAATCGACAATTCCCTGATTGAACTGAACCAGTCGGAAACCCCGATTCTTGATGGGAGTTCACGGCATTATGTCGAAGCTCTGTCGGCAGTTGGCATTGTTGAACAAAAAGCTCTCCGTCAATATTTTGAGGTTACCTCCAATATTACCTACCTTAACCCGGAAAAAAAGGTGGAGATGATTGCCATTCCATCCAAGGAATTCCGTGTTTCGGTGATGATCGATTATGAATCAAAGATACTCCAGTCACAAAATGCCACCCTAAACCGCCTCAGCCAGTTTAAGACTGATTTTGCCACTTGCCGTACTTTCGTTTTCCTGCACGAACTCGAATACCTGGTTAATAACAACCTGATTAAAGGTGGTGACCTGAGCAATGCCATAGTTTTTGTCGACCGCGATATGTCACGCAAAGAGCTGGATCACCTGGCACATTTATTCAACAAACCCAAAGTTGAGGTACTGAAGGAAGGCATTCTGAATAACCTCGAACTGCAATACCCGAATGAACCGGCACGTCACAAATTACTCGACATCATTGGCGACCTGGCCCTGGTTGGCATGCCAATAAAAGGTCATATCATTGCTAACCGTCCGGGACACTATTCCAATATTCAGTTTGCAAAGATGATCAAGAAGCAGATGAAAAAAGAACTCCGCCCCGAAGAAGGGCATAAGTTCGATCTGACTAAAGTGCCATTATATAACATCAACCAGATTAAAAATATTCTCCCTCACCGTCCTCCTTTCCTTTTCATCGACAAGATTATTGAAATGGGGAAAGACTATGTGGTTGGAGTAAAGAACGTTACGATAAACGAGTCATTTTTTGTCGGACATTTCCCCGATGAACCGGTATTGCCCGGGGTGATCCAGATCGAAGCTATGGCTCAAACTGGTGGGATACTTGCCCTCAATATGGTCGAAGATCCCCAGAACTACAATACCCTCTTTGTAAAAATCGACAGTGTAAAATTCAGGCATAAAGTTGTCCCGGGCGATACCATTGTCTTTTTCAACCAGCTGACAGCCCCTATACGACGAGGGATAATATGCATGAAAGGCTTGGCTTATGTTGGCAATAAGATTGTTATGGAGGCCGAGATGATGGCCCAAATTCAACGTAAATAAAATGGTACTATGAACCAACCCCTGGCATATGTGAACCCACAGGCAAAAGTTGCTTCCAATGTGGTTATCGAACCCTTTGTTTCTATTGATAAAAATGTAGTTATAGAAGAAGGTACCTGGATCGGCCCTAATGTGACGATAATGGAAGGCGCCCGCATCGGCAAAAATTGCAAAATATTCCCCGGGGCAGTTATCTCAGCCATTCCGCAGGACCTGAAATTTGCAGGTGAGGATACTATTGTTAAAATTGGCAATAATGTAATTATCAGAGAATTTGCAACAATCAACAGAGGCACTAAGGCCAGTTATGAAACTGTTATTGGTGATAACACCTTATTGATGGCCTATGTTCATATTGCTCATGATTGTGTTGTCGGAAACAACGTTATCATGGCGAATGCCGCCATGCTTGCCGGGCATGTAATTGTTGACGACTGGGCCATTATCGGGGGTATGGTTCCCGTTCACCAGTTCTGCCATATTGGAACACATTCGATTATTGCAGGAAAATCAGGGGTAGCCAAAGATGTTCCTCCATATACTAAAGCGGCCAGAGAACCCCTTTCATATGTTGGCGTTAATTCAATAGGACTGCGCAGGAGAGGATTTTCACCAGAAGTGATTAATAAAATTCAGGATATCTACAGGATTATCTTTCTTAAAGGATATAATGTCTCACAGGCTGTTGAGATCATCGAAGCCAAAGTGGAGGCAACGCCTGAGCGTGATGAAATTCTTTCGTTTATCGCCAATTCCAGTCGCGGTATAATGAAAGGTTATTCCAAAGTCAGGGATAAATAATACCTAAAGAAAAGTGATTTAACCCGTATTGCCGATAAACTGTAAGATGAAAATCCAACTTGAAAATATCGGAAAGAAATTCAATACGGAATGGATCTTCCGGAATGTTTGCTTTTCATTTGAGGAAAATACTGTCTCTGCCATTCTCGGACGCAATGGCTCCGGAAAGTCAACCCTGCTACAGGTCATTGCCGGTAACCTGCACCCTTCATCCGGACAGGTGACTTACACCTTGCATGGTCGTCAAATCGCCTGTGATGAAATTTTCCATCACCTCACTCTGGTAGCGCCTTATTTGGAATTGATTGAGGATTTCACCCTCAAAGAGATGCTTGAATTTCATTTTTCATTCAAACATTATTTGCCGGGGTTTGATATTTCATCAGTCACTGATTTGCTTGAATTTCCTTCGATGAAGCACAAACAGATACGACAGTTCTCATCGGGAATGAAGCAAAGAGTAAAACTTGTACTTGCAATCCTGAGCGATGTGCCGCTGATCCTGCTTGATGAGCCCACTATGAACCTTGACAAAGCCGGAATTACATGGTATCATGAGCTTATCAATAAATTTGCCGGGAACCGCACCATAATAATTTGCTCAAATCTGCATCAGACAGAATCGGCATTTGCAATCAACACATTACAAATTGAAGATTTCAAATAGGGTGTCCTACAAAATAGTATTCATTCCCTTTCTCAAAAATCTTGCGAAATTGAGCTTCGGATAAGTAAGGGGCATGGTCAAGAAAACCGTTGAGAGTGGAAATTTTCATGCCACATTCCGCGTTTAGAAATTTATAAAGCTGGTCGGGCGCAGAATTGTAATAATCAGCCGCACCCAGGCCAAACTCAAAAATTATCACCGGCTTACAGCGTTTAAGTGTGTTTACTGCTCCTTTCATCACCTGAAATTCTGCGCCTTCCACGTCAATTTTCAACAGATCGATAGGAACATCGACCGGAATAATATGATCCAGAAGGTCGGCCTCAACTGTAATTTGTTGGATATTGACGTGTTTGCCATCGTATTTTCGTTTCTTAATTCCACTGTAAGCAGGCGCATTCAATACATGCTGAAAGGTGATAGGGCCTTTTTTGTCATAGAGAGCCATTGGGCTTATAGTGACCGTTTGATCTCCCTCATATTTTGAGGCAAGTGAGTGGTACAATTCAGGTAGTGGTTCAAAACCAAATTTTTTTCCCTTCGGAGCCCCTTTGATCATAAGGTCGAGAATTTCACCTTTATGGCAACCAATATCAATACAATTCGAATCCGGCTTAAGGCTTCGTTGAATTATTTTTTGGGTAAAGGCATCGTACTTCTGGTTACGTGTCACCGAAATATGGAGAAGGGTAAGTAGTCGTTTCAGAAATTTTTTCATCAACCGGAGTAGGCCATATTTTTCAAAACAGCCGCAAAATTAACATATTTAATCAAGATTTTTTCACTAATTTTGCAGCCCCTTGAAAATCATACATCAATAATTTAATATGGCTACAACAGCAGATATCAGAAATGGTCTGGTAATCGAATTCAACAACGACTTATACAGTATTGTAGAATTTCAACATGTAAAACCCGGGAAAGGCCCGGCATTTATCCGCACAAAATTAAAAAGTTTGAAACATGGCCGTGTCATTGCCAACACCTTCGATTCAGGCGCCAAACTTGAAATTGCCCGGGTGGAACGAAGAAAATATCAATATCTTTTTAAGGAGAACACCGATTACCATTTCATGCATATGGACACCTTCGAACAGATATATGTTCCGGAATCGCTGATCAATGCATCACAGTTTTTAAAAGAAGGCCAGGAGGTGGAAATTCTCTTTCATGCCGATACTGAAACCGCGCTTACTTGTGAACTACCTCCGTTTGTTATCCTTAAAATTACTTATACCGAACCAGGTATGCGTGGTAATACAGCGACCAATACTCTAAAAGACTGCACCGTTGAAACCGGCGCTATCGTGAAAGTTCCGCTTTTTATCGGTGAAGGAGAATTGATCAAGGTTGATACCCGGACCGGGGACTATTCGGAGCGGGTAAAAGCGTGATGAATAATTATTCCGGCTTCGCTTAACACGATTTAATTAAGTATCGGTACCTGTTCCCATAAACCAAAATAGATGAAATTTCCGCTCCCGATAAAACTTTCCGATCTGGCTGAAATGCTTCATGCCAAGCCAGTTGGCGACCCTGATTTCCTGGTATCCGGGATGAACGAAATCCATATGGTAGAAGCTGGTGACCTGACTTTTGTCGATCATCCGAAATATTACACAAAGGCTCTGACCTCGAACGCTACAACTATCATCATAAATAAAGAGGTTGAGTGCCCTGTGGGGAAAGCTCTTCTTATAAGCGAAAAACCCTTTGATGACTATGTTTCATTGGCCATGCGATACCGACCTTTTGAAAAGGCTTTTGCATTAATCAGCCCAAATGCTGAAATCGGGGAAGGAACTGTAATTCAGCCAGGCGCTTTTGTGGGAAACCATGTGAAGATTGGCAAAAACTGCATTATCCATGGCAATGCCAGTATATACGACCATACAGTGATCGGAAATAATGTTATCATCCATTCTGGCGCGGTTCTTGGAGCAGATGCTTTTTACTTTCAGCACAGGCCTGACGGATGGAAGAAACTGGAATCATGTGGGCGTGTTGTAATTGAAGACAATGTGGAAATTGGAGCCGTTACATCAATTGACAAAGGTGTTTCAGGAGATACTATCATTTCATCAGGCACCAAACTCGACAACCATACACAGATAGGCCACGACACATTTGTTGGACGAAACTGCCTGATCGGGGCTCATTGTGCTATTGCCGGCGTTACCCGTATCGAAGACGATGTGATCCTTTGGGCTCGCGTTTCTGTAAACAAAGATCTCGTTATCGGGAAAAAAGCAATCGTCCTTGCCATGTCGGGGGTTGATAAATCACTTGAAGGAGGTAAAACTTACTGGGGGGTTCCCGCTGATGATCCCCGGAAAAAGTGGCGTGAACTAGCCGTTTTAAGACAACTGGCGCAAAAAGGCAACAAAGTAACAGAGTAAAAAAACACTCGTCATTCGTCATTCGTCAGTGCGTTTTTTTCTCTGCCACCGGCATAAATATCAAGTGCGACAATAGCTGCCATGAATCCCCATACAGGCACCGAAGCTTTATCGGTATCGAGGAAATTGTTCATGATCCCATGGAAGAAATAGGTCATAAGCGCCAGCATTAGCGATAAGGCAAGCATTTTTACTTCAGGGTCGTCAGAACGCCGGAATACCCTCATGGCAGTTACAATAAACGACAAAACCAGTGCAAAAACCAATAACATCCCTGGTAATCCTTGTTCAGCAAGAGGACCAATATACTCACTATGGGCATTTCCCTTATCTCCTGCATTAGTACTGATCAGAGTCTTTTCTTCCGATCGTTGAAACGGAGCATACTCAAACTGGTAGGTGCCTGGCCCATATCCGAACACCGGCCTGTCCTCGAACATGCGTATTGCCGATTGCCAACGGTTGATACGTTCAAGGTTCGAATTATCGGTCGAAATATTTGAAATGGATCTCAGATGCTCCACAAAATTGGCTGAAGGGCCCTGTCTGTTTTTTTCAAGACGGTCGAGAATCTGAAATGAAAACAGATAAAAGATGATCCCCAGAATGACCGTCACAAACATGATCCATTTGAATTTTATATGAAAAATTACGATGAACAGGATGCCTATGGCAAAACCAAGGCTTAGCCAGGCTGCACGGCAAAATGAAAGCACCAAAGCAGTAAAAAGTGCAACCAGCACGAGGACAGAGAAAAATCGGGTCGTCTTCGAATACACTTTGCTGAAGGCGAACCCGCAAAAAAGAGGGATAAAAAGGGCAAGGATAGCTCCATAGGCTGTGTGATCATTATAAAAGGGTTCCATTACCCAATGGCCTGCCTTTTCATCAAAACCCCACAAAGAGTGATTGTAAGTTGTGTATGCTATCACTCCTAAAAGTGAGATAGTATAAAACCAGATGAAAAGGTTGATATTCGACCGCTTTCTGAAAAGATGAATCCCCAAAATATAAAACGGTACCACAAACCAAAGGCGGGCAAGCAGGTGCTTGAATGACACCAGAGGCATATCGCTTGTGATACTGGTAATCAGCATCCACGCCAGTTGCAATCCGATAATGATCGTCAGTGGATGTGACCATATCTTTTTATCAAAATTATTTGCATAAAAAAGCTTAATGATAAATAATAATAAGACACCCAACATCATAGGTTCTGAAGGGATTGAAACACCAATATTAAATTCAAACTGGGTTATATTGATGGCAACCGGCGTTAAAATGGTGATCAGGAGAAGAATTTTATCCAGAGAATAGAAATACAAATATAAAACCACCAGAAAAACCGGCATAAAAAGCAACCAGTAAATTTCCCGATATACTAAATAACAGTTTAGTCCAATGAAAATAGCACTCAATACATAAAGAATGAGAATCCTTCGGTTGGCGCCTGAAAAGTAACTTTCTATCAATGCCAGTCTATCCTTCATTCCTTTCGGTTAACAAGCTGCGAAATTTGGTTCGTTCAAATATACCGATGATCAGCAAGGCTAAGAAAAAAGCAGCCATGGTGCTGAATACCACTATCAGCCATCGAATGGGATAACCTTTTTTATCAGCCAAAAATGGTTTGCTGAGTACATTCACATATGTATAGTTCCTGTTGTAGTCAAGACGGGCACGGTCATAATCCATCTTCATATTACTAAATGCATCGGATTCGGAGCGTATCATTTCTGACAGCAAAAGCATTTCTCCACCCTTTTCCTCCAAGTTCTTCTTCATCGCCTTAGCCTCGGCCGAACGAACAGAACCACCACCGGTACTCAGATAGGCGCGTGTCACCTCACGCGTTTGAGCCTGATATTCGAGAAGTCCATATGTTACGCCCAAATCCTGCACTCTTGATTTCAGCGAATCCATGTAATCCTTTTTTATGCCCATAATGAAATTATAGTTGCTTACAACCTCACCATACTTCTCCTTGTGCATGGCCCTTATCTTTTTATTGTAAGCATCGAGCATTGCATTTATAAGGTCACGGGCCATTGCAGGCTCCTTATCCCAAACTTCAATTTCGACGGCCTCAAAGGGTGTTTTGTTGATTCGAACCCGCTGATTGTATTCCCAAACCATGGTACTTTCAAAATGCTTGTAATTAGGATCAATTCCCCAATGCTTTGCGAGGTCAAATTTCTTAACCAATGTATCACGGATATCCCTCGACTGAAAGATCTGAAGACTCTGCTCCGTTTCACTTTCATCGGAATAGGGAAAGATATTGGAGGGATACAACAAGCAGGTAGACTTGTACAGCGGCGTAATAAATATCGGGCTGGAAAAGAAAACTGAGAGCAAAGCGGCAGCCACAATAACAACCACAAGCTGTAACTTCCATTTTAACGCAATATCTATTATGTTTTTACTGATGAAAAAATTGTCCATATGTGGGGTTTTTTATTATGATTGTCCGAGCTGAAATTTTTTATGCGAATTATATGCAGAAATTTTTTCCATTACCATTATAATGATGATCGCCATGAAAAGAGCAGCAACCGTTGAAACCATAATAATCAGCCAACGAATGGGATAGGATTTTCGTTCTGCTTTAAAGGCATCATTAACAACAAATTTTTGCGGGAGGTTCTCTTCCGCATCTACCTTAGCTTGTTTATATTTGGTTTCAAGAAGTATCAGTTGTTCAGTTTTAAATTCAAGTGAATTTTTGAGGGCCATATAGATACCACCATATTTTCCAAGAATATCGAGTTTTTTCTGAAGGGCAACCTGGGCAGTTCTGTTTCCGTTCATTATGGCAATCGCAAATTGCTGGTTAATTACCTGGGACTGGTATTCCACATCATTTACGCCAAGGCTGCCAAGTGTGATCAAAGAATCCACAATCTTATCCTTCTCGGCCTTCATTGAATTGTACTCATTCTGAACAACCTGAAATCCTTTGACCGAACGCTGACGCATCATATCATTTTTTACAGAATCAAGCAGTGATGCAATAGAATTTGCAATATCGGCGGCAATTTGAGCATCAGCATCATATACTGATAATTGAACAGCCATGAACTCAGTACGTCGAAAAGTAATGTTATTATCGTACTCTTTAAAAAGATTGGAATATTTATAATCAGATGTACTGTCTATATTATAATGCTTCATCAGGTTAAATTTGCGCATAATGCGGTCCCTGATTTTATTTGAATTCAAGATCTGAAGCAGCTGTTCAGCCTGGTCGGCCTCACCCAACGCGGTAATGTCCTGCCCTTTAACCGATTGTTCGTTAAGAAGTGATTTGGAGATGGAACTGCTGCTGGCAGGGAACATGATCACTGTTGATTTGTACTTAGGGGTAATGAACCAGGGTGAGGAAAAGAACCATGAACCCACAAGCGCAACCACCATTACGATAAACAACGGTTTTCGCCATCTGTAGAGAAAGATTACGAGATTGGAGGAATCGAAATCTTCTCCCTTTTTTATTTCATTGGTCATAGGAGAAATATCAGAATTATTGCCAAAATTAGGCAATTATACGGAAAGTCCAATAGGAAGTTACATGGAAATACTAAATAATCAGCGGCCTTCGCGCAATATGTTCATAAGGGACCTGAAACTCCAAAGTCGCAAAAATACAGCCAGAAAAACCGATGCAAGCAGCATCAGGATAAAATTTCCAAGCCATGCTTTCTGCACCGTCAGGAACGGCCAGTGTATAATGTAAACTTTGGATAGCATATTGAAGCATATCACCCCGATCACAAAAATGACCAGGGTTAAAAGGTAAATGTAGTTGACCTTGAATTTGAAAATCCGCTGAACAATTATTACTTGCAATATAGCCATGGTAAACTGGGTGACCAGGCTGGAAATCGCGGAACCAGAGGCCAGCATTCGCGGGATGAGTAGATAGTTCAGGGCAAAGTTTATAAGCAGCCCGAACAATGCAATGATATTTAACTGCTTCAGGTTGCCATTGGCTGTTAGCAATGTGCCAAAAATGTATGTGGTTGATACAGCGATAAAGCCAAGTATCAGAAGTTGGAATACATTGGTGGAGGCTTCGATGTGGGCGTCATACAAGAGGTCGATCAATTCATAACTATAAAAAAATGAGCCAAATGCCACAATGATGGCGAGGGTGATGATAATTGTAAATGAAAGTTTTAACATTTTTTCGATAGGCTGCTTATTCTTTATCATTTTTGAAAATATAGGAATCAGCAACACTGCAAAAAGATAGGCAATCATGTTGGCTGCATCGAGCAGGCGAAATCCTGATGCATAAATGCCTGCTTGTTCATTTCCTATTTTATCGGGGAGCAAGCTTTCAAGCATTACAGGATCAAGGCGATTGTAAAATGTCATCAATAAAACAAGCAATGCAAATGGGAAACTCTGCTTCATAATCATAAGAAAAAAAGGCCAGTTCCAGTTTAATTTACGGAAGCGGGCTTTTTTAACCACGATAAGAAAAGCAAGGGCAGCAGTAATTGAATAGGCCGCCGTTTGAGAGTAAACAAACCACTCGATACGGAAAGGAGATGAAATGACATGTCCCCAAAGTAACATACCGCAAAAGATTATCATTAGAAAGCGATCAAGAACTGACAACAAACTTTCAGTTTTGAACATCATATATCCGGAGATGTTCGATCGCAGGTAAAGAATAAATGAAAGCAGGAACTGGTTAAATGCAAGCCAGCCTAACAACCTGAACTGGTCGGCGCTGTAACGCAAAATCAGCGCAATTATAAAGGCGATGACGACATAAATCAAGCCAAGCAATAATTTCACAACCAGAATCCCTGAAAAATGTTTGTTCAGCAGATGATTATGTTGGGCAATGTTGCGGTTGTTAAAATTGGTTATACCTAGATCAAGAATGATGTTAAACAGGAATGAAAAATTCAGGATCACAAAATAAAAGCCATAGTCTCCCAATCCAACAAGGCGCTGAACATTCAGGTCGATCCCAAAAATCCAGACAGGTTTTATGAGGAGATTCAGAAAAAGCAGTAAGCCCAGGTTTGTCAGGAACTTTCTTTGCATGAAATAAGAATAAAAGCTTCCGGGAGTGGCAACTTTTAATTATAACTCAAAAAATATTCAGATATTTGCTACAAAGTTAAATAAATTAATGAACATTGCTGTCAATACCCGCCTGCTCATCCAGAACAAACTCGAAGGAATCGGTTGGTTTACTTATGAGTCGCTGAAACGGATTACTACGCAACATCCCGAACATCATTTTTATTTCATTTTCGATCGCGAATATGATCCGGAATTTCTCTTCTCCGACAATATCACTCCAATCATCCAATACCCTCATGCCCGTCATCCGGTGCTCTATTACGCCTGGTTCGAAATGGCTATCCCAAAACTTCTTGAACGGATTAAGCCAGATCTTTTTCTTTCTCCCGATGGGTTTCTGTCACTTAAAACCCCGGTTAAATCAATGACCGTTTTCCACGATCTGAATTTCGAACACTATCCACAGGATATTCCCTTCTGGACCCGCCGCTATTACCGACAGTATTTTCCGAAATATGCTGCAAAATCAGTCAGGATTGCCACAGTTTCCGAATTTTCAAAGGAGGACATTGTAAAACAATACAACGTTTCCCCCGACAAAGTGGATGTTGTTTACGATGGGGCGCACGATGCATATCACCCTCTTACTGCTAAGGAAAAAGAAAAGGTTCGCAATAAATACACCGATGGACTTCCCTATTTTATTTTCATCGGGTCGCTTCATCCAAGAAAAAACCTTATCAACCTCTTCAGGGCATTCGATCTCTTCAAAAAATTAAACCCTTCGGAAGTAAAATTGGTGATTGTCGGAGCAAAAAAATGGTGGACCCATGACATCGATTTTGCATATAACCGAATGATCTTTTCCGATGATGTGATATTTACCGGACGTTTGAATACCGATGAACTTTCCCTCGTTCTGGGTTCTGCTCTGGCGCTTACTTATGTATCATATTTCGAAGGATTTGGAATTCCTATTGTTGAAGCATTTCGTTGCAATGTGCCGGTTATCACTTCAAATGTAACCTCTATGCCAGAAGTAGCCGGAGATGCTGCCCTGTTGGTCGATCCTTTCGATCCGGCTTCAATTGCTGAAGCATTATACAAAGCATACCAGTACGAAAGTATTCGTGAAGAACTGGTTATGCGTGGCCGCCGTCGCAAGGACTTGTTCTCATGGCAGGAAACCGCCGACCGTTTGTGGGAATCGATTGAAAAAGCTGTTAAATCCTGATTATTTATGAATATTCTTCTGATTGGTTCGGGCGGCCGGGAGCATGCATTGGCATGGAAATTAACCCAAAGCCCCCTGCTTACCAATCTGTTTATTGCACCGGGAAATGCCGGTACTGCAAGGGTGGGAATTAACATCCCTATATCAGTCAACGATTTCATGGCAATAAAAGCTGCAGTTTTGACACATCAAATTGAAATGGTGGTTGTAGGTCCCGAAGACCCGCTGGTGAATGGCATACATGATTTTTTCCTGGCCGATACCGACATCAGGCATATTCCCGTAATTGGCCCGGCAAAAAAGGCAGCAATGCTCGAAGGAAGCAAGGATTTCGCCAAACAGTTTATGGAACGGCACAAAATCCCGACTGCCCGCTATCAAACTTTCAACCGCCAAACGATTAACCAGGGATTGAAGTTCCTGAATTCACTTCAGCCGCCATATGTAATTAAAGCAGATGGGCTGGCAGCCGGAAAGGGGGTTATTATTTGCGAAACCCTTGATGAAGCATCAAGAGAATTCACGGATATGCTCGAAGAGGAGCGGTTCGGCACAGCCTCAGAAAAGATCGTAATCGAGGAATTTCTTAAAGGAATCGAACTTTCTGTGTTCATTTTAACTGATGGAAAAAACTATAAACTACTTCCCGAAGCCAAAGATTATAAAAAAATCGGAGAGGGAGATACCGGCCCTAACACAGGGGGCATGGGAGCTATCTCACCGGTTCAGTTTGCCGATAAGCTTTTCATGGACAAAGTTGAGCAGCAGGTGATCATTCCAACAATGCGCGGACTCCTTGCCGAAGGAATCGAATACAAAGGTTTCATTTTCTTTGGATTAATCAAAGTTAACGACAATCCTTATGTCATCGAATATAACTGCAGGATGGGCGACCCCGAAGCTGAAGCTGTAATTCCAAGGCTTCAGAATGACCTGGTAAAACTCTTTCAGGCAGTAGCGACACAATCCCTGGATTTTGAAACCATCTCTGTCGATACTCAGGTAACAGCCACCGTCATGTTGGTCTCCAAAGGATATCCCGGATCATATGTAAAAGGCAATGTAATCACAGGCGAAGAAAATGTTGATGGCAGTATTATATTTCATGCCGGTACCGATATAAAACCAAATTCTGGTGAGCCTGTTTCAAATGGCGGGCGTGTCATGGCATTGACATCATACGGAAAAACCATGGAGGAAGCGCTTACAAAATCTTATGAAAATGCAAAAAAAATCAATTTTGAAGGAAAACATTACAGAACCGACATCGGTTTCGATTTAAAAGAATGAAATATAACGATTTAATCGCTCAATCACATTTTAACCACAAACTTCTAATCAACTACCTTGTTTATCAAATTTTTCAAATCCAGCTTCTTCGTACAGTATCTCGTGATCGGGATTATTGGCTTAGGCCTGTGGTTAAGTGCGTTCGTTATGCCACCCGGTATGCCTGCACCAGAAGATCCGATGCCACTATATTCACTTTTATACTTTTTATTATCTGATAAGCCAACACTGGCCACCCTCACAGGCTTTCTTTTAGTACTAGCTGAAACATACTGGCTTGGACAAATTCTGAGTCGACATGAACTGGTATTGAAAAATTCCTCCCTGTCTGCCCTGGTATTTCTTGTGCTGATGAGTTTCCTGCCCTTACAACTCACCCTCAACCCTATCAACATATCCATTTCATTTATGATTTTAATTCTATACCACTTGTTGATATCATATAATAAACCCGAGCACCTTGACCGCTTATTTGGAGCCGGATTCTTCACTTCTATTGCCAGCCTCTTTTATCTTCCATTCCTGTTTTGGTTCTTTTTCGTTATAATAAGTTTTCTTATATTTCGCGCCGGTAACTGGAGAGCATGGATGGCCGCGGTAATCGGACTGGTTACCCCATTCATTTATCTGGCAGTCTGGTTTTTGTGGCGCGATGAATTTTTTATCCGGTTTGTTGAATACCCTTCGTTATTCTGTCGAATCCTGGTTTTTCCAAATCCATTGCCAGCAGACTTCTGGATAATTTGCGGGGTTACTTTTTTGCTTGCAATATGGGGGATTTTTTCATTCAGAAGTGGTCCTGAGAAAACTGTAGAGATCAGGGCTAAAACCAATATTATTCTATGGACACTTGTATTTACGGTAATTTCGTTCCTTTTTAGCAGTTCAATGGCAGCTTTCCACCCGGCCCTGGCAATGCCGGCAATAGCAATGGTGATCACAGGCACGCTTACAAATCTGAAGAAAACAAGGATTGCCGAGATAATCCTGCTCTTCTATTTTCTTTCATTATTGATAAATAACCTGTTCATCCATAACATTGTTTATCATTGATCACCATGAAGCATGCGACGCTTCCAGGCCATTATACAAAAACTCTCATCGAAGCTGGTTGCGATGAAGCCGGACGGGGATGCTTAGCCGGACCGGTTTTTGCGGCTGCGGTAATCCTTCCGCGCGATTTCAGTGATGAAATTCTCACCGATTCAAAACAACTTACCGAAAAACAACGTAATAGTTTGCGACCGATAATCGAACACAAAGCTATTGCCTGGGCAGTGGCCTGTGTGGATGCCTTGACCATCGATGAAATCAATATCCTTAATGCCTCTATCCTTGCCATGCACAAGGCTATACAACTTCTTAACCATTTTCCACAATTACTTCTGATTGATGGCAACCGCTTTAAGCCCTATCCTGACATTCCTCATCAATGCATCGTTAAAGGCGATGAAAAATACCTTTCTATTGCAGCTGCATCAGTGTTAGCCAAAACCTATCGTGATGAGTATATGGTTAATCTCCATTATCAGCATGAAGAGTACGGATGGAAAAACAACAAAGGCTATCCATCTAAAAAACATCGGGATGCCATTGCAAAGTTCGGAATAACCCTTCATCACCGAAGGAGTTTCAGAATGGCGGAACAGCTGAAACTCCAGATTCCATCGACCAAATAATCAATTATCCATTTTCAATTATTCCATATCAATTTTGTATACCTTTGCGCCGGTTTTTTCCCATGGAAGGCCACCTATGAGACATTTACGGATCATCCTTATTACTCTTGCTGCACTTTTGGCATTGACAGGTTTTTCCTGGCTCGGCTACGTACTTTATATAAAATTTCAACGGCCTGCCGAATCACCTTTCAATGCAGTTCCCGGAAATACTGCCCTGATAATCCAACTCAATAAAGCCGGAAACCTCCTCGAAGAACTCAACCGTTCGAACCTGCTCTGGAAGGCACTGTCACGCTTCCCGGGAATCAACTCTGTGCGGAATGAATTAAATTATGTTGATTCGGCAAGCAAGAAAAATGAAAAGATCAGCAAAATCTTTCAGCAATATAGCGTGCTTGTCTCAATTACCCTTAGCGGACGAACCAATTTCGGAGCCCTTTATCTTGCCAAAGTTTCCGGCTCCGATCCTGAATCTTATATCCTTGATTTCATCAACGAAATAAGCGCAGGTAAGGCCATCCACTACGAAACCCCTTATTTCACTACTACCCTGCACCGGATTCAATCGAAAGGAAGTCGCGAAGCTTTTTATTTTGCAGTGCTTAAAGGAGTATTCCTGGGCAGCTTTCATTCCGACCTGGTCAAAAGGGCTATCGATCGCTTGTCGCTGAATACTCCATTAGCCGCATCTTCAGGATTCAGGAAAGTAGAAGGAACCACCGGGAAAAAAGTAGATGCAAATATTTTTGTAAACTACCGATTCTTCTCACTTGTCCTCTCAAAAATAACCCGGGATGAAAACCTCCCCGATCTGCTGAAATTTTCCAACTTTGCCGACTGGAGCGGACTCGACCTCATAATTAAAAAAGACGAGCTATTGTTCAACGGAATAACTGTGGCTTCCGACAGCAGTCAGCAATTTCTGGCTCTCTTCACCGACCAGATGCCACAGAAAAAAGAGATAGCGAAGATAATCCCGGCCAATGCACTCTATTTTACCTCCTATGGATGGAGTAATCCTTCACGCTTTTGCCAGCGATTTCAGGGTCGTACCCCCCGCGAAGATAACTTCACCAGTGAACAAAATACCACGATTAACCTCATTGATCAATACCAACTAAATATCAGCGAGTATTTTATTCCGTGGATGGGTAATGAAGCATGTCTTTTTGTGATGAAAGATCACGGATCATTAGGCGAAGTTCCATTTATTGCATTCAGTACGCGTGACTCTCTGCGTACCAGCTCGTCTCTGTTTGCCCTTGCTGATACACTGGGCCTCAATACCGACTCAGTGCTTTACAAGGGGCACAAAATATACAAAATAGCTCTTCCCGCCTTTTTGCCGACCCTGTTCGGCGAACTTTTCGGAAAGGTCGATGTAAAATGCTTTACCTTTCTCAAAGGATATTTAATATGTGCCAGAGATCCCAAAGACCTCGAAATGGTCATAGAATCTGTGTCTGACAATACCACTCTTGACAAAGACAAAGTATACATCGATTTTGAGGGGAACCTCTCAGAAAAATCCAATGTTTTCTGTTATTTCAATGCACGCCATGCGGTACGCTCCTTAAAGGAAATGTTGAGTAAAGAGCTTTCAGATCAAATAAATCCCGTAATTGACAGCTTGCGAAAATTCGAATCAGTAGCTTTTCAGTACAACAGTGTTGATGGTATGTTTTATTCCAGCTTTTTCATTCGTTATAATCCAAACCTTGATAAAGAGGGCCCAACCCAATGGCAGGTAAAATTGGATACGACTATCATCGGGCAACCAAATATTATCCCGACTTCAATTGCTGGCAATAACGCGGTAGTTGCATGCGATATCGCAAATAACCTATATCTCGTTACTTCCGATGGTCACATTGCTTGGAAACTTCATATCATGGGGAAATTAATGGGAAAAATACATCCCATCCGCCTGGCCGGAAGTGATTCATTGTTCCTGCTTTTCAATACCGACACCCACCTCTACCTTCTCAGCGCCGATGGGAAGTTTGCCGATAAATATCCAATGCGCTTCCCTTTACATGCAACCAACGGACTAACGGTGACCGACTGGAATAAGAACAAAGATTACAACATCCTGGTTGCATTCCAGGATAACCGCATTTATAATTTTGACCTTGATGGCAAATCAATAATTACCTGGAAACGGCCCAGGCTGAATGAAGAAATTATTGGCCCCGTATCGATTTATAAGGTAGGAACTAAAAATTTTATTATGATCTCAGGCATCTCTGGAATTACTATGGTCGTTGACCCCAACGGCGATACTCAAATCACTCCAGGGCCAAAATTCATGCATGCGCCTGCCTCTGAATTTTATTTAAACAGAACTAATAAAAAAGGACCGTTACTTACCACCGATCCTAATGGTAAAGTGATTTTCATCCAGGCAAATGGCCGAACTTCTGAGGTTACTCTAAACCTTTTTTCGCCGGCCCATCATTTCTTTTACGAGGACATCACAGGAAATGGTCATCCGGAATTTATTTTTACCGACAGAAATAAGATCTTTTATTATAACCGCAATTATAAACTTATATACTCTTATGCCTTCAGGCGTGAAATAAGCAATCCGCCATTCTTGCTGCATGGCCGGGATAATAAAGCATTAATCGGTTTTGTAGTTCCCGAAACCAACGAATTATATCTGTTCGATGAACACGGCTACAGGGAGCTCGAGTCGGGTATCAGGGGCAATACACCTTTTGACCTGGGATATCTTGAAAATTCCGTTCAGTTGAATTTGGTGGTCGGGGCTGGGAAATTCCTGAAGAACTACAGGCTACCTTAACTTTAGCACCATCCCTTTTGCCGGTTCAACACCTTCGCTTAGATCGTTTCGTTTATATATCATTTTGAGCCTGATCCCATAAAGCTGCGAAATTGTGTAAAGCGTTTCCCCTTTTTGTACGATATGGCTTTCAGCAGCTCCCTTCCGGCGTTTGCTTTCGAGGTATACAATCTGCCCGGGCTTGAGCGCAGTGGCAATGTGCAGATCGTTGTATGACAAAAGATGGTTCACTGAAATATCAAAATCACGGGCAATAATGTACAAATTGTCATCCTTACGGGAGATGATCATTCGTAAACGGTTGTTTTCAAATATATTACGGTTATTCGGGCCTTTTTTGACAACAATAAATTTGCGTAACCATTCCTGTTTCTCAGGATTATCAAGGTCCTCCAGAATATCGCCAAATACAGTGATAAAATTTGCATTGTCAAACCTGAACAATGAGAAGGTTTCTATAGTCTGTATCAATTTTACTGCATAACTGGGGTTAGTCGCATAACCAGCTGATTGTAATCCTTTGGCCCATCCTTTGTAATCGCTTACATCGAGGTTAAACAAACCTTTGTAACGGTCGCGCTGTGTCAGGAAATAGGAATGGTCGCGAAACGATTCTATAGGATTGTCATACTTTCTGAAACACTCGTTGGGCAGGTCATCTGCCTGGTAGAAGGTCTTCCCTGACCATTCCTTGTGGCATTTGATCCCGAAATGATTATTAGCCTGCGTGGCAAGCTGGCTGCGACCCACATTCGATTCCAGAATTCCCTGGGCAAGTGTAATGCTCGCGGGTACACGATACACCATCATCTCCTTCACGGCAATATCCTTGTACTTCTGAATGTATCCGTTAACCAGAATGTTATAATCATTTTGCTGCGCCGATATCTGCCCGGCAAAAAAAACCAGGCAACTAAATAAACCTGTAAACTTTCTATTCGTCATTCGTTATTCGTCATTGGTCATTTCTGATTTACCAGAGCCCTGAATCTTTTTCCCCGTTCCTCGAAATTCTTAAACTCATCATAGCTGGCTGCAGCCGGCGATAATAGACAAGCATAACCTGCGAGGGTTTCACGGAAAGCTATTGAACAAAAATCATCGAACCTGTTGATATAAAAAATTCTCTTCCCATTGGGTTCCATTTTTCTCAGATTTTCTCCGATACGCTTTCCGGCTGCCCCTAATAAAATAAGATTCCTCACATCAGACGCGCAAAGGAATACAGCCAGTTCAGAGTAGTCGATACCACGGTCGAACCCGCCTGCGATGAGTGTGTCAACTTTGGGAATCGCTTTTAGCGCCGCCATGCATGCTTCGGGAATAGTGGCAATCGAATCATTGTAAAAATGGATTTTTCCAAATTCGCCCACCCACTCCATCCGATGCTCCAGGCCTTTAAAAGTAGCAATGCCCTCTTCGATTATCCCGGGAGCAATGCCGCATATCATTGCTACATTCACCGCTGCCAGAATATTTTTGAGATTGTGTTCGCCTCTGAGAAACCGGTCCTGGTGAATTTTCCATACCGGCGTTGTATGCATTCCGTTTGAAAAGCAAATCCATCCATCGCGGATAAATCCTCCGGGATTGGGGTATTCACTGACCGAAAAAGGATAACTTTTCCGTAAAGGTTGGTAGGGTTGAACATGCCCGGCTAAGAGCTGATCATCGATATTGAAAACCAGCCAATCATCCGGTTGTTGAAATTTCGTGATGTTCAGCTTGGCAAGCTGGTAATCTTCATAACTGGCATAAGCGTCGAGGTGTTCCTGAAACAAGTTGAGCAATACAGAGATATGGGGTGCTACACGAATAAATTCCAGCTGATGGGAAGATAGTTCAAAAACGATTTTTGTATCTGGTGTGATGAGGTCAAGAAAATGAAATGGGGGATTGCCGATATTGCCAACCAAAAGAGAATCCTTGCCGGCTGTAGACAGAATATGATTAATCAGGCTCGAAGTTGTGCTTTTACCTTTTGTTCCGGTAATTCCGATTACCTGTTTTGCATAATATTGCAGAAACAACTCTGTTTGCGAGGTGATCTTTTCACGGGGGATTGAGTGATTGAGTGAGTGATTGGAGGGCGAGCTGGTTTGAAAATTCTGTTTGATATATTTCCAAATTGGGATTCCCGGCGAACGAAAAATCACATCAAATTCATTCAACTGGTTAAGGTAGCCCGGTCCAGTGAAAAAACTAAGATTCTTGTCATCACATACAATTGGATTTTCGCTCACGGCAGTGTTTGCATCAGCAATGTTCAAATGTTTGTCTGGAAATATCTTTCTCAGCAAGGCATAACTTGACTGGCCTTCCCTGCCGAATCCCAGAAGGACAATAGACTTATTCGAATATTTCTGTCTTATGAAATCAACCATCATTATTTTGGTTATTCGCAACTCTCCCCGCCTGTTTTTTCACCTGTCATGTTGTTTGCATTTTCATTCGTTTACATTTTTTTAACCCAATCCTCAATTAAAATTTTGAACTCCGGCAACAAATAATGTTCTGAAGACACCTGGAAAAGTTCACTGGCAAAATCAAACTGGCTGTACTTATAGAACGACTGTGAGTTACGGTAATAATTCAGTAAAACCGGCAACTCCTTATCAACGTTATGCCTTATGACTTCACACAGCGCAAGATTTACTTCACGAATTGTCCCCACACAATCGAATGGTTTTTCTTCAGCCACTCCCGTGAGTTGATCGAATAACAACATTAATGATGCATCAGCCAGAAGATTTTTTCCAAAAATCACCACCAGATGTTCTTCATCCAAAAACGGAGATAAAATAATAAAGGTAAACAAACATTTTGCACAGCAGCCGCACCATGAATTGGTTTTGCTTGCCACGTTACAACTTTTGAAAACCTGGTGATATTTCGGGAATCTTGAGAAAAAGGATGCAATCTGCAGTTCATTCAGTGGGCGCAAAAGACTGAAATAGTTGATGTCTTCACTGATCCATCGCTTTATATAATCGCGGAAATCTGATTCAAATTTCAACGATTTTGAATATTGATGGTTGATATCCGTTCCTTCAATGGTAGCCTCGCTCGCGCTCGATTCGTTCGATAATGCAATATGCCGGCGGCCTGTCACAATGGCCGAAAGCGCTGTGACGAATGCCAAAAGCGCCGAGAAAGGGGTATGTCCGTTGAGAAATCCCAGTTCATTCAGTTTCAGCAATGTGGGATCAATCGTTCTGCGGATTTCAATAAACTGTTCCATTGAAAATCCTTTAGCAGCAATGGTCTCCAAACTTGCTCCCCGAGGGTTCATAATCAAAGGAAGGCTTCCTGGCCTTGACCCTGATAATTCAAGGGTTACTGCTGAATCTTTACCTCCCCCGACCGGAATGATGATACCTTCATCAAATTCAAAATTTTCAGCTGACAATATAACCTGTGAAGCAACCTTAACCTCCATAAAACTGTCTTCAGTAACATCAAGGTTATTCAGGTAAAAAAATTCGCCCAAACCATGGAAATAGAGCTTTTTCCACCACGATACCTGTTCAGGATGCAAAGCAAATGGTTTGATGACGAGCATTGGCGAACAAGTAGCTTTCCAATAGCTTATCAGTTCAATCATTCCAAGGTTGAAAATTATGTTTTCGATGTGATTCGTTATCTCTTCATCGGGCCGGAAAAAGGAATTCCGCGGTATAAAAATCGAAGGGTAAAACTGGTACTTGTCAGCCAGGTTAAAGGTAAAACGTATTTCGAGGCCCCGCGAAGTCAGCCAATACTCCTGCTTTTCAAATACAAAAAAAGGAAATTGTTCACGCAGTTGAATAAATGTTGACTGCCTGCTTGACCTTGCCATGAATTGGTATTATATTTGTCGGGTGTGCCCAACGCAAAAATACTAAAATTGCACAAACTCCATGGAAAAACAACGCATTAAACCAAAACAGGGAAGCATTCTTATCTCTGAGCCATCATTGCGCGATTTCTATTTTCGGCAGTCGGTCGTGCTACTTGCCGAACATAATGATGAAGGCACTTTCGGCGTAATCATCAATAAACCGATTGAAGCCCGGATAAAGGACATCATAAAGGGTTTTCCAGGTTATAATATGCCATTATTTCTTGGTGGGCCCGTGAAGACCGACAGTTTGTTTTTCATCCATACACGTTCAGATGTTGATCAAAGTGTTCCCATAATGCAAGGCCTTTACTGGGGTGGCGACCTTGATGCCATTAAGACCATGTTGAAAAATAAAATAATGTCGCCGGGTGAAATCCGGTTTTTCGTGGGTTACTCCGGCTGGTCGGCCAACCAGCTCGAGCGTGAACTTCGTGAAAAATCATGGGTGCTTTCGCAAACCACCGTAATGGAAGTTATCAACGACCATCCTGAAAAACTTTGGAGCGACTACTTGAAAAGTATGGGACAGGATTATGCAATTTGGGCCAACTTTCCGGCCGACCCAACCTCTAACTGACCAGAACTAACATCCTACAGAGACCCAATAATCTTGAAATCAATATATTGAAACGTTATGTGCCAACAAAAAATAAATGACGGAAAAGAAATAGTCAACAGTAAGTATCCGAAAGCACAGGGTTTTTGAATTAGCATTTTGTGTTATGGTTGTTTTTTTTATGATTAACCTGAACGCAATTATTGATGCTTTTGTACATCCCGAAATTCCATATTTTGATAACGAACATTTGATTGAACATTGAAGGGGTTTTTCACCCCAATCCCTGTTAGTAATTATTTTCAGGATGGAAACTGGCTCACTTTCTGGAATTTTGTCATCAAAAAAACCATACCGCTCTTCTCTTCTGGATCCCCGCCCAAACTCTTAATTTCATGCTTTACGAAGGTCACCAGATCCTTGTTGCCTCCATCTATAGCTTGATACTGGGCATCCTCCTTTCACTTGAAAGTATGATGCAAAATAAACGACTCTGATTTTTTCAGAGTAGTTTGAATTTTCTATTTTGCCCTTTCGAAAGGAATCGTTAACTTTGTGACAGCTAT
>JBAXKG010000023.1:0-38824 GCA_037137455.1 Bacteroidota bacterium
CGGGTTCAACCAGCGATCTGATCTCAACTTTTTCCCTGATCCAGTCGCAACATTCGCGGGCAATTGCCTTTTGCTGCAACCGGTCTTCAATCGGGATAGTCAATTCATCATCGGTTATTTTAAATGCTTTTGAATTCGTTTTATTTGGATCAATCTTCTGAAGGAACTTGGGTTCGCCAAATAAAAACCGCAAATGTGCAATCTGGTTAAGAACATTCTTTAGTTTCGCGTGTGCAAAATAGTTAAAATAGGCTGAAACGAATGAAAGATCAGCTCCTGGTTTGGTTTGTGAACTAATGAAATCGCCAGCTGTACCCCTGGAATGGTTATCGCGAATGGAAGATTGAGTCATGATTTTGTAATGAGAAAACGGTGTTCAAGTTACGCATTATTCCGTTTCATCGGCAACTTCTTCCTCCTGATGCCATCAAATGCACACAATGCATTGGCAACCGCGGCTGCCGTTGGCACCAGGCCAATTTCCCCGATCCCTTTGGCGCCGTATGGGCCAACCGGGTCGGGTTCTTCAACGCCGATGACAATGATCTCAGGGGTTTGTTGTGAGTTAAGCACCCCACAATCAGATAGTTTCGAGCTTAACAATCGGCTATCTTTCATTGGCAAATCTTCAGTCAGGGCATAGCCTAACCCCATGTGAACGGCTCCCTGGATCTGGCCTTCAAACAACATTGGATTCATGATCTTCCCGGCATCATGGGCCGCATACACTTTCTCTATTTCACCATGTTCATTCAAAACAACCAGCTGTGCTGCATATCCATACGAATAATGGGTGATGATCTTTTCAACTTCGGCTCCTGGCTTGGTGGTCCAGTCGCAATAATATTTTCCGGTGTATATATTGCCTGCCATATGATAGAGTGCAATTGCCAATCCTTTACCGTGCAAATCAACACAACCTGGAGCATTCTGATCCAGATCCTCACGCAATTTTATAGCAGCATCAATGATGGCATTGCCCAGCAGGGCGGTTGCTCGGGAAGAAGTTGTCATCCCGGTAGGCAGATCAGCGCTGGTATCTACTACAACATCAATCATGGATACATCAATGCCTGTTTCCTGATGAAGGGTCTGGATAGCCATATTTTGCACACCCTGTCCCATCTCTGTCCAGCCATGTTCAATCAGGACTCTTCCGTTCTTCAGGATACTGATCTTTACATCGCTGAAATCAGTCATCCCGTTACCGACTCCAGAGTTTTTGATTGCACAGGCGAGACCTGTATATTTTGACGCATAGAATTGATCTTTGAGGGCAAGAAGACAAGCTTTTATCCCGACCCCTTTGCCAAGGATCTGCCCGGTTGCCGTCATCTTCCCTTCACACAGGGCATTGTCGAACCGGAATTTCCATCTGTCGAATCCGCCCTGCATGCATAATTCATCAATGCAACTTTCGAGGGCGAAGGCAACCTGGTTTGCGCCAAACCCGCGCATGGCGCCAGACGGTATGTTGTTGGTATAAACTGTGAGCGATTCTATATCCACCGAAGGAATATGATAACCGCCACTGGCATGGCCAGCCACGCGTTCCATAACCTTGGTTCCCACCGAGGCATAAGCGCCGGTGTCGCCAATAGCTTTCAGGCTTAAACCTGTTAACATTCCATTCTCATCGCAAGCCACCGAAATATCCATCCACACCGGGTGCCGTTTCGGATGCATCATAATGGACTCCTCCCGCGACAGGTGTAATTTCACCGGTTGCTGCAAAAGAAAAGCAAACAGTGAAACATGGCCTTGCACTGTCATGTCTTCACGTCCGCCGAATCCACCGCCACATGCGACCAATGTAACACGGATTTGCTCGTCATCCAATCCCAGCAGCGAGGCAACCTGACGTTGATCGACGTAAATGCCTTGTCCCTGGCTGTAGAGATGAATTCCGTTTTCAACCGGCAAGGCCAATGCCGTTTCTGTTTCCAGAAAAGCATGTTCTACACGCTGGGTTTCATAAATTCCGGATGTACGAAATGGTGACTTTTCCAGAACGTCTCCAACCGGGTCACCCCTGCGGACAATACATTTTTCAAGTAGATTCGTTTTCCCCGGATGAACCTGTGCAGAGTTTGGTTCCAGAGCTTTGTTAACATCAGATACGGGTTCAAGCACCTCATATTCAACCCGGATGAGACTTGCAGCCTTGCGGGCAATATCTTCATTAACCGCAACAACCCCGGCGATAACATCACCAATGTATCTTGTAGTTTCACCTGTTGCGATCATCAATGGCCAGTCGCTGATTATCAACCCGGTATAACGATCGCCCGGAACATCTCCTGCCGTGAATATCCTGATTACTCCCTCAGTTTTTGATGCTTCCGAAGTATCGATTGAAATGACACGTGCCCTTGGATGGTCGCTGAAGCGGAGGGCGCCGTAAAGCATCCCCTCAACCTGCATATCGTTGATGAAATTTCTTCTCCCGATGGCCGTTTCGTAGGCCTCATACTTGGGCAGAGGTTGACCGATGCCGGCTGGGTTGAATGGGGTGTAGCTTTGAAATTGTTCTCCGATCCCGGTTGATTTGAACTGGTCGTCAGTCCTGGGAGACTCCTTGAGCTGTCCTGTCACAGGCCCATTCCCCGCTGCAATGTTTACCCTTAAGTTTTTCATGGCCTCCTCAATGGCATCCACAATTTTCACATATCCTGTGCACCGGCAAAGATTCAGACTGATGGCTTTTTTGATTTGTTCTCTGGTGGGGTTTGGGTTTTCTGAAAAAAGAACTTTGGTTCGCATGATCAGCCCCGGAGTGCAAAACCCGCATTGTACAGCCCCTTTTTCCACATACGCATTGGCAATAATATCACGCACCACTTCAGGAATGCCCTCCATGGTGATAACCTTTGATCCGTCAAGGAACTTCATCTTCCGGGTACAGGATAACCGGGCCTTTCCGTCGATCTCCACCATGCAGGCGCCACAGGCAGCCTGACCTGAACATCCGTCTTTCACAGAGGTTATTCCCGCCAATTCCCGCAGATAATGCAGCAGCGTCAGGTTTTCATCCCCTGAATAGGCAATTTTTCGATGATTCAGATAAAATGTTATCACTTCAGGATTTTTTGGAAATGAACCCATGTCCGTTGATCACGCGTTCAACTGAGGCCATATCGGGTTCTGCCGGATCGGGAATGTTGATGGAAGATTGAACGGCCGACAGATCCTTCAGTCCGCTCCCGGTGAGCAGCACCACATTCTTTGATCCGGAAGGAATCAGGCCATGCCTCCTGAATTTCAGCATGCCCGCAAAGGCAGCTACAGCGGCAGGTTCAGCAAATATCCCGGATGTACGGGAAAGAAGCAAGGATGCCTGCAGGATTTCCTGGTCTGATACCGAAACTGACTCCCCGTGATAATCATTCATATAACCTACCGCCATATTGAAACATTTTGGCACATCTACCGAAATTGAATCGGCGATGGTTTTTGAAGATTTAACGATAAATTTATCTTTTTTCAGATTATTGATGAAGTTACTGCTTCCCTCCGCCTGAACAGCAACCAGAACAGGCATCCGGTCAATGATCCCAAGATTTAAAAGATCTTCAAATCCTTTGCATACACCGGCATAAATCACCCCATCGCCCACCGGAATAAAGATCCGGTCGGGAATCTGGTAGTTCAGTTGCCTGAAAATTTCGAAGGATACCGTCTTCTTGCCTTCGATGGTCAGCGGATTGTACGCTGTATTCCGGTTATAATAGCCGTATTTTTCTGAAATCTTTACACTCAAATCAAAAGCATCATCGTAGCTTCCCCTCACGGGTATCAGGATGGCTCCATACATCAGGATCTGGGTAAGCTTGGCCAGCGGTGCTGCAGCCGGAACAACAATGATGGCCCGCTGCCCCTGTGATGCACAAATCCCTGCAAGGGATGATCCCGCATTGCCTGTAGAAGCAGCGATCAACGTTGATATTCCATGTTCACGCGCCCAGGCAGAAACCAGAGCCGAAGCTCGGTCCTTGAAAGAAAAGGTCGGATTCTGGGAATCATCTTTCAAATAACATTCAAATTCGGGATAATCGCGGGCTCCAGATAATTCATCTGCGGAATGATCCATCCCGCTGATATCTCCGAACCGGTCGAAACGGTAAAGCGGCGTACTTCCTATTTTCAGCGACGGCCATGAAGCCATACTGTGAAGTGGCAGCAGTGGCAGAAAATGCTGTTCAGCGAGATGCTGAATGAGAAACACCCGGTCGCTGTGGTTCCGGATTGATTCATATGGGTAGAGTGTTTTCAGTACGCCCCTGGGCGGCTGACCGGGTTTGTTTGCAGCCTCGCAAGCCGGACAGAGATAGATGATCTCATCTCCCGGATAGGTCGCATTGCAATCGACACATTTGAAGTGAAATTTTTCAGCCATGGTCAATGATTTCCGTTAATACCTTGATTAAATTTTTCAAGCTCCATCCACATCCAGTGGGCTTTTCATCATTCCCTGATATTCTGGAAAATTGAATTGCTGTTTAAGTACAATCCCAATTCAGCAAATGAAATTTCTATGATCATCGTTAAATCCATGGCCTCGATAACATGGGGGAATCCAAAGTAATTATCCATCTTAATAAAAAGATAGCCATTTCTGATATAATAGTTATCGAATGCACTTTCCTGCAGATCTGAAACCTGAAAAGCATCTTCATATGTTTTCTTATCTCCGAAGGCATCGATCCACTCCTCTGCTTTATAATTGTTCCGCGCACCATCCAACTCCTTTTGAATCCGGGTTTTTATTTTGTTTTTAAGTTGCGGTAATTTTCCGGGATCAATCTCTTTTAATAAAGCAATTTCTTTACTGCTGTTCAAATTGAATGTGTGATGAATGGTCCCGGTTGATAAATAGGGACCCATGTATTCCCAATCAAAATAGATGCTGACGATACATTTTTCAGCGATATTAAAGGACACCTTCGGCTTTTTACCTGCTTCATCTGCATATTCTTTTAATTCATCATTTAATGTATTCCCTTGTTTCAGAATTAATTTGTCAGTGCCCGGAATGATGGCACAGGTTCTAAAAGAGGGATTCACCTTGTACAATTTCACAGGAAGCAATTTAATGCCATTCGGTTTTCTCCAACTTCCTGTAATACTGTCTTCAAAATTCACACAGGTGAAAATACCGGTAATTATACCATCTTTATTTTTTTCATGAAGGATGATATTTTTCCCGTTCATTGATCCTGTAATGGAGATATTCTCTCCGTTTTTTTTGTAGAAGTAAGTTCCATTGATGGATGTATCAGCTGTTCCTGCATTTAAATCAAACCACACAGGGATATTATCTGCAATATAACCCTCATAGGATTGGGATTTAAGCAGATCCGTGCATCCAATGACGATAAAAAATGTAAGGAGAAAAATTTTGTTTTTCATAAGAGGGAATATTTTTGCGCAACCGTCTTGAAAATTGGAGCGTGTGTGTTAAAATTGTATCGATTTTTCATCCATTTTCGTTACAACCTCACCCTCGAAATTGTACAGTTTCACATGAGTTTGTGAAGATGTATCAGCACTCTGTGGCGTTATGACGACAAAATTCATAGTGGTCAGCTTTGGGTTATGATCTATCCATGTTCCTGAGTTTGCATAGATTGATTTTTGTCCTTTATAGTTGTCATAGGAACTGATTTTCGCAACATGGGTATGGCCAAAAACAATGATTCTTTTATCTGAATTCGGGTTCATGAAGTATTGTAACTCCGACTGCCTATCCGTTTCAGCCGCATCGGCAACATATCTCATCGCCTGACCAACAGGAATATTGACAGCAACATGGTTGATTTTTTGTCTTTGGTTCCATGCATCCTGAATTCCCTTGTAAAGTTTCACGTCGATCGAACCTCCCGGCAATGGCTGAAAAGGCAAAAGATCTTTAACGGAATATGAATCTGCGAAGCCATTCACCTTTGTCACGATCATCTTTTCATCGAACCTGTTCTCTATTCTGAACAGCGTTAAGGTAGTTCTCCAAAGTCTATAGTATCCGAACAGGAGCGCCTGGCTTTCATCACCAGAATTATTTTTAACGATTTGTGGAATAGAATCGTGCGGAGTACGGCAATTTTGCACTACATGGAGCGCTGCTATTCTTGTAAAAAAGTATCCGGGTGGCATGATGGTCCCGGGTGCAACATCCTGGTTTGAAATCGGGTCGGGTGCACAGAAGAAATTGTAGCGATGACCATGCTCTATTGCTACTTCCGGATGGTTTGCCGGGGAATATGTGCCCAAACCCAGTTGCTTATCCCGGGATTGATTTATGCCCGGAAGGATAGCGGCCACATTTTCTGCAGTTATGGTTAAGTCGTGATTTCCAGGAACATAGGTGACTAAAATTCTTCCATCTTGAATAATCCGGTTAATGGCGTCTATCACCTCTTTATTGGCGGTCGCTATCCGCTTAACAAAATCAGCCTGGTCCTTTCCCTGATAGGTATCGATTGTAGCCGGCACAAACCATTCATCCAGCAGATCTCCGGCGATAACAAGTTCCTTAACATTTGGTGATTTGCTGATCTGCCCGATAAGATGCTCGAGGGGCTTAAGGTTTTTCTTGGTTTCGGCATAGGCCAGGTCAGCGCCAAGATGAATGTCGCTGATCACCACGATCATATTCCGTTCATTGCTGCCATTGGAGAAGGGGTTAATAACCGGATCTGAATATGATTTGTAGCAAGATAATAATAGACTTATGAGCAGCTGTAAGGTTATAAAGATTCTTGTTTTCATAGATATTTTCGTTTAAAGTGATTTTTTCAAAAGCCCCGTTCGATCATTGAACTCATCGATCAGCTCATCCCAGCGGGCAGGCTGACTGAAAATTTTCGGCCAGACCTGGCGATCATCCCACAACTGGCGAAGTTCGTCCACATCCTTTCCCTGCTGCTCAATCCAGGTGAAATATTTCAGGTTATGGATGGCTTTGCGGTCGTTGTATCCGAGTTCTTTCATGTATGACGGCGTTGTTCCCAGCATGCATTTTTCGTGGTCGCGGGCGGCCTGCATCAGTGAATAGGTGCCGCGCTCTGCAGTAAGCTCTTCCAGCCTTGAACCGTACATTTCGGCAGAATCGGTGGCAATGGTAACCATGACATCCTCGCTGGTGAATTCAAAATGTTTTGCGGTTTTGATAGCCGAAAGAATATTTCCAATTCCGGAGATGCCAATAGTATTAAGCATAGAGATCAGGGCCTTTTCGACGCCTGATGAAGCCAGGTACTGATGTCCCTCCTTTTCATTAAAAAGCCTCAGCAAACGCATGCAATCCTCGTCATCAATGGCTGTCACCACGTCAGTATTTCTTACGTTATGAATCCACGGAACATGCTTGTCTCCGATGCCTTCGATCCGGTGGCCGCCAAAGCCATTCATTAACAAAGTGGGGCACTGCAACGCCTCAGAAGCAACCACCTTCAGGTGTGGGAATTTTGTTCGAAGATAATCGCCGGCAGCAATTGTGCCGGCCGACCCGGTCGCAGAAATATATGCTGAAAGATGGGCATCAGGGCCGGCAACAATCCTGAAAACCTCCTCAATGGCATTGCCCGTAACTTCATAATGCCAGCAAGAATTTCCAAACTCCTCAAACTGGTTGAAGATAATACAATCTTTCCGGGTCCGCTTGATTTCCCAGCATTTATCGTAAATCTCCTTTACATTCGACTCGCATCCGGGAGTGGCGATCACTTCAGCGCCGATCTCCTTAAGCCATGCAAATCGTTCGCGGCTCATCTCCTCAGGAAGTATGGCCACGGCGGTAACATCCATGAGGTAAGAATCGAAAGCTCCTCCACGGCAATAGTTTCCGGTTGACGGCCAGACAGCTTTATGATATGTAGGATCAAAACCGCCGGTAATGATACGCGGGGCAAGGCATCCGTAAGCAGCGCCGACCTTGTGAGCCCCGGTCGGGAACCATTTCCCGAGCATCACGATTATCGGGGAATCAATACCTGTGAGCGCTTTGGGAAGTTTAATGAAATTTGGTGCACCATACAATCCACCTGAAACTTTGGGCTCATTTTTCCATGTTATCCGAAATAAATTCAGCGGATGAAGATCCCAAAGTCCGATATTTTTCAATTGATCTTTGATCTTTCCCGGTATCAACTCCGGGTTTTGCATCTGTGCGAAGGTTGGCAGGATGATTCCTTTGTCGCGATAATGGGTGATGGCTTTTTCTAAGATAGCCGGATCGGTGATTTGGTTCAAAATGGGGATCATACGGATTTACAATTTGGGATTTTTTCAAATATATTAAGTTGCATTGCACCCCTGAGAAGGATGCTCATCTCGGCAGCAAATTCAAAATGAACTTCATTAACACAAGGCAAAAGAAATTTCACATCCAGCAGGGCAAAATTATCAGGATTGATGATTGCTTTGACCTGGGTTGTTTCATATACAAATTTGTCATCAATCAAACTCAGGGTCCTGATGTTTTCCTTTTCCTTATAAATCAGAACCTGCCTTTCCGGAAGAGGACTGAATAAAAATCCTGTCTCCTCTTCATTCAATGATTTCAATGAAAGGCATATTCCGGGCTTATCAGCGAATGGCCGGCCGCTGCTGGGACAGAACGTGGTACAATTGCCACATTCGTTGCAAAGATCACGGATGTTCATCACTTGAAACGGCTGTTCAATGCTAAACATTTTGTCTGGCTCGAAAGCGATGCTGCCATCTTCCATTAAAACCGCCTTCTTCAATGAATAACTGACTGGTTCAATCCGATATCCGAAATTAGCCAGGTTAGGGCAAACCGAAACACAAACATTGCAGATTATATCACATTGTAAACAGCGTTTAGCCTCTTTCATTGACGCTTCAGGTGATAGCGTTGCAATTACCAGATCGAAATTAAATCGTTGACTAAAAGGAGTCTCCTTTGGATAATAGCCATATTCCCTGATCGCCTTGCGATGCATCAGTTTATTAATATCATCCTCTTTTGAATAATTATTCCTGAGGACACTTATTTTTGAATTCACATCAGGATGGATTCCGGGGATAAAACTCTTTAACCCCATCATATTAACTTCCCGGTTTTCCGCTGTGTTTTCAGAACATCCAGCAATAATTTCTACAGCTGCTTTGCGACCATCGGCGATGGCATTAATCGCGGTAGATGCGCCACGAAGGGCATCGCCGCCTATGAAGAGTTTGGGTATTTGTGTTTTGTAACTCCCGGGATTGGTAATGAGCTTTTCATGGTCGGGGAAATCGATGTCGAGTTGCTGTCCTATAGCCGGGATGATGGTATCGCATGAAATCTCAAATTCCGAGCCAGGGATGGCGATTGGAGCAGGCCTGCCATCCTTTCCCTTCATTGCCAGCACATTGCGTGTACATATCAGTCCTGTAACACGACCATCAAACGATTGAACACGCAATGGATTAGTGAGTTCAATGATTTTAATTCCTTCGTTTTGCACAGCTTCAATCTCGCCATGGTCGGCTGGCATCTCGTTGATAGTTCGACGGTAAACGATGGTCACACTGCCATCCTCCCCTGTCAGTCGGTAAGCTGTTCGCGCAGCATCCATGGCCGTGTTACCGCCACCGATGATAATCACCTGTTTCCCCAATGAAGTTGTCCTGTTTCCCCTGACATCAAACAAAAAATGCAGCGGATCAATCACTCCTGCCGATTCAATCCCATCGATCGCCAGCGAAACAGATTTTTGGGCCCCGGCCGCCAAAAATATAGTGTCATAATCGCGTTGGATTATTTTAAATCGTGCACGATCAATAAGTTGATTATCATGCAGTTGCACACCCGATCCTAAGATTCGTTGAATATCCGTTTCGATAGCCTTCGATGTGAGCCTAAATGAGGGAATGGCGGCAGAAACCATTCCTCCTGCAATGTTTTTCTGTTCAAAGATATCAACATCAAAGCCCGCTTTGCGCAAAAACCATCCACATGATAAACCGGCAGGACCTGCACCGATAATTGCCGCCTTCCTTACTTTCCCTCGAAGTGGAGGGGCCGGGGGTAGGGTATAATCATTCCTGTTTTCCGCCACAAACCTTTTGATC
Organism: Bacteroidota bacterium; assembly: GCA_037137455.1. Classification (GTDB taxonomy): domain Bacteria; phylum Bacteroidota; class Bacteroidia; order Bacteroidales; family FEN-979; genus CAIVAT01. The sequence goes on from JBAXKG010000023.1 coordinate 10,078, forward strand.
TCCCTGATTTTCAACGCTTCATCATAATTGATCCGTGTGCATTTCAACTCACACAAATGATCGCACACCATGCCGGTCACTGAAGGAAAGGGGTTGGTCCGGAAAATGGCTTCAAAAGCAGCAGGATAATCGCCAATAGCCGTGTGATGCATGTATTCAGGGATCTCCTGATTGGCGGGACACATATCGGTACAAGGTGCATGAATGCAATCAAACCATCCAAGATTGCGCGATGTTTTGATGGAGGGATCAAATAACAAACGTTTATGATATGCCGGATTATTGGCTACCCGGTCGGCATAATTGTTCAGATTGTAAAGCGCGGAATTGTCATCAGATCCGGTAACCCTTGAAATATAGTTATCAATACTATCGGCTCCTTTCAAGGCAAATTCAAAACGAAGGTTTTCAATGTACTGGTACAACCGTCCATATCCGCCGGGTTTTAATAAATCACTGCACACCGTTACCGGCTTCATTCCGCAAGCAAGTACATCGGCAATGTTGAAACAATCGACCCCGGCTGAGAAGGAGATGTCGAGGCTGCCGCCAAAGTCATTTTGCAACTTCCGCGCCAGGCTGATGCTGATTGGATGAAGTGCCCGGCCACTCATATACATCATGGTTTCTGATGTATCAAAAACTTCTTTGTTATTAATGCTCTCAAGGGTATTCGTCAGTTTTACTCCAAACTGTAAACCTTTTTCATCAGATGCTCTCCGTAGTGATTCGAGCATGCGCAATGCATCGGGATACTTCAGATCGTGCTCAAAAGCAAGGTCGGGAACCACTGTGTTAAACCCAAGTTTTGCGTTGAGTAACCCACGTAGTTCTTCAGCTCCGAGCAAAGTCGGATTTAACTTGATGGTCGTATGCAATTTCTTCTCCCTGATCAGGTAGATGCCAATCTTTTCTATCTCTTCGGGCGGGCAACCATGCATTGTGCTGAGTGTGATGTGGTTTGAAATACAAACCGGGATATCCAAATCATCTATTCCGGAATATATGTCACGGATCAGGTTTTTCGCCCTGGCCATCTCAGTGCTGCAATCCAACATACGATCAAAAAACCATTGAACGTTGGCTTTCATTATACCTTCAAGGTTATAGCCTACACTCATGTTGAAAAGTGTTCCGGAGGGGCCACTGAAACCCAATTCCTTTCGAAGGATATGGATTACGACCCAGGCATTGAGGTATTCGTTAAACGACTCCTCCACCTTTAGTTCCTGCGACCATTCACAGTTGTAGCCTTCGTCCTGCATGTCTATACAGGGTTTGGAAACAACCAGTTCGTCCAGGGTTTGTATTGTTTTCAATTCAATATACCTTGCCCCGCAAAGCCAGGCTGCAATGATGTTGACAGCAAGCTGGGTGTGCGGACCGGCAGCAACCCCGATGGGCGTTTCCAATAACCGGCCGTATCGTTTGAAACTAAAGGGCTCCTGTGGCTGGGGATGATAAAACAAACTTCCGGGGATGCCCATGAACCTGTTCTCCCTGATCTCATGGAGTGTCAGATAAAGCAGCTGTGGAAGAGGTATTGGGAAAAATTTTCCTGACAATGATACTGGATTATAAAATGAGAGATATTGACAGGCTCCAAAATTATAGATAAACCATGAGAAATGGCCCTTTCTTGGTAAAAATGATTATTTGATTAAATTTGCCATCCCATAAAATAACCCTGCAAGTGTGCCTTTACACTTTTAGGGTTGGGGTACTTTAAATAAACGGGAATCAAATATGGAATCTATTGAAGCCTACCTGAATGAAGCTTTCGACGAGGCATTTCAATCAGTAAGAAGCAATATTGGCGGGCCTTTTGGGGCTGTCATTGTTATGGATGGCAAGATCATCGGGAAAGGAGGAAACCGGGTAAGTTCACAAAATGATCCCACCGCCCATGCCGAAATTGTGGCCATCCGTGATGCTTGCCAGAATATAAAAAACTTCGATCTGACTGGTTCAATACTGTATTCAACCTGCGAACCATGTCCGATGTGCCTTTCAGCGATATATTGGGCAAATATCAAGGCTGTTTACTATTGTTCGACCCGGTACGATGCGGATGCCATTGGATTTAAAGACAGCCATATTTATGAGGAGCTGACCATCCAACCAGAAAATCGGAAAATCAAGTTCATTAAAATCAGCCACACCAAAGCTATCGAACTCTTCAGGGAATGGACAGAAAAAGCCGATAAAATTTCCTACTGAAAATACTTATTACTTATTTTATTCCCACGAGAATTGCTTTATTTCACCCAGGGCGGTTTAGGGGGAGTCTTTGGTTTTTTGGCTGGTTTTGGCTTTTTTGGCTCTTTTGGTTTTGAGACCTTCTTGGGCTCTTTTGGTTTTGAAACCTTCTTAGGCGCTTTCGGTTTAGGTGGTGGCTGTGGATGTTGAATTCCCGGATTAACCAATTCACTTCCATATGAGGCCATACCCACCGGGCTAAAACTGATAACAATCAGCACAGCTAGGGCCAGTAGAAAATTTTTCATGATCCTGGGATTTGGTGTAAAGATAGGTAAAATTGCTATCATTTTTTATGGTATTTTTGGTGACTGAAACGTTGAACAAAACTCGATAAAACATGTACATGATTAAAAGACTCCTGATTTTACTACTCCTTGGATGGTTTATTACTGATTTCGGGATGGCCCAAAATATCGCACAATGGCGTGGAGCAAACCGCGATGGCATTTACAATGAAAACGGATTATTGAAAGTGTGGCCGGAAAACGGACCGGCGCTTTTGTGGCATTTTGATAGTTTGGGAGCAGGGCACTCTTCTGCAGCTGTAACCAGTAACCGGATTTACACAGCGGGCATTCTTGAGGGAATCGGCTACCTTTTTTGTTTTGACCTGACAGGAAAATTAGTCTGGAAGGTCCCCTATGGAGAGGAGTGGACAGAAAGCTGGCCGGGGGTGAGGAGCACTCCGGTTGTACTCGATGGGAAAGTATATCAATACAGCAGTTTCGGAAAATTGGTTTGCAGGAGTGCTGCTGACGGCGCCTTCGTTTGGAGTGTCGATGTCCTTAAGGATTACCAGGGGCCAAATATTAAATGGGGAGTGACCGAGAACCTGCTGATCGATGGTAATAAACTATATTGTACCGTGGGAGGAGCTGAAGTAAATGTTATTGCCCTCGACCCTGATACCGGAAAGCTGATCTGGAAAAGCAGTGGAAAAGGCGAACCAAGCGCTTATGGATCGCCTGCGCTCATTAAATTGGCTAACCGCCATATCCTGGTTACCCAAACGGCCAACTCCATTTTGGGGATTGATGCTGCAAACGGAAAATTATTATGGAGCCACGATCAACCAAATAAATATTCGGTTCATGCCAATACTCCCCTTTTTCACGATGGTTACCTTTATTGTGTTTCCGGGTATGGAAAAGGTGGCGTGATGTTGAAAGTCTCTGATGATGGAAGCTCGGTTAAGGAGATGTGGCGAAATACTGACATTGATAACCGGATGGGGGGATTTGTACTTGTGAATGGAAAGATTTTCGGGTCGGATGATTCAGGTAAAGCATGGTATTGCTTAGATTGGAAAACCGGGGCTAAAATGTATTCCGAAAAAATAACCGGACGGGGAAACATCATTTATGCCGATGGAATGCTTTATCTGTATGGTGATAACGGCGAGGTAGTTCTCGCTCAGCCATCAGCCAACTCCTTTGCAAAAATCAGTGCATTCAAAGTTCCTTTTGGCGCCGATCAGCATTGGGCGCACCTGGTTATTGTAAATGGCCGACTGTTTGTCAGGCATGGCAGCTCTCTCATGGTATATGATCTCCGGAAAAAATAGTGCTATGAAGAAGCTCATTGCTCTTTTAGGGCTGATATTTATTTCTTGTAACATTTCTTCACAGGATATTTCTCAATGGCGCGGACCGGAACGGGATGGAATATTTCCTGAATCAGGGTTGCTTCAAGTATGGCCGAAAGATGGTCCACCCCTTTTATGGTCCAGTTCCGGGATTGGAAAAGGATATTCATCGGCTGTAACGGATGGAAAAACCATTTTTGTGACCGGAATGAAAGATTCCACCGATTATCTGACTTCCATGAACATAAAAGGTGAAATCCGATGGCAAGTTCCTTTCGGTCCATCCTGGAATAGCTCTTTTCCTGAAACCCGTTGCACGCCTACTTTCGAAAATGGAAATATATATGTGCTTAGCGGACTCGGAACCATATGCTGTATAAATGCCTCCGATGGAAAAACAAACTGGAGCTTTAATGCAGCTAAAAAATTCGGTGCGGCTTATGGCGACTGGGGTGTATGTGAGTCGCTTTTACTTGTGGATGATATTGTCATTTATACTCCTGCCGGTGCCCGCACATCCATGGTCGCCCTGAATAAGAAAACAGGAGAAACGATATGGGAAACAGAAAGCCTGAATGATACCAGCGCCTATGTTTCGCCCCGCCTGATCAAATATGGCAATCAAAGAGTGATTGTAACACTTATGGCCAACCACCTGATTGGGGTTGATCCTGTAAATGGTAAAATTCTATGGAATTTTAATTATGCAGCCTTCATGCCTGAAAAAAGTTTGAAAGTATGGCCAGGCGCTCCCAAAACCAATACAATCACTCCCCTGTTTAAAGATGGTTTTCTCTATATAACCGGTGGATATAACCATGTTGGAGCCATGTTCAAACTATCTGCCGATGCTTCTGCCATTTCAATGGTATGGGCCGATACGACGCTTGATTGTCATCACGGTGGCGTGGTGCTTGTTGGTGACCACATCTACGGGTCAAACTGGATCGATAATAGCCGTGGTAACTGGTGCTGCATCGATTGGAAAACAGGAAAAACCATGTATGAGCAAAAGTGGCAAACTAAAGGTTCCATCATCGCATCTGATAGCATGCTCTATATTTATGATGAAAAAAATGGCAATGTGGGTTTGCTGAAGCCCGATCCGGCAAAATTCGATCTCGTAAGCAGCTTCAAAACCTCTGGAGGAAAAGGGCCCAGCTGGGCTCATCCCGAAATAAGGGATGGGATTTTGTATATCAGGCGCGGGGATGTGCTGATGGCTTATGACATCAGGAAAAAATAGGTTTGCTTTTACTTATTGTTTATGGCCAAAAAGTCTCTGACCTGGTATATACTTCCTATATTCATCATGTCGGCGCTTGGCTTGCTTGCATGGTGGTTTTTTTATGATCCCGTAAAATCATTTAAAGTTTCGGTACCCGGAATGGATAACCGGAAAAAGGGGGTTGCAAACCTTGGAAAGCCAGTAAAAATAGGAGCTGAGTTTACATTTTTTAAAGCCGCAGAAGATATCCCCGGAACCAGTTGGCCTCGTTTCAGGGGTCCTGATTTTGATAATATCAGCAAGGAACAGATCGGGCTGATCGACCATTTTGGAAAGAACGGACCACAAATCCTGTGGAAGGTAACCCTGGGTGAAGGGCATGCTGCTCCTGCCGTATACAATGGTAAAGTATACCTTCTCGACTATGATGAGGCAACAAAAGCGGATCAGCTTCGTTGCTTTTCCCTTTCAACAGGAGATGAACTTTGGCGCCGTGGGTACCGGGTTCGCCTTAAGCGGAATCACGGGCTATCGCGAACGGTCCCCGCCGTAAATCAGAAGTTTGTACTGACCATCGGACCAAAATGTCAGGTAATGTGCCTGAACCGGTTGAATGGCGATTTTCTTTGGGGCATGGATCTTGAACGGGATTATAAAACAGAAATTCCATTCTGGTACACCGGGCAATGTCCTTTGCTCGATAATGATACCGCGATCATCGCCACGGGGGGAAAGGCGTTGCTGGTTGCGATTGATTGTAACACCGGAAAAAAAATCTGGGAAACGCCCAATCCAAAGGGGTGGAAAATGTCACATTCTTCGGTTATGCCGATGATCGTGCAAGGGAAAAAAATGTTTGTGTATGCTGCCATCGGCGGGGTTTGCGGCATTTCAGCTTCAGGCGCCGACCGGGGTAAGGTTCTGTGGGAAACGACCGGGTTTGCACCCTCCGTGATTGCGCCCTCACCTGTTATTCTTGATAACGGGAAAATTTTCGTATCGGCTGGTTACGGCGCCGGATCGGCTTTGTTACAAATAACCAGCAATTCAGGAGGTTATATTGTGAAGATTTTGCAGAAATTCAAACCTCAGGATGGGCTGGCTTCCGAACAGCAAACACCCATTTTTTTAGATGGATATCTATTTGGTATCTTACCAAAAGATGCAGGCGCTTTGCGAAATCAGTTTGCCTGCTATAAATCGGGCGATTGTAAAACACCGTCTATGAGCAGCGGAAAGACTAACCGGTTCGGCCTGGGGCCGTACATCGTGGCCGATGGTAAATTTTTTATTTTGAATGATGATGGAGAGATGACTATCGCAAAAGTTTCGACTTCACAGTTTAAGGTACTCGATAAAGCACGGATCATGGATGGGCAGGATTCATGGGGTCCTATTGCCATCACAGGCGGATACATGCTGGTGCGTGATTCAAAACAAATGGTTTGTCTCAATATAAAAGCCCAATAATATGAAACGAAGAATCATTATTGCCGGAGCTTTGGTACTGTTGTTAACCGTAGTTGTTTTCATGGGCTGGGATCTGTTTTTCAGCCCAACGAATGACAATATAAATCCGTATGTCTATGATCTGGCTTCCCTCAAATCGGGCGATACTTCTCTGATCAGATATAAGGAGGCTATGCGAATCATACCCGGTTTGTCTGAGATTCATGGCATCGCCACCGACAGATCCGATCAAATCTATGTTGCCGGGAAAAATGGAGTTGAAATATTTGATCAAACAGGAAAACGTGTCGGGGCATTTTCATTCGATGAAACAGCACGATGTATTCAGGTTGATTTCAAAGGGATTATATATCTTGGAATGCAGGATCATCTCGAAATTTATTCTTCGTCAGGAAAGTTGTTGAAAAAATGGAAAAGCTGCAGCGATAAGGCAATCATTACATCTGTTGCCATCAATGGAAATGATGTTTTCATCGCAGATGCCGGTAATAAAATTGTTTACCATTATAATACAGATGGAAAATTGTTGAAGCATATTGGGCAGAAAGACCCGGAAAAAGGGATTCCCGGATTCATTGTTCCAAGCCCCTGGTTTGACCTTGCTATTGGCCGGAATGGAGAGCTGTGGGTGGTGAATCCCGGAAGGCATTCCTTTGAACAGTACAGCATTGAAGGAGAACTGATCAAATCATGGGGGAAGGCATCGATGACCCTGGAAGGATTTTGCGGCTGCTGCAACCCTTCTCACTTTGCCATTCTTTCTGATGGATCATTTGTGACCAGTGAAAAGGGAATCGAACGGGTCAAAATTTATAAATCAAATGGCGACTTCAGTTGCGTAGTTGTAAGCTCTAAATCGTTTATAGAAGGAACTCAAGGACTTGATATTGCTGTGGATTCAAAAGAGCGAATAATTGTGCTCGATCCTGTAAAAAACCAGATCAGGATTTTTACAGAAAAATTTAAAAACTAATTCCTTTATTATGCAAAACAGAAGACAATTTTTTGACACACTGGTCAGGGTGGGCATATTTGCATCGCTCACCCTGGTAAGCGGGGCGCTGATCAGCCGATGGACCGGAGCCGATAAATGCAGTCAGGGTCATGCTTGTGGAAATTGCAATTTATCAAACCGATGTCAATTGCCTGAAGCAGATGAGCACCGACTCGAAAAAGCAAGGTCGACAAAAACTAATGCAGAAGATGGAAGAACCGGAAAATAACCCTAAAATCAACAGGCGAAAGTTTCTCGCCACAGGGATCAGAGCTTCTGTTCTTGTTGGAATCGGGGGCGTTGGTGCATTAGTTGCAAAAAAGACCATTTCGGGGCAGACCGTTTGGCAACTTGATCCGTCAAAATGTATTCAATGTGGCCGTTGTGCCACTAATTGTGTATTGACCCCTTCGGCTGTAAAGTGTGTACACGTTTACGCTATGTGCGGATATTGCGACTTGTGTGGCGGTTATTTCAAGCCCGAAACAAAAACCCTTACCACTGGTGCTGAGAACCAGTTATGCCCTACAAATGCATTAAAAAGAAAATTTATTGAGGATCCATTCTTTGAATATACCATCGACGAGCCATTGTGTATAGGCTGCGGAAAATGTGTAAAAGGTTGTGGGGCTTTTGGTAACGGATCACTGCAACTGCAAATCAGACAAAATATTTGTGAACACTGCAACCAGTGCGCCATCGCCCGCAATTGTCCGTCAGATGCATTCAGCCGCGTTCCGGCCAATCAGCCATATCTGCTTAAACAAATCGCCGGGGAACAATCAAAGAAGTGAATATTGAAAATTGTTTTTTCAAATGCTTATGATACAATAAATTAATCGAATTGGTGGAATGAAAAAAGGCCTGGTACTCCTGTTTTTAGTGATCTTTTTTACCATTCAATTTCTGAATGTGTATGGAGTCCAGCGCTTTCCGAAACCTGAATTTGAATCGGGCTATATCCAGCCTGAAACCTTGCAACCCATGCCCAGAGCTTCGTTGCTTGCTTTAGTAGACGTCATTGTGTTAGTCTCTGCGCTAACATTCGTCACATGGCTGGTTTTGAAGAAACGATCGAGAAATGGGGTTTTCTGGACATCACTTATTTCCCTGGTCTATTTTGGTTTTTACCGAGAGGGATGCATCTGTTCGATCGGGGCTATCCAAAACGTTACCCTTGCCCTTGCCGATAGTTCTTACGTCGTACCACTTACGGTCGTTGCATTCTTCATCTTACCTCTCATCTATACATTATTTTTTGGACGGACTTTCTGTGCCGGAGTATGTCCCTTCGGGGCCATCCAGGATCTGGTATCATTCAGGCCGCAAAAGATGGGGGTCAGGCTGAATGCCGTGCTCGGATTGTTTCCTTACCTATACCTTGGACTGGCCATCCTGTATGCTGCCACCGGAACTGACTTCATCATTTGCCGGTACGACCCATTTGTCGGAATATTCAGGTCTGACGCCTCATTTGGGATGTTTCTATTTGCAGGAATACTGTTGGTCTCAGGAATTTTTATCGCCCGGCCCTATTGCCGGTTCCTTTGTCCCTACGGGGTCCTGCTCAATTGGATCAGCCGGTTTTCATGGCGGCATATCACCATTACTCCCGCCAATTGCATTCAGTGCCGTTTATGTGAAGATTCCTGTCCTTACGATGCTATCGATATACCTGTTACCGATAAAAATCCGGAAGAAAGAATTGTTACCTTGCGGAAATTAATCCTGATATGCCTGTTGGTTCCGTTTTTCGTGATTCTTGGCGGTTATACCGGTTCACGGCTTCATGAAACCCTGGCCAGTGTCAATGGCAAGGTTCGGCTGGCCAAAGCCCTACTCGATCCTTCAACACCTGCCGGTCAACCTGAGACATTTGAAATTGCTGCATATAAATCATCGGGGAAACCGATTTCCCAGGTTTATTCAGAGGCATCTGTTGTGCTCCGGCAATTTTACATCGGCAGCTGGATCCTGGGTTGTTTTATCGGTCTGGCATTTGGAATCATACTTGCCAGACGGCTTATCATTGTCTATCGCACTGATTACATCCCAAATAAAGGGAGGTGCTTCAGCTGTACAAAATGTGTGGACTATTGTCCTGTGACATCGTTACCGGAGAAAATGAAACTATGATAAATATGAAATCATCGGTTCCAACGCGGAAATTGTTACAAAGTATTGCAATTGCAAGCGCCGTTTTCGCGGCGATTCTTTGTGTGCTGATCCTGGTAAATTATATCCAGATTAAACGTGCAGATCCTTTGAATACGGCAGTGGTCAAAGCGCTTGTTGAAAGGATGCACATAAATCCAGAGGATGAAGCCCTCCGTCAGGAGATCAGAGAACTGGACCTTCTTGCACGGAAAGCCTTTTTCACAAACCAATGGCAGGTAAGAATGGGCGGGTACCTGTTGTTTTTCAGTCTCCTGATAGTGGTGATTTGTGTCAAGGCGATGGAACTGATGCAAAAAACCCTGCCGGAAGTCCCATCTGAAGAAAAAAGAGATATCTGGGATATCCGAAAAACCAACAGGATCTGGGTAGCCTATACCGGAATATCCATTGTGATCATCTCCCTGGTGATCGTATTCCTGACACATCGGGAACTTGGAAAAACCCTGGATACGGCAAGCGCGGCAATCAAGGCTCAGTCTGGTTCATCGGGATCAGAAACAATTTCAGGGAATGGTACTACAACCGGAGTGTCGCAAACAATTACAACTCCCGACAGCCTCAAGAAAGATACAATTGGATTGCAAAGCACAACCAATGGAATCGCAGTGGCAAACCTTGAGGGCTATCCTTCTGCTCATGAAATCACGACCAATTTTCCCTCCTTCAGAGGCCCGGGCGGGAACGGGATTGCTTATCAGAAAAACATTCCCACCAATTGGGATGGAAAAAGCGGGAAGAATATAAAATGGAAAACAGAGATCCCATTACCCGGATTCAATTCCCCTATCATCTGGAATGACCGTATTTTTCTTGCAGGCGCCAACGAAACAAAATGCGAGGTTTATGGCATCGATCTCCAGAGTGGAAAGATCATCTGGCGAAAAACAATTGAAAAGTTTCCAGGCAGCCCCGCCCAGGCGCCTAAGGTCATTAAGGAAACAGGCTTCTGTGCCCCGACAATGACCACCGATGGCCGCCGTGTTTATGCCATTTTCGCAAATGGGGATCTTGTCGCCCTCGACCTTGACGGGAATATGGTTTGGACAAAAAGCCTGGGAGTTCCGCAAAACCATTACGGGCACTCCTCCTCCCTGATCATGTATCGTGACCTGCTGATCGTCCAGTACGACCAGCGGGGTTCTGGCAGCGTAATGGCGCTTTCGGGAAAGACAGGTGAAAAGGTATGGCAGACAAGCCGCAGTGTGAAGATTTCGTGGGCCTCGCCGGTGCTTATAAATACCGGCAAAAGAATGGAGTTAATCCTGACTGCAGAACCAATAGTTGCCTCCTATAATCCCGCCGATGGAAAGGAGTTGTGGCGCATAGATTGTATCTCAGGCGAAGTGGGGCCCAGCATAGCATACGCCGATGGAGTAGTTTACTCGGTGAATGATTTTTCGAAACTTTCGGCAACAGAGATCCGTGATAGTCCGAAACAATTATGGGAGAATTCCGATTATCTTTCCGACATTCCAAGCCCTGTAGCAACCGCAAAATATCTTTTCCTTGTGACCAGTTATGGGGCCGTTGTATGTTATGATTCAAAAAACGGGACCAAATACTGGGAGCAGGAGCTCGGAACCCCTGTTTTTGCTTCGCCAGTACTTGCTGAAGGAAAAATTTTCCTGCTGGATAAAAACGGGACCATGCACATCATTAAAGCAGATCAGAATTATTCTGCAATCAGTAAATCCCCGCTTGGCGAAGGATCGTCATGCACACCGGCATTCGCCGATGGAAAAATCATCATTAGGGCAGATAAAAATTTGTATTGCATTGGTAAATAATCAGCATATCATCGAAAAAATCGATCAAATGGTTGCCCGCCATGGGACATCTGTCGATGCGGTTATTCCAATCTTGCAGGATATCCAGCATGAATTCAAATATATACCTGAAGATGCCCTGAAGCGGGTTTCCGAAATAACCGACATCACTCCGGCCCGGATCACCGGAATCTCGACTTTTTATACACAGTTCAGACACAAACCAGCCGGGAAACACCGCATCAGCGTGTGTACCGGAACAGCCTGTCATGTAAAAGGAGCACTGTTCGTGTACGATGCTTTCAGGCGGGAATTAAAGCTCAATGACAATGAAGATACCGACGCTTCCTATATTTTTACGATCGAAAAAGTCGCCTGCCTGGGCTGTTGCACTCTCGCGCCTGTTGTTAGGATTGATGAGGTGACTTTTGGAAATGTCGAACCGGAGAATGTTGGCGATATTCTTCGCGATTTTCTCTCCCGTAAAAAAGACCATATTTCCCTTCTCCCTTCCGCTTCGGCCATTAAATCCAAAACACAAGGTGAAATTCGAATCGGGCTGGGATCCTGTTGCGTTGCCAGCGGTAGTGCAGATGTGAAAAAGCAATTAGAGAAAACCCTGTCACAAACAAAGATAAAAGTGGATGTGCAACAGGTCGGATGTGTCGGGATATGCAACCAGGTTCCCATCATGGAGATCATAAAACCTGGTGAGAACCCGGTATTTTATGCAAAGATCAAACCCGAAGAGGTAAGGGAGGTGTTGTTGAATCATTTCAAACCCGAAGGATATGTCAACAGGTTCAGAAATGGATTTTTCAATGTTTTCGAGAACCTGCTGGCAGATGGCGCACCAAAGTCATTCCGTAAATACCTTGGAGAACAGCGGGATACTCCCTTGTCAAGGTTTCTGGGCCCGCAGGTCAACATCGCAACTGAGAACCGGGGTGTTACCAACCCCATAGATCTGGATGGATACATCCGGGCAGGAGGATTTGAATCTCTGCGAAAATGCCTGAATGATATGACTCCCCAACTGGTGATCGATGAGATCACTGCAAGCGGATTGCGGGGCCGGGGCGGCGCCGGGTTCCCATCAGGACGAAAATGGCAATTGGTGAAGGACCAGAAAGGTCCAAATAAATTTGTGATCTGCAACGGAGATGAAGGTGATCCCGGAGCCTTCATGGACCGCATGCTGCTTGAATCTTATCCCTTCCGTATAATCGAGGGGATGCTGATCGCGGGTTATGCAACCGGGGCAACGCAAGGAGTTTTCTATATCCGCGCTGAATACCCGCTGGCCGTGAAGCGTATCAGCGAAGCGATAAGAATCTGCAGGGAAAAAGGAATTATCGGGACTTCCGGAAATAATTCCGGCTTTTCCTTTGATGTTCGCATTTTTGGAGGAGCCGGGGCCTTTGTTTGCGGCGAGGAGACCGCCCTCATTGCTTCCGTTGAAGGAAACAGGGGTACTCCACGTATGCGCCCTCCATATCCTGTAGTAAAAGGTTTGTGGAATGAACCCACTCTGATAAACAACACTGAGACTCTTTCGCTAGTGCCTTGGATTATTAACCAGGGTGCGCTTGCCTTTTCAAGAATCGGGACTTCAGGCAGCAAGGGCACTAAGGTGTTCGCGCTTGCAGGCAAGGTAAAACGTGGCGGATTGATCGAAGTTCCTATGGGGATTACAATCCGGCAGATTGTGGAGGAGATCGGCGGAGGGATTGCAGGGGATAAGAAATTCAAAGCGGTCCAGATCGGTGGACCTTCCGGCGGTTGTTTGCCAGCCTCTGCTGCAGATATGCCGATCGATTTTGAAGCGCTGAAAGAAGCAGGAACCATGATGGGATCAGGCGGGCTGATCGTGCTCGATGAAACCGATTGCATGGTCGATATTGCACACTATTTCCTCTCCTTCACGCAAAACCAATCCTGCGGAAGATGCACCTTTTGCAGAATAGGCACCCGCAGGATGCTTGAGATGCTTGAGAAGATCAGAAGTGGCCTGGGAATAGGTGAAGATCTGGAGAAACTGGAGAAACTGGCCCGAAGCATCTCAAAGGGGAGTCTTTGCGGCCTTGGGAAAACAGCCCCAAATCCGGTTCTTACTACACTTCATTATTTCCGTGAAGAGTATGAGTCACATTTAGACGGTAATTGTCCGGCAGGTAAATGCATTCCGCTTATAAGCTATGAGGTTACAGATGAGTGCATCGGATGCACCAAATGCGCGCAACGTTGTCCATCGGATGCCATTACTTTTAATCCTTTTGAAAAACACATGATAGATCTTGATAAATGCATAAAATGCGATATCTGCAGGCAAATTTGCCCGGTGGATGCCGTCGTGATCCACTGAGATGATAAAACTAACCATCAATCATATTCACATTGAGGTCCAGGACGGCATTACTGTCATGGAGGCAGCCGCCATCCTTGGCATTGACATTCCTTCGATGTGCTTCCAACCAGGGTTTTCAAACCACCCATCGTGCATGGTATGCCTTGTTAAGGACCTTGATCGCGATCATTTGGTGCCATCCTGCGCTATACCGGTTTCGGAAGGAATGAAAATTCTGACCAATTCTGCTGAAGTTATACGGGCCCGGAAAGAGGCGCTCGAACTGATGCTGAGCGACCATGTTGGCGATTGTGAAGCTCCTTGCCGGGTCTCCTGTCCGGCATTTATGGATATCCCTCTGATGAACCGGCTTATTGCTTCAGGTGATTTTAACCAGGCTCTGCGCATTGTGAGGGAGGAGATAGCTTTACCACTTATTTTGGGATATATTTGTCCGGCTCCCTGCGAAAAGGCCTGCAAGAGAAAACCAATTGATCAGGCGGTTTCAATCTGCCTTCTGAAACGGTCAGCCGCTCAATACGGAGAATCGGAAAAACAGGAAAAATCTGATATTTCACAAGGCAGTAGTAAAAAAGTTGCCATCATCGGCACTGGCCCGGCCGGACTTTCAGCAGCCTTTTACTTGCTACGCTCCGGGCATGAAGTTATTTTATACGACTTGCATAAAATGGCAGGGGGAGCCATGCGGTATCAGGTTTCAGGTGATATCCTCCCACACGAAATCCTTGATAAAGAAATAGATAATATCAGGGAAATGGGGGCGAAATTCCGGTTGGGAACAACTATTACCAAAGAGCTTTTTCATAAAACCATTCTCAGGGAGTTTCATGCAGTTATATTGACGACGGGAAATTTGAGTTCTAATCCAGTGGATGTCTTTGGAATTCAACCAGATGAGCATGGTTCCCTCGTGGATAAAAAGAATTTTACCACCAGCATTCCCGGGGTTTTCGCTTGTGGAAATATCATCAGAGAACAAAAAATGGCAGTACATTCTGTTGCTCAAGGAAAAATGGCGGCGAAACAGGTGGAAAGTTATCTCAGGAACAAATCAGATATTGCCGGTCACTCTCCAACTGATTTTGGTCTTTCTTTTATCAATGAGACCGCCCGAAATCATCCCGGCCAGAATATAAGGGAAATTCATCCGGAAGGCGAACATAAGCACAGATCGATTTCAACTATTGGCCACCTGTTCGAACCCGAATGGAAAGAATACCTGCAAGAGGGCATCCCCGATCACAGGTTTGAGCCGGCTGGGGGAGCCATAACCGGTTTTACACGTGAAGCGGCGATGCATGAGGCTCAACGTTGCCTTCGTTGCGATTGCCGGAAGCCGGTCAGTTGTAAACTCAGGCTTTATGCAGAGGAATATGGCGCCAACCGGAAAAGATATGCCGGCCGTGAACGAAACCAACTTACCAGGTCAATGCAACATGAATTGGTGGTATATGAAACCGAGAAATGCATCCGCTGCGGTTTATGTATTGAAATTACACAGAAACATGGCGAGCCGGTTGGCCTTACCTTTGTTGGCCGTGGATTTGACGTTCGGATTTCTGTTCCCTTCAATGAAACCATTAAAGTAGCGCTGACCAGAACAGCCGAGGAATGTGTGAAGGCCTGCCCTACAGGGGCGCTGGCTTTTAAAAATGAGGAAGAACGAATAAATAAACCATTAAATCAATGATTGCCACAGGTCGGAAAATTGAGCATATGTATATTTTTTTACTATTCAGATTATCCATTTTGCTAAGTATTTTCCTGTTGGGATTATCTGACCTGAGTACTCAGGCTCAAAATGCCGGCTGCTGGCCCTCCTTTCGCGGAAATGCCCAACTGACCGGTGTGTCTCCTGGTGCGATAAAGCCTCCTTTCAAGCTTCTATGGACTTTTAAAACCGGCGATGCCATCAAATCATCGCCAGTTATTTGTGATGGAACTGTCTATTTCGGATCTGATGATGGATATATTTATGCTATCTCCTCAACCGGAAAGCTGAAATGGAAGTTCAATGCCGGCTCATCGGTAGAGGCGCCTCCGCTGATCCTGAATAACATGGTCTATGCCGGATCAACGGAAGGAATTTTATATGCGCTGGATGCACCGACAGGTATGTTGAAATGGAAATATATTACTGACGGACAAATCTCAGGTTCTGCCAATTGGGTTGCAAATCCAAAAACAAAACGAACAGGAATCCTGGTCGGAAGTTATGATTTCAATCTACATTGTGTTGATGCCTCGACCGGAAAAGTAAAGTGGAAGTACGAATCGGGCAATTTTATCAATGGCTCTCCGGCTATTCATCAGAAAGTTGCAGTATTTGGAGGCTGTGACGGTTTTTTACACCTGGTCAATACTGTCACAGGAAAAGCCGCCGATACGGTAAATATTGGAACTTATATTCCTGCATCTGCTGCTATCCTGGGTGAAAAGGCCTTTTTTGGAAATTATGATGGAGTATTCTTTTGCTTTGATCTCCGGCAAAAAAAAATACACTGGAAAACTGATGGCGGCGGGCCCTTCATGGCATCTCCGGCTATCGGATCAGGGAAAGTGATTACCGGATCACAGAACCGTTATATCTATTGTTTTAATGCTGTTGATGGAAAAGTTTTATGGAAATTCAAAACACTCGGAAAAGTGGATTCTTCCCCGGTTATTACGGGAAACTTCGTGATTGCAGCCTCAGGGGATGGGAGGATCCATGTGATTGAAATCGAAACAGGAAATGAAATATGGACTTATGAAATCGGAAGTCAGATTGTGAGTACCCCGGCAGTCACATCAAACATGATAGCCATCGGGGCCCAGGACGGAAAACTCTACGTATTCGGCCCTATAAAATAAAATTGTAAATTCGTCATTCGTAAATGAAGATAGTTAACATCGTTCCTGGTTTTGGTGGCACCTTTTATTGTGGCAATTGTTTGCGCGACAGCGCCTATGTGAATTCGCTGCGTGAAATGGGGCATGATGCCATCACTCTGCCCATGTACCTGCCACTCACCATCAATGGAGAAAAAACCAATGAAGAGGTTCCGGTTTTCTATGGCGCAGTCAACATTTATCTCAAGCAGCAGTTCCCGCTTTTCAGGCATATGCCGGGATGGATGGAGAATCTGTTCGATTCAAAACCCGTTCTGAAATTCGCGGCAAAAAAATCAGGGTCCACCAGGGCACATGGCTTGGAAAAACTCACTGAGTCGATGCTCCTTGGTCAGGAAGGATATCAGAATCATGAGCTTGAGCGTTTGGTCGATTTTCTGAAAAACCATGAAAAACCAGATGTAGTGCATCTCTCTAATGCCCTTTTGCTGGGAATGGCCAAACAGATCAGGGAATCTGTGAAGGTACCCGTTGTATTTTCGTTGCAGGATGAAGATGTTTGGGTCGATGCGATGGAACAATCATGGCGTGGAAAAATCTGGCAATTGATGTCAGAAAAAAGCCGGGATGTCGATGCTTTTATTGCGGTAAGTTCATATTTCGCCGGTATAATGCAGGATAAAATGGGGATTCCACCCGAAAAAATGCATACCTTACATATCGGGGTAAAACCAGATAATTATACCTGGTCACTGCCTGCCGACTCTCCGCCTGCCATTGGTTATCTGTCAAGGATTTGCGAGGAGAATGGCTTCGAAATTCTTATTGATGCATTTATCCGGTTAAAATCAGATCCACGATTCAATAACCTGAAACTGAAAGTCACCGGTGGAATGACTGGTGATGACAAACCATTCCTTAACAGGCAATTGAAAAAGCTGGAAGAAAGAAATATCCGCCAGTATGTCGATATCATTGATGATTTCACCACCGATTCGTTGGATGGTTTTTTCAAGTCCCTGTCTGCATTGTCAGTCCCGGTTTTAAAAGGCGAGGCCTTCGGACTATACCAAATCGAAGCGCTGGCGTCCGGTGTTCCTTTGGTTCAGCCTGATCTCGGTGCATTCCCCGAGATCATTGAAGCTACAGGAGGTGGTGTACTCTATCAGCCGAACAACGCAGAAGCACTGGCATCGAAATTAGCCGAAGTGCTTTCTGATCATGCCGCACTTGAAAAAATGAGCAGATTGGGTCGGAAATCGGTGGAGGAGAAATTCGATTGTAAAAAACTGACACAAAAGATGGTGGAAGTCTATCAAAATGTAATCTGGTAAAATATGCTTGCAGAACTTCAGAACATTTCCAAATATTATGAGCAGGGCTCAGGAATCCGGAATGAAATATTAAATCAGATCTCTCTCGAAATTGCAGAAAAAGATTCAATCGCAATTGTCGGTCCCTCCGGCTCCGGAAAAAGCACACTTTTGAATATCCTGGGTACCCTCGACCGGCAATCGTCAGGAAGGATTATCCTTGACGGGAAAAATACCGAAACTCTTGATGCAAATCAGTTGGCAGATATCCGGAACCAGTTCATAGGTTTTGTTTTTCAGTTGCATCACCTCTTGCCCCAGCTTACATTGATCGAAAATATTCTTCTTCCGGCATTACCAATTAAAGATAAATCGATCAGGAAACTTACAACAGAACGTGCTCACCAACTGATTGAGCGTGTTGGATTGACAAAACAGATTCATCTTCGTCCAGCGCAAATGTCGGTTGGAGAATGCCAGCGGGCAGCCGTGGTCAGAGCTCTGATAAACCAGCCGGCTTTACTCCTTGCCGATGAGCCAACCGGATCGCTGGACTCGGACAATGCCCGTCAACTGGGCCTATTGCTGAGCGAATTAAACCTGGAACATCACCTGGCAGTGGTAGTAGTTACCCATTCAACAGAACTGGCTGCCATGATGGGAAGAGTGTACAAGCTAACCTCCGGAAAACTCCATCTGATCGATAAAAAATGAACTGGACCCAACTGATCTTACGGAATCTCTGGTTTTATCGTAAACCATACCTTGCTGTGCTGGCAGGAGTGGTAATCAGTACTGCCGTTTTAACCGGGGCGCTAATTGTGGGCGACTCCGTGCGCTTCAGTCTTCAGCGGCTTACCGATATCCGGCTGGGAAAAATAAGATATGCTCTCCAATCCGATAACCGGTTTTTCAGGCAGGAGCTGGCTAATGAACTGTCTGCTAAAACTCATATTGCTGTCGCCCCTGCCATGCAAACTGAGGGTATCGCAATAAACAGTGATAAGAACCTCAGAATAAATCAGGTACAGATAATTGGCGTAGATAACAGGTTTGGACAATTCCAGAATCATCCGTTGAAGGAAACACTTGAAGATGAAGCTATTATCAGCAGTAACACAGCAAAAAAACTTAATCTCAATTTGGGTGATGATCTCCTTCTTCGAATCCGGAAGCCCGGCAAAGCCCCATCGGATGCACCATTCGTGGTTGAAAAAACGCCTTCGGTTTCCATTCGTGTGAAGATCAGCGCCATTGCTGAGGATGACCAGTTGGGACGCTTCAGCCTGAAAAGCAATCAGACTTTGCCGTACAACATTTTCCTTTCTTTGAAACAATTGGCCTCACTACTGGAACTTCCTGGTTTAGCAAACCTAATTGTTACCTCAGGTAATGAAACGTTTGGCTCGATAACTCCATTACTTGACAGCGCCCTGAGGATTTGCTGGCGACCGGCTGATGCCGGAATTCATATAAAGAATCTGTCAGGGTTAAGTGACCCCTTAAGTGAGCGTAGAACCCTTCAGAGTGGTATCTGGCAAATAACCTCTGACCAGATCTTTTTTAATGAACCCACTGCAAAAGCAATTTTATCAACTAACCCGGAGTGCAAAACCATTTTGACCTGGCTTGTCAATTCGATCACCACCGGAACAAGGTCGACCCCCTATTCATTTGTATCGGCTGTAAATGAATCATTTCTGAATCAACCGATCGGCCAGCGGCAGATCATCATCAATGACTGGCTGGCAGAGGATCTCGGCGCCGGGCCAGGAGATTCTGTTCAGCTTCGGTATTTCCTGATGGGTCCGTTGCGCTCGCTTCGTGAAGATAGCACATGGTTTACTGTAAAATCGATAGTTCCGACGAAAAATGGGTTCGCTGATCCGGGACTGATGCCCGATTTCCCCGGAATGTCTGATGCCGGTAATTGCCGTGACTGGCAAACCGGGGCGCCGGTCAACCTGAAAAAAATTCGTGACAAAGATGAATTGTACTGGAAAAATTTTCGGGGAACCCCGAAGGCATTAATCTCTGCTGAAGCCGGAAAGCAGATCTGGGGGAATAAATTCGGAAATTATACAGCTTTTCGTTTTAAAGCAAAAGGTGTCGATATTCCTGGCATTGAAAAATCGCTGACTCAGAAAATCCAACCTGCTCAAACCGGATTGTTTTTCAGACCAGTTTATCAGGAAGGCCAAGTTGCAGCAAACAATTCCACAGATTTTGGTGAATTGTTTCTCAGCCTTAGCTTTTTTATCCTTCTGAGCGCCTTACTACTCTCAGCCATGCTGTTTTCATTGCTTGCCCGTTCCCGTCTTGAAGAAACCGGTTTGTTGTCTTCCATAGGCTTTCGTAAACGACAGATTTTGTTGATACTGTCAATCGAAGCATTTATTGTTTCCATTGCAGGCGCTATTCCTGGAACCCTGGCAGGAATCGGTTATAACCAGTTCATGATCTTCGGGTTAAATACAGTGTGGAAGGATGCAGTAAGTACGTCGCAAATCGTCGTGGCAATCCAATTTCAAACACTTGCAGCCGGAGCAGCGATGGGCATCATCTTATCAATTCTGGTACTGATTATTGTGTTGTGGAAAAATCTGCGGAAGCCCTTATCCATTCTCACAAGGGAATTTTATATAACCGGGAATCATGGTTTTAAAAGGTGGAAACTCCGGATAAATGCAATGCTCGCCGGAACATTGATAATAATTTCCCTGATGCTCTTAGGGTGGTTATTGATTACCGGCCAAACCATGAATGTAATGCTGTTTCTGGCATCCGGCAGCCTGATGTTGATGGGAGGAATAGCTCTGCTTAATTTATTCCTGATACGCCAGGCACAGAAAAAGGGAGAAACTATCCCGGGTTTCATGGAATTGGTTTCAAGAAATCTTTCACTTCATCGAGGCAGAACAATTGCCGCCGTTTCGTTACTTGCTCTTGGTACTTTCGCGGTAATCATTACCGGGGCGAACCACAAAAATTTTTATGGTACCGAAACAAACCGGAGTTCGGGAACGGGGGGATTTCTTTTATGGGCCGAGACCCTTTTACCCATTTATGTTAATTTAAACTCTCATTATGGCGCTTCCACATTTGGGATAGATGATGAGGAAATCCTGAAAAATGTCCGATTTTCTCAGTTATCACGTCTCACTGGAGATGATGCCAGTTGCCTTAACCTCAACCAGGTTTCCAAACCCTCAATCCTGGGAATTCCTAATGAATTGTTTAACCAGCGCAAATCCTTTACCCTTATCCAAACAGATCCATTAGTGGATATAACTCAACCATGGAAATCGTTGTCAAACATTCCCGGGGATAACACTATCCCCGGATTTGCCGACCAGACGGTTATTACCTGGGGTCTTCGTAAATCGATCGGAGATACTTTGTTTTACCGGGATGAATCGGGCAGGATTTTGAATATTAAACTGATGGGGGCGTTGGATAATTCGATTTTCCAGGGGAACATATTGGTTTCGGACAGTCTTTTGAGGATATTTTACCCTTCAATCGCCGGATCGCGCATCATGTTGGTTGATGGTCCGGCTGAAAAGAGTGATACGATCATGAGGAAGCTGGAGGCGCTCCTGCAGGATTATGGCGTCAGTGTGACTCCTGCATCAGAACGTCTTGCTTCGTTTAATGCGGTTGAGAACACATATCTTTCGGTTTTCATGCTTTTGGGGGGACTGGGCGTAATCATTGGCACTATTGGCCTGGGCATCGTCCTGATGCGGAATATCCAGCAAAGGCAGCAGGAATTGGCAGTTTATATGGCGCTGGGCTTTAAAAAAACATTCATCATGAAATGTATCATGGCAGAGCACCTGCTTATTCTTTTTTCAGGAGTGTTCCTGGGACTGATTTCTGCCCTTACCGGCATTCTGCCTTCGATGATTTCACCTGTTTATAAAGCCCCTGGATTATTTATAATGGGCATCCTGTTTGTAATCCTCGTTAATGGGTCACTGTGGATTTGGTTTCCGGCACGGGCGATGATTAAAAAAAATATCCTGACTGGTTTAAGGAACGAATAGTTCCCAATTTTATTGAACCTGGTTAATGCTCCATCATCATTTATGATCAATGTAAATCCCCAAGCGCCACTGACCATACTTTTAAGGATTTATCGCCGAAAATCTTTTCTCGCCTGACAACAAAAATATCTATGATTTTATATCCCACGATCATTTCCTGCGGATTTGCCGTGACATCAGGCTTACATTGAATTTGAAAACGCAAAGTCCCTGAATAAAGGGTATCATTTTTCCGCTGAAGGTGGTTGTTCACCATCACAGAATCAAAAACAAGTCCAACCGAGAATGAAACCTTTTCCTTCACATCCTGGGAGATGAACAATTCAGTTATCATTTCTCCTACCTTGGTTTTAAAAACTTCACTGGTCGAACTATCCGAAAGAATACCAAGATAATCGCCCAGGTCCAAAAGTTTTAACCTGGCAGTTTCTTCAAAAGCTCTAAGCGCCTGATTGCTCAGTGCATCCGAAGAAAATGCAGATGTGATGCTGTCTCTGACTGCTGCAGCCAAAGAGTCTTCACGGGCAATGACATCCTCTTGTCCGTTTTCACAGCTTTTCGCGGTAAAAAGAATGTACAGAACTAACAGTCCCGATATGCTGATCAATCTTCTCATCTGCTTTGTTCTTTAATCCTGAACCTGAGAACACTTATTTTCTCCTCTCTGAATTTCGAATCCAGGATCTCAATATTTCTTAAACTCCCCGAGGGCACCGTAAGCTTATCAATAAATTCCTGTTTGTTATACAGCTCCATCCCAACCGCATCTTTATCACCGAAAACCTGATAGATCATGGCCCCGTCATCGATCATCTTTTCCAGCAGGCTCCTTCTTTTCTCCCAGTCATCCACCTTCATCTGTGAAAAATAATGGATCATCAGCGCGTAATCATTTGCATGGAGACTCACTATTTCTTCATTGTTCAGTTTCTTCAATATGCGGACAATGGTATCGGTTATATAGTAGGGCGCTGATACGACCAACCTCACAAGGCTTTTATCCGTTTTCAGAAAGAAATATCCGTTTGCATCACACATGCCATTCACCGGTGATTCTCCCTCCAGTAATAAACGTACCTGAATGTTACTCGTTTTAATTGGTTCCTTCGTGTCGGCATCATAAAAGCTAAACCTATAATCCCTGGTATTGAAAAGTTTGAACAGCCCAAAAAAAATCATCAAAACAAAAACTGTGGCAACTGGTATGATGATAAAATACCGGTTTGACCTGTCTGTCAAAGATCGCGGGGCAGCCGCAACAGGAGGATCATCGCTGTGAACAGCCTCCATAAGATCATGGTTCTTGAACACAAAGTCATCCCAGTTGACATATCCTGCATATTTGCTTAAAAGATTTAACACATCTATTCTGGGAAGGGATTTACTTTTCGATTTCATATGGCTGTAAAACCACTTCTCGCTGATGTGCGCATTCACCTGTTTCAGCAACTCCTCCTGGAAATCGGTGATCTCCTGCCCCTTCCATTCCGAAATCGATGGGTTCATCCCCGGATATGACTGTTGCATCATGGCTACAATCTTCTTTTTCAGCGCATTAAAATATATCTGATCTTTCGGGGACAAAGTTGCTCTAATTTAAATGTTTTCGTATGCAGAACGCTTGTAAAATAATTTACAACCATTTTACAGGCGAATTTCTAATGTAACCGGTAAACCGGATATAATTTCGCCATTGAAAAATGCAACACCGGTATTGTCAAACCAAAAGTAAGAAAAAGATTCAGCCAAATCAAATTTGATAAACAATAATAAAGGAGGAACAAACAATGAAAAAAATAATTTTATCGCTAATTTTGTTATAAACCCTTAAAATCCAAAATTATGTTAGAACATGTCCACCGTCACATTACAAAAGAGCTGGAGCAGAATACAAAGACCGATACGATCTTCATTCTGACATCCATTGTACTCAACCTGATTACCCTGGCAGTCAATTCGGGAATGTCGGAAAAATCGCGCACTGAGACCTCCACACTTTCAGTTATGTTTATTTTTGTTGCTCTGATTATTGTAGTAAACATTGTAGTAGTAATAGGTTTATTGAAGGGACGGCAGACCAGGATGAAACTTACAAACGGGCTGATCCAGATGTATAAGGACCAGAATGTTTCCAAGTATTACGATGAAACCCTGCTTATCAATTATAATGTCAGGTACAATCTTTTCCTTATGGTAGTTGTTTTTACAGGACTGATTGCATCGGTTGTGCCATTCATTCTCAGGTGAAATAACCGGTATTTTTCCCACTCGCGAAATCTTTTTACTTTTGTGTAAAAAGATTTCGGCGTTATGAGTATTTCCGAGATTAAAACTTCGTACAAACTTCAGTCGCCTGTTTCGGGGAAAATTTTTGAAGATACCGGATGGATGCTTGAAGCTCCCGGAGAAAAACCCAGCCTTCTCCGTTCGGTATATGCACAAACACAGTTGAGTCTTGGACCTGATTCAAACGGTTTATTCCGTTTTGCTGACTGGCTACCGGTGAAAAGGATGCTTAATGGTTCGTCAGCGCCGGTAACCTTTAAAAGTTCAGGACTTGCCCAGGCGATAGGGCTGAAAAATCTGTATATAACATTCAGTGGATACTGGCCCGATAAAGGGGCCACCATGAGAACATGCTCCTTCAAAGAAACTGAAGCTTATTCAGTATGTGCCCGCCTGGAAGCGGAATCAGGAAAAACGTTAGTTGTTGCTTCGGCCGGCAATACTGCCCGTGCATTTGCCAGAGTATGTTCAGATAACCTTATCCCCTTGTTATTGTGTGTTCCTTTTGATGTGATTGATGCACTCTGGTTTGACGAGCCTCTGAATGATTGCGTCAGATTAATTTGTACCCCTGCCGGAAGCGATTATTTTGATGCCATCCATCTGTCGAACCTGGCATGCCAGATCGATGGTTTTATTCCAGAGGGAGGCGCTAAAAATATCGCACGCAGAGATGGCATGGCCACAACCGTTTTATCAGCCACTACATTTATCGGCAAAATTCCTGATTATTATTTCCAGGCCGTTGGAAGTGGTACCGGAGCAATTGCAGCCTGGGAAGCAAATCTTCGGTTAATTCACGATAAACGTTTTGGCGACCATAAAATGAAGCTGATTCTTTCCCAGAATAATCCGTTTCTTCCCATGGTTAAGGCTTGGGAAGTGGCATCACGGGAACTGCTTCCCATCGATGATGATTTGGCCAGGGATCAGATCAGGCAGATCAAAGCCAAAGTACTCTCTAACCGGAAACCTCCCTATAGTATTGCCGGGGGATTATTTGACGCGCTGTCTGATTGCGGTGGAAAGATGTTTCGGGTCAGTAATGAAGAATTGGAAATAGCTTCACAGCTTTTTTTACTCACCGAAGGAATCGATCTTCATCCAGCTGCGGCGGTTGCAACAGCATCACTTATGCAATTCGCTGATAATTATTTACTTAGCCCCGACTCTGTTGTTATGCTTAACATTACCGGAGGAGGAGAAGCGCTTTTTAAAAAAGAAAAGAATTTATTCTTCCTGAAACCTTTTGCCATTATAGAAGCTGATACTTCACCAGAGCAGATAACCCCTATATTAACGTCAGGTAAAACAGAACATTATGATGAATGATAAAAGCGCCATTAAAACCCTATGGAAGTTCATTGTTTTCACCCTGGTTATTATCGTGGCCGTTTTTACTGTTGAGAATATCAATGGCCGTTTCTGGCTCAATGATTTTAAGGTTTATTATCTTGCGGCAAAGGCATTACTTACAGGTCAGCAGGTTTATGGTGTGCCATTTGGGTTGAGTTCCGGTTTTTATAAATATTCGCCATTAACCCTGTTTTTCGTCTTTCCATATTGCCTGGTCCCTTTTGAAATAGCACGAATCATTCATTTTTTTATACTTGCTGCTGTAATAATCTCGCTGTTTTTTGTTATCCGTGAAATTCTAAAAGATTATCTTTTTGGGAAGATCAGCAAGAATGAAAACCTGTTATTGTCGTTTGCCTTTGTTTGTGTGCTTATACATTTCGTAAAGGAGTTCCATCTGGGGAATATCAATGTGGTTCTTCTGCTGTTACTCTGTCTTTGTCTTTATTCGCTCTTAAAATCAAGATTTGTTTCTGCAGGTATTTTATTCGCACTCGTGGTGCTTACCAAACCTTTTTTTCTGATCCTTATTCTTCCTCTTCTCTTCCGGAAAAAATGGAGAACGCTGGCAAGTCTTGTTGGAACAATGATCATAGCTTTTATTATTCCTGCAATATTTTTTGGGTTTTCCAAAAGTATTTTTTGGCATACCGAATGGATCCGCACCATGTTCGACCACAATGCCAATTATCCCGGCCATAATTCTATTCTGTATCTTATCCAATACTACATCAATCCAAAAGTGCCTAATGAATTTCAATATCTTATTATTGCAGCCGGTGGATTGTTATTCTTTGTAATTCATTATTTTAACAGATTATTCGAATTAAAAAATAATTCGACAAAACAAGTCCGTAACGCTGGTTTAATCATGGAATGGTTTATTCTCATTGCCATCCTTCCAAACCTTGTAAAGACCGATTCGGAGCATTTTCTCTGCTCTTTACCGCTCATCATGCTGATTATATATTATTTATCTTTCAGAAGGCAGATTATTCTTATAGCTCTATTTATCATAATAATCTTTTTTTATGGCGCCAATTCAACTGATTTATTGGGCCCAAAATTATCAGATACACTTTTCAACATGGGACTTATCGGGGTCAGCAATCTATTTATCATTGCCTTTGCCTTGATTGTATATTATAAAGATATCCGAAAAGCCAGATTCCGTATATAAAAACAAAATACTTATGAAAACCCTTCATCTGTTGATTTTTCTTCTGTTTTTATCTGCATGGATATTAACAGGATGCCGCAAGAATGTTCCAAATTATGGCCCATCCGGACCAGATATGGCAACCCTCAAAAAGCAGTACAAATTGTCGGTTATCGATGCGAAAACAGCCGAACCCTACGAGATATACCGGAATCTTATCGCGGTGAATTATTATGGCGACAGCATGGCCGGACAAGGAAATCTTTCCTGGTCAAGTGATTCGACGGGAAAAATGCGGTTATTGGTTGTTTCATGGATGAAACAAAGTTCCACTCAGTACTGGCCGGTTGGAAAAACATTTAAAACGAACAACAATCAGGCTTACATGTCATGGATTACGACAGTCCCTGAGATCACGGATTTTTTCAAGAAAACCCACTTCCCTGATCAATCTTCATTGCATCTGCGTATTGCACAGGTTTTAGGAATGCCCCCCGATACACAAAATGATTACTTTGTGGAGTTTTGGGTTTATCCCGAAAATTTGTTTCGTTCTACTCCCGATCCCGAAATAACCGACCATGAGGCCGATCTCTATTTCCCATCAACAATAAGCCTGAAACACAAATCCTGGTTCCTGAATGAAATCAAAAATAAATATGATACATCCTCCACAAGCGCGTTTCCATGGACAAGGCTTGGATATACTTACGATTGGGCCAATCCTCAGTATCCTATTGGATTCAGTGAATTTGTTGTGGATACCTCTTCCCTGGTTACGGTAGCCAGAGTTTATTCATCGTGGGAATATTACCAGCAATACCATTGATATTGAAAAGTTGGCAGTTAACGTTTTGTAAACCATTATTAACTTTGAAATAAAAACATGCTGTTTCTTGGAATTGAAGAAATCGTGAGATGGAGAGGGTTAGCGGAACGAATATTAAAGTCTCCCGCTGATATGCCTCCTTTAAACAATTACATCCGCCCAGGGCTCATTCCTGCATTTAATTATTTTATCGGGACCATTTTGCTTTCAAAAGGCATGAACCAGGCAGGCCAGAAATGGATCTCTGCTGGATTAGCCGGCGAACAGGGCGGATTGTTTTCCAATGCATTTTTGACGAGTTATCTCGGACGAAATAACGGGCGTTTGGTTATCCCTGAAACCATTTTTGCTGATCCTGCCCCTTACGTCCATTTTGCAGCAACTCCTGTGTTGCTTGATTCACGGATAAAGTTCAGGTTGCATTGTGTTCATGCCTTGCCACTGTTCATTAAACCCATAAAAATTATGGATATTGGCTGCGGACATGGAATGGTGTTGGTCGAATTGCTCCTTGAACTTCAGAAGTGCGGTATTATCGCTGGGGTAGAGGAGATCCTTCTCATCGATCCATCCGAAGCAATGCTGAAACTTGCGAAAGAAAATTGTATTAATGAATTCCCCGAAGCAAAGATCACGCTCTCACAGTCAAGGATTGAGATGTTATCAGATAAAATTGATGTTCATTATGATATTGCGCTTGCTTCGTTATCATATCACCACATGCCTTACGAGACCAAATTATTTCACCTCAAGAGACTGAAGGATAAGATCGGCGTTTTTATCCTTTTTGAACTGGATGCCAACAACGACACACCTGAATTGCACTCGCCAGAGCTGTCACTTTCAGTATATCAATCGTATGGGAGCCTTATGGATTTCGTTTTTGCAAATGACGCTCCGATCGAACTGGCCATCTCAAGTATTGACAGGTTTCTGATGTCGGAAGCAATCTATTTTTTTACCGAACCACGCGGAAAACGCACTGATTACCATATGCTTCGTTCCCAGTGGCACCGTGTTTTTCAGGATGGACTTGGAAAGGATTTCAATTGCCTCTGCGATTCGACCTGTT
>JBAXKG010000024.1:0-38528 GCA_037137455.1 Bacteroidota bacterium
ACGGAAGTTTCCTAAACTTTAAATGCAGGTTCGATTCCTGCCGGGGCTACTCCAGACAATGTTCCATGATCAGCACGTAGGCGAACACACTGCCCAGGCGGGATGCCTGACGGTAATCACGGCAGGCATCGTCCTTTTCTCTCAGCTCCCATTTACATATTCCGCGGTCGAGGTAAAATCCGTAATAGTGCGGGTCGACATCGAGCAGCCAGTCATAATCGCTGATGGCTTCCCGATACTTTTTCAGTTTGACCCGCGCGGAGGCCCGGCCGGTGTAGGCGGCCACATTGCCGGGATCGAGGCTGATCACGATGGAGTAATCCGCTTCCCTTCCCTTCCAGTCATCCAGTCGTCCTTTTGAAAATGCCCTCATCAGGTAGAGTTCATCATCCTTGGGGTCAAGGCGGATGGCCTTGTTCAGCCAGTAAATGGTGGTGGCGTAATCGCCCACCATATCAAATTGTGCCTCAGCATGAAACTTATAATATTTTAAGGAATCTCTTTTGATAATAGTTTGTCCTGCCCCAATAAATGGGACCAACATGGCAACCAAAATAAGATATTTCGTTTTCATATTCATCTTCTGCCAATTAAATCAAGAATACCGTTGATAAAGGTGATTGGATGCGGTGGATTTCCCGGAACAAACAGATCGACATTATGGTTGTTTAGGAATTCCCTGTTCAGAGCAGCGCTTCCACTGAAGATGCCTCCGCTTATGGCATCGGTTCCGGCCAGGATGACGATTTTGGGCGCAGGAATTGCATCATAGCAGATTTGTAAGGCTTCTGTCATGTTTTGTGAGATGGGCCCTGTTATAACGATGCCATCTGCATGGCGCGGCGATGCCACAAATTCAATTCCATACCGTCCCATGTCGAAGTTTACATTCCCGGCTGCATTCAGCTCCATTTCGGTTGAATTATCGCCGGCAGCGGAAACCTGGCGCAGTTTCAAAGCATTTTTAAAAAATGACCGGATCTCTTTGCGTACCTTTTCCGGATTAAGTTTTACAGGTTGATCATTCCCGGAGGAAATGATTAACCCGTCGCGCACATTGGTTGCTATTAAACAATCGTTGGTGAACCGGATTTTCAGGGGAAGTGCAAATTCGCATTCCCTGCAGAAAACGCATTTGCCAAGGTCGATCGAGCATGGCGCAGAATCGGCTCCAATGGCTCCAACCGGACACAGGGCACACACCATTTCTGCCTCATCCGTGGTGATATTGCCGCTTATCACCGGCCTTCCGCGGAAGATATCAGGCAAAATTACATTCCGCAGATCGGGCACATATTGCCTTCCATGGCGTTGTAGAATATTGATCTCTTTCAGGGGCATATTATTTAACCTTTTCTATTCCGCACCTACGGAGCGGAAAAATCACCATGAATTCCAACGGGCTACCAAAATAGAGCTCCTATGGAGCTCAGTATTTTAAATCATTCAATCACTCATTCACTCATTCACTCATTCACTCAATCACTCAATCATTCATTCACCCAATCATTCAATCATTCATTCACTCAATCACTCACTCACTCAATCACTCAATCATTCAATCATTCAATCACTCATTCATTCACTCAATCATAAATCATTCCCACAGTAACTCAGGTTAAAACTCTTATTGCACAACGGGAAATCGGATATCTCCTGGTTCCGCACCGCAAGCGCGAGGGCTAACCAGTTGTGCAGCGACGGGTCTTTGGCCTTGTAATGAATTATCTTCCCATTTACATCTGTTACCGCAATGTGACAAATCTCGCCGCGCCAACCCTCTACCAGCGAAATGGCCAGCGAAGCAGGGGAAAGGTCGAGTTCATAGACCGGATTTTCGATTTTTTCATTCGTAATTCGTAATTGGCTCCGCAGAGCTCCGCTTCGCTCCGGTTCGTCATTCGTCATTTCCTTAAGCATTTCCCTGATTACTTCCATCGACTTCACCACCTCCTGTTCGCGCAACCTGGCACGTGAATAGACATCGCCTTTGTGTTGCATCTCCGGTTCGTAGGGATGACCGGCATAAGCCGAAAACGGATGTGACCAACGGATGTCGCGGTACATGCCGCTG
The DNA here is from genome assembly GCA_037137455.1 of Bacteroidota bacterium. Classification (GTDB taxonomy): domain Bacteria; phylum Bacteroidota; class Bacteroidia; order Bacteroidales; family FEN-979; genus CAIVAT01. The sequence continues at coordinate 2,075 of JBAXKG010000024.1, forward strand.
CTTCGGGCAGCCATACCTACCGCGCCGATCAGGGTCGCCTGCATGGTAGTCACCCTTCCGGTGCCTTCAAACCGGCTCAGCACACTGGGAAGCGAGAAAATCCGGTTGGTGGCCTGAAGATAGCGTTCTTCAACCTCCTTCAAATTTTTCAATACTTCGGCAATGATTTCGCCTGTGAGCGGAAAGTTGGTTCCACCAGGGCGTATCAATCCTTTTCCAAACCTGTTACCGCACCATAGCTGGGTTGTATTAATGATGATGGTACGCAGGGCTTCGTTCACCACCTGTCCGAACTGGTAGGCAATATCGTTGCAAAGCGCCGCAGTATCGCCAATGTGAATGGCAATACGCTCGAGTTCGAGGGCAATGACCCGCTCTATGGATAATTGCTTTGAAACTTTGATCCCGGCAAGCGATTCAACCAACCCGGCATAGGCCATCGAATGGCCCACGGCGGTATCGCCGGCAATACTTTCGGCCAGGATCGACTGTTGTAAAATGGTCTGTTTTTCAACAAAAAGGCGCTCCACTCCGCGATGCTGGTAGCCCAGCTGTATCTCAAGGTGCAATACTTTTTCGCCATGACAGATGAAACGGAAATGACCCGGCTCGATGATGCCGGCGTGTATCGGACCGACCCCGACTTCATGAAGTTCCTCTCCGTCGATGGAATAGAAGGGATAATTGTTCATTACCCGAGTTTGATCATCCCTGTTGAACGGATAGCGGATAGGTTTCAGCCATGGATGTCCATCGAACCCAATGCCGAACTGCTCGTGGATTTCCCGTTCAAATATATGAAACTGGAAATGTTTTGCGGTGATGGATTGCAACGTTGGAACAGGTTGCATTGGTTGCTCGTGCGAAAAAAGGAGGATGGCATGGTTTTCATCGGCCGCCATGCAACAGAAAAACCGGTAGGTTTCCATCTGCGGAAGCGCGAAATAGGCCACACAATGAGTTCCCTCCTCACCCATCACCAGATCGACGAATGCCATGAATTCAGGGTATTCCATCACCGGGATATCGGCCAGCTTCATCGTTCCCGGGTTCGTCAGAATCTCTATGTATTTCAGGTCATTCATTATTTTGGCAGTGAATTGATGATCGATTCAATCAGCTGGCGAAATGGGGCGGGCTGAACAAAACAGATGAAAATAACCAGTCCGAACAAAATAAACTGACTGGCCGATTGCCAGGGATTGACTTTTTGCGGTTCATGCAGCGGTTTTTCACGTGGCTGTGAATAAACGATGTGTAGAACCCGGGTAAGCAAGGCATACAGCACAAAACAGAGCAGTGCCGCGATGATGGCCAGAAGCAGATACTCTTTGGAGGTGATCAGCGCCTTTATCAGATACAATTCGGAGATAAACATCCCCGATGGCGGAATTGCCGTGATGCAGAGAAACCCAAGTAACAGAGCAGTAGCTCCTGCCGGATAAAGATTCATGTAATTTCCCGATTCATCGAGTTTGTAGGTCCCCATTACTTTGTACGACTGCCCCATTTGGTAAAACAATCCTGCTTTGGTAAAGGAGTGGAGCACGATGTGCAGAATTGCGGCATAATAGCCGATGCCGCCGACTCCGAGTGCGATGGCTACAATTCCCATATTTTCAAGGCTCGAGTAAGCTAACATGCGCTTGTTGTGTTTGGCCTTCAGCATATATCCGGCAGATACGAGCAGGGACAAAACCCCGGAAAGTATAAGTACATGGTTCATGAAGGGCAGAATGGTGGTGGCTGAGAAGAGGGCATAGATGCGGAAGATAGCCAGGAATCCGACATTCATGAGTGTGGTAGAAATAAATGCGCTGATTGGCGGTGGCGAAACTGTGTGGGCATCGACGGTGACAGTATGCATCGGGAACAAGCCCATTTTGGTGCTGTAGCCAACCAGGACAAAGACAAAGGCGATTTTCAGGTAAAGTGGATTCGCCATCCGTGCTATTTCGGTGATGGAGTCGAACGAGAGGTGCAGCAATCGGGCATCGTGTACGGTAAATCCAAGGAACAGGATACCGAGATAGGCCAGTGCAATTCCTATTGAACAGACAAAGACATACTTCCATGTGGCCTCCAATGCCATTGGCGTGCGATCGTGGTAAATGAGCGCTGCTACTGCCAGCGTTGTGGCCTCGACGAAAATCCACACAGTGGTCATCCCGTTGGCAAGGTAGGCCCCCGACATTGCCACCACCAGGGCAATCAGGGCGGCATGGTAAATGGAATAGACCCTTGGTTCGGCATCCTTCACATAAATAAACCCATGATAAACCGTGGTGATGGTGAGTATTGAAAGAATTGACAGGAGCAATACCCCAAGCGGATCGAATGTGAAGTAATCCAACACGGTTTCGCCCAAATGAAGCCAGGCATATCCTGAAAAAGCAATATGAATGGCAACGTATATAATGGTAAGGGTTCTCGCCAATGGTTTGTTGTGTATCAACCCTGCCAACGCTCCCATCAGGAGAGAAATTCCAAAAAACCCAACCAATATGTACCCGCCTTCTGTCATTATTTCTTTATAATAAACCGGGGAAATCATTCCCGGAATTATTCCGCACCTACGGAGCGGAATTTAATCCTATCCTTGCCTGCTACCAATATCAGGCCCCTACGGGGCCAAATTTCACCACATGACCCGGTTTTATAACCCTACTTCGGTCGTTCGTCATCCGTCATTCGTCACTCTTTCAGTCATCTTTCAGCATAGTCAGTTCATGGGCCGATTGCTTTAATTTCATCACAAAAATTCCAAGGATCAGCACGCTGACAAAGATATCGAGCAGGATCCCGATATTGATAAGCATTGGCATCTCGCTGCCGATGGCCAGGGAAAGCAACAGCACAGCGTTTTCGATGACCAGGAATCCAACAAGATGCGAAAAGATCTTTTTGTGCGAGATTATCATGAACATCCCGGTGTAAACGGCAAAAAATGCCACAACAAAATAAATCATAGTTTCCGGTCTGGTATTCATCGAAAAAGAGACCACAATACTAAGCAACAATCCGAGGGTGATAAATATCAGGGAATAAAACCCGGGAAGCGCTTTGTCATGAACCCGGGCTTCACCGGTTTTGTCGATGATGCGGAATAACAAGTAGGGAACCACGATCACTTTGAACACAAGTGTTTCGATAGCCACGAATAGCAGGGTAGAAAGGGTGATGGCATGCAACTCGAGGAATGACAGGGCAAACAGCAAAACACCCTGGAATGCGATAAGTCCGGCGTAAATCGGGAAACGTTCTGTCATGCAGAGATAAATCAGGGTGATGGCAAAAATTATGACAAGCAGGACATTCATTAACCGATCATTTTAAAGGTGATCAACAAAACCAGGATAAAGGCCACCAGGGCGATGGAGCTCAGAGTGACGATAAATTGTGGGTTTTTGGCCAGTTTTTTCCGTGCCCTGAATGATTCCATAAGCCCGATCAACACTGCAAACACGACCTGTACCAAAAAATAGACCCCAACCTGAACGACCACCGGGAAACTGGCATCCACGGGCACCAAGAAATTAGCAATAAGCAATCCATACATCGCAAACTTCAGCGCTGTGCCGATATGCATCAGGGCAAGGTCGAACCCGCTGTGGTCGAGTATCATCACCTCATGCACCATGGTTAGTTCAAGATGGGTTTTCGGATCATCAACCGGCATGCGGCTGTTTTCGATCATGGCAATCTGGACCAGCAGGTATACCGCGATAAAACCGATGATAAAGGAATTATTCCCGGCAAACTGAAACGATTCAAAGATCTGTTGCATCGAGGTATGACCAGTCAGCAGCGCCAAAGTACCGAACAGGATAAAAAATGCCGGTTCGGTCAGCATCGAGTAGAGCGCTTCGCGATTGGCGCCCATCCCTTCGAAGCTGCTGCCGGTATCGAGCGCTCCCAGTATGAAAAGGAATTTCCCGAGGGCCAGCATATAGGCAAAAAGTACGAAATCACCGTCAAAACCAAAAAGTGAGGGTATGCCGGGAAAAGGCAACAACAACAGGGCACAGAGAATAGTGGACAAATAGATAACAGGAGCGATCTGAAAAATATAACTCGTAGTGGTACCGAACACGCTTCCCTTGCGCAACAGAACCATGATGTTTTTCCATGGCTGGAAGATACCCGGTCCCTTTCGTCCGCTGGCAATGCTTTTAACCCGGATGATTATCCCCGGAAAAAAGAGCGCAGTGATTATGGCCAGCAGGAATCCCATTATAAGACGTTAAGGTACATCAACACAAAAATGATGAGCATGAATATGAAAGCATAGAGGATGTAATGCTGGATATTTCCGGTTTGCAGCCGGGCAATTTTTTTCAATGCCAGCATTGAATAATCGGTAATTTTATTTAGCGCCGACATGAAAAAATCTGCCGGGCGAAGTATGAATGAACGCCTTGCGGGGAAGATATCCTCTTCATGGATCTCCCGGTATTCAACCTTTTCATGCAAAACCGGATCTGCCAGTTCTGCAAAATTGGCAGCATACGATGTGGCCGTATACTGCTGGCGGGCCGTTGCGGCGGTATAGCCGCATCCCCAGACAGGACCATATTTAACTTTTTCCGGTTTCAATACTTTCTTCCGTATTATTAAAAAAGCTGAAATTATCAGGATCAGGATTATTCCTATCAAGCTAATGTTTGAAAACGCGTTTGCAAGTGGGGCAACAACCGGTTCGGGATTCAGATGAAACTGTGTGCCGATCATTTCCATCAGTGGCGATAAAAACAACATGGGAGCCAACCCAACCAGCAGGATGACAGAGGCAATCAGCAACTTCGGAAACAACATCTCCGGGGTAACTGCATCTTCTTCGACGTGAATATCGGAACGGGATGTACCAAGAAAGGTCATTCCGAAGGCCCTCGAGAAACCAAAAATAGCGAGTCCGCCGATGAGAGCCAGCGCCAGGATTGTCATCAGCATCGACATGGACTGAAATACTGAACTTGCCTGCAAACCAGCGAATAGTCCGTAATAAATCAGGATCTCGGAGATAAACCCGTTGAGCGGAGGCAGGGCGCAGATGGCCACCGAACCAAACAGGAAGAGTGCAGCCGTGCGGGGCATCGTATGGATCAACCCGCCCATTTTTTCAATGTTGCGGGTATGTGTGGCCTTGTAAACCGAACCGGCGCCATAGAACAGCAGGGATTTGAAAAGGGAATGGTTCAGAACATGAAACAATCCTCCGCCAAATCCAAGGATGGTGAGCGCTGGGTTGTTTATCCCGATCCCTATTGCCCCCAGCCCAATGCCGGTGCCGATGATCCCAACATTCTCAATGGTAGAATAGGCAAGTAATTTTTTCAGGTCGGTTTGAATGATCGACATGATGATTCCGTAAAGCCCGGTAAAAATGGCAATAACCATGATAAGGATTCCAATGAGATAAAAATCGGCCTGAACAAAGGTGAGAACCCGCATAATTCCGTAGATTCCCATTTTGATCATTACCCCCGACATAACGCCCGAAACATGCGATGGAGCGGCAGGGTGTGCCTCGGGAAGCCAGGTGTGAAAGGGAATAAAGCCAGCCTTGATGGCAAATCCGGCAAAGAACAGGAAGAAAAGAGGGGCATTTGGGTGGCGTGAAAAATAAATTCGCAGGCTGTCAAAGCCAAATTGCCCGGTATCGGCCTCCGCTAAAAGAAAAGCGATGATCAACAGTACAAGACCTACGTGCATCTGGACAAGATAATTTACTGCCGTTTTAAGGGTTGAACGTTTCTCGGCTTCAAAAAGAATAAGCATAAATGACGACACGGCCATCAGTTCCCAGGCTATAAGGAAGGCGGTGCCATCGCGGAGCATCAGCACACACAGCATGGAGAGGTGCAGCCAGCAATAGCTGAAATAATGAAGAGCAAACCGGGCAGGGGTTTTTGTTGTCCTGTACGGACGGAGATACCCGTTTGAATAAAGCAATCCGGTTAGAACGGTGAAATTGGTGACCAGAACAAAAAAGGCGCTGAGGCTGTCGAGGGTGAAGGTTATTGAGCCAAGCGGGCTGCCGGCAGTGAATATCAGCGCGGCATTGGCCGGGTGAAATAAGGCATTTAAAGCCGGCATCGATGTTATCAGGATAATTAAAACCGTTACTGCCAGGGTAAAATAGTAACGGATCCCGGAGGGTACTACCAGGATGAAAAAAGTGAGGATTACCGGTGCAAGAATGGCAATATTTTCCATCGGAAGATGCAAAGTAAAACCATTTGGTTATGCCATACGGTCAAATCACTCAGAAATTATAAACAGTGAATTGTTTGTATTTCGCTATTCATACCTCAGGGCATCAATCGGATTCAGGCCGGCTGCCTTCCGTGCAGGGTACCAGCCAAAAAAGATCCCGATGGCCGAGGAGAAGATGAACGACATGAGGATGGATTGTACCGTGATGGTAACCGGCCAGTTGAGAATGTTGGCGATCAGCTGTGAAACCAGAACCCCAAGCGTTACCCCGATAAAACCGCCAAGCAGGCTGATCAGCAGCGCTTCGATAAGAAATTGAAGCAGTACATCGCGCCCACGCGCGCCCACGCTCATTCGGATCCCTATTTCACGGGTGCGTTCGGTTACCGATACCAGCATGATGTTCATAATACCTATGCCGCCAACCAGTAGTGAAATACTTGCTATGGTAGCCAGCAAAATTGTGAGGATACCTGAGGTGGCAGTTGCGGCGTTGGCAATATCGGTTTGGGTACGAATTGTGAAATCGGGGTCTTCGGATGGGCCAAGATTGCGTTTTGCCTTCAATACATCTGTGATCTCCTTCGAAGCAGCAGGGATCTGAGGTTCAGATTTGGCCGATGCCAGCATGCTTTGAATATGGGTGATAGCCATCATGCGTTTCTGAACAGTCGAAAAAGGAGCTATTACCATGTCATCCTGGTCCTGTCCGAAGGCATTTTGTCCCTTTTTCTCGGTGATGCCGACAATCTTAAAGGGAATTTTATTAATACGGATGTAGTTTCCAATAGGATCGGCATCGGCTCCAAACAGGTTAGTCACCACGGTTTGTCCAACAACGCACACTTTTGTAGCGCCTTTGTCATCACTCATGGTGAATAGATTTCCGCTCATCAGTTTCAGGTTCCTGATCTCAAAGTAATTCGGATACACGCCATAAACTGATGTACGCCAGTTCATATTGCCGTTCACCAATTGCCCGCTGGTACGAACCTGGGGTGTCACGTAAGCCACCGATGGACAGCGATCGGCGATGGCTGTAACATCCTCGAGCGTCATTTTCTGTGATGACCCGGCCTCCATGCGTACCCCGCCGGTACTGCTGGCCTGTGGCCAAATCATCAGTACATTGGTTCCTAATGTTGATATCTGTGCCTGGATGCTTTGCTTCGACCCCTCACCGATGGCCAGCATGGCAATAACAGAGGCAACTCCGATAATTATGCCCAACATGGTGAGGAAGGTACGCATCTTGTTTTTAGCCAGCGAGCGCAATGCCGCGATTAAAAGATTTTTCAGCTTCATACTTCATCCTCCTCAACTATAACTGGCATGTTTGCCAGTTCATCATTGGCGTTTCTCTGTTTGTCAACTTGAATGGTTTTGATGATCTTTCCATCGCGAAATGAGATGTTTCGTTTTGTAAAGGCTGCGATATCGGCTTCGTGGGTCACAATTACGATGGTGATCCCTCTTTGGTTCAGCTTTTGAAAAACGCCCATCACTTCAAGGCTGGTACGGGTATCGAGGTTACCTGTAGGCTCATCGGCCAGGATCACTACAGGATCATTCACCAGGGAGCGTGCAATAGCCACCCTTTGCTGCTCACCGCCCGATAGCTGGTTTGGGAAATGGTGCCAGCGGTCGGCAAGGCCAACGGCTTCGAGTGCATTCAGTGAGCGGTCGCGCATCTCGCGCGAGGTGACCTTCCTGTTGTACATCAACGGCAGCTCAACGTTCTCTAAGGCTGAAGTCCGCGACAACAGATTAAATGACTGAAAAACAAACCCGATTTTGTGGTTTCTTAAATTGGCAAGCTGATCCTTGGTGAGGCTGCTCACATCTACTCCATCAAGAAGGTATTGACCGCGGGTAGGCACATCGAGGCATCCTATTATATTCATAAAGGTCGACTTGCCTGATCCGCTTTTACCCATAATAGCAATGAAATCATCTTTCATGATGTCGGTATTTACCCCACGGAGGGCATGGACCTCAACATCTCCCATTTTATAAATTTTCACAAGAGACTTGACTGAAATAATGGCCTTGTTCATGTTAATGTCCTCCCCTGCCACTACTTCCTCCTCTTTGCATCTGAGGTGCAAATGGATTTTGTTGTTGCTGACTTGTTTGGGTACCTTGTGCCGTGGTCATGCTTAGAACAACCTCTTCTCCCTCCTCAATTTTTCCGCGAATTTCGGTATTTAACCCATCTGATATTCCTGTACGCACCCGGCGCGGTTTAATGGAGTCACCTGTTTTGATCCAGATCATGCCAAAATTTCCACGCCGTTGATGATCTTCGCCACCTGTGCTGCCTTGCATACCGCCAGCCATCCTTCCGCCTGACATACCGCCTGGCATAGTTGCATTAGCCATGCCACCCGGCCTTTCAGCGCTGCCCCTGCCGGCGCCACTTCTGCTCCCTGCGCCGGTTCCGCCGCCGGTTCCGCCGCCTGAGCCATCATGACGACCACCACCACTGTTCCATGCTGCCCGTTTCTTCTTAATTGAATCAGGCAGGTTTTTTTCCAGCGCATCAATATACTCCTGGGGCGGACTGAATCTCAATGCCGTTGCCGGAACTTTTAATATATCCTTCTCCTCCTGCACCATCACAGTAATGTTGGCGGTCATCCCGGGCAACAATTTCAGATCGGGATTCGGAACATCAATGATAACGGTATAATTGACCACATTCTGGGTGACGACCGGCTGAAGCCTGACCTGGCGAACAGTTCCATCGAAGGTCATATCAGGGTATGCATCTACGGTAAATTTTACATTCTGTTCCACCTTGATTTTTCCGATATCGCCCTCATCGATGTTTGCCTGTACCTGCATTTTTGTAAGGTCGTTGGCAATGGTGAACATGGTTGGAGTGCTAAAGCTGGCTGCCACGGTTTGCCCGACATCCACGGCCCGTGAAACCACCACCCCGGAAATGGGCGCTATGATGGTTGCATACCTGAGGTTTATTTTTGAACGGCTCAGGGCCGATTGGGCTGAAATAGCATTGGCCATGGCCGTTTCATATGTTGTAAGCGCCAAATCGTAATCGGCCTGGGCCATTACTTTTTGCTCGAACAACACCTTGGTGCGTTCGAAGTCGCGTTTTGTCTGGTTTACCTGGATCTCCGACTTTTTCAGCGAGGCCTTCGCATCATCAACGGCCTGTGCCAGTAAAATGGTATCAAGAACGGCAATCACCTCTCCCTCCCTGACTACTGAATTGAAATCAACGTAGATTTTTTTGATGATCCCCGACACCTGTGTTCCCACCTGCACCGTGGTCACCGCCTGGAGTGTGCCGCTGGCCCTGACAGTTACCTGTATATCGCCCTTTTCAATTTTGGCGGTTCGCCATTCAACGACTGTATTCTTTTTCTTCCCGAAAATAAAATAGACAGCAACTGCTGCAACCACAATCACAACAGCCAGTATAATCCAATAACTCTTTTTCATATTCTTAATCTTGTTATTTTTAAAAAAATCGTAACTCTAAAATTGAATGGCCTTCCCCTGATAAAAGTCCAGGATTTTCCGTTTGAAAATAAAATCATATTTCGCCTGGATGAGGTTCGATTGCGACTGGGTATAATTATTTTTCTGGATCAAAAAATCGGTGGCGCTCATCACTCCAACCGTGAATTTCTTTTCCGCATTTTTATACACCGATTCCACCGAGGCAACCTGCTGCTTTGTGGCCTCATACTTCTTCACGGAGGCGCGCATGTCGGTGTATGTCTGCTCGACACTCTTGCGCAGCACATTTTTCACATTCTGTTCATTGAGCCGCGTGGTGATGAGGTTGATCTTTGCGCGGTCGATGTTGCTTTTTATCTGCCGGTTGCTGTAGATGGGTATTGAAATTCCCATGGAAAAGGATTGCCCGATGTTGTCCCAGATTTGTTCATAAAACGGATATCCTTCAGGGTTTACCGCCCCCCCTTTCGTCCTGCTCGAAGCATAGTTGGTGTTCATGTTGGCGCCCAGGCTGACGCGTGGCCAATGCGCTCCCTGTGAAACTTTCAATGCCATCATCGAAGCGCTTGTTCGAAGCGATGCGCTGGTAATTTGCGGCTGAACGGTCAGTGATTTCCGATAGATCTCCTCATTCGTCAGCAATGTGGCAGGAGCTGATTCATCCATTAAAGGAACCGCCACTTCAAAATTATCGGAGATGGGAATATCCATGAGCTGCATCAGGGTAACCCTGGCCATGTCAAGCTGGTTTTGTGCCGTGATGACCGCGAGATTGTCGGTGGCCATCTGTGCTTTTATCTGCAACAGGTCGCTTTCGGGTGATTTGCCGGCATTGACCATCTTTTCGGTCCGGTCAACCTGGGCGATGGTGGCCTCCTCCTGGCTTTTTGCAGCGGCAAGGATTTCACGCGCGAACAGAACCTGCAAATAGCCGGTGGTGATATTGAGAATCACATCATTTTTTGCTTTTTCAATGTCCGATTCCCCTGCCTGCACATTAAGCCGGTTTTGCCTGATCGTGTTGGAATTTTGCAGACCATTGAAAAGATTATAGCTACTGCTGATGCCCATGTTGGTGGAATGGTAAGCCTCTGTAACGAAGGTGTTGGTGGTTGGGTCGATATTTTTACCCACATTCACCGCCTCGCTAACACTGGCGCTGACACTTGGAATGCGGTTGGATTTTACCTGTTCGAGGGTGACCTTGTTAAGTTCATTGCTCATGCGGCTCTGGTTAACCGAAATGTTCCGTTGCAGCGCTGTATCAAGGCATTGCTGGAATGTCCACGGTTTGGTTTGGGCTCCGGCCGGCCCGGCTGCAAGAAACAGGAGGATAAAAAGCCAGGTAGTTCGTTTCATATTATTCTGATGTTTTTTCGTAATTGATGATCTTAAAAAGCTGATCACGGTAATGTTCGCTAACCGGAATTTCCTTTTTCCCGATTGTCAGCATTTGTTTCTGAATAAAGTCGATTTTGTTAAACGCCACTATAAACGATCGATGAACCCTGATAAAATCGCGGGGGGGCAGTTTTTCCTCCAGGGCCTTCATACTCATCTGGGTCACGATGGGCTTTTCATTTACATATATTTTTACATAGTCCTTTAATCCTTCAATATACTGGATGTCATTGAGGTTTATTTTATATAGTTTATAATCTGCCTTGACAAATAAGAAATTCGAAGAGGATACTGATTCTTTTGCATTGGACTGGTTCGAAGCGCGATCGCGCAGATCGATATATTCGCGTACCTTGTTCACGGCTTTCAGGAAGCGTTCAAAGGAGTATGGTTTCAGCAGGTAATCAATAACATCGAGATCAAATCCTTCGGTGGCATAATTTGAAAAGGCTGTTGTTAAAATTACTATTGGCTTGTGATGAAGGCTTTTCAACAGTTGAATACCCGAGATGTCGGGCATCTGAATGTCGAGAAATAACAAGTCGATGGGCCGGGTTCGCAATATCTCCATCGCCTCCATGGAGCTTCTGCAGGTTTGAACCAACTCCAGGAACGGAACTTTTTTAATGTTGTCCTCGATCAGTTCGAGTGCAAGCATTTCATCATCTATGGCCAGGCAGCGTATCATCATTAAAACTGAATTTCGAGTTCAACACGGTATTGGTCGCCATTATCGGTTATCTGTAGCCTGTGTTTGCCGGGATACAGCAGTTCAAGGCGGCGTATCACGTTTTTTAAACCGATGCCCGATCCTTGCTCTATTTTTTCATCTTTATGCTTCGCGATGTGGTTTTCGACAGTGAATGAAAGTGTTTGCCCAAGGGAGTTCAGCTGGATCAGGATTTCGGAATTCTCCTGGTAGCTCACCCCATGTTTAAAGGCATTTTCAACAAAAGGGATCAGCAAAAGCGGTTCGATTGAATGTAATTCAGTTCGCCCTCCGATTGAAAAATCAATTTTGACTGTTTCAGACAAGCGAAGCCGCTGGAGTTCGATATAGCTCTGCAAATATTCCACCTCTTTGTCAAGACTGACCTTTTCATCCTTTGAATCCTGTAACATATATCGCATGATCTGCGAAAGTTTGATGATGGCATTTTCCGTTTCGTCCGATTTCTTGCGGGCCAGTGAACAAATGTTATTCAAAATGTTGAAAAGAAAATGTGGGTTGACCTGCGATTTCAGAAATGCAAGCTCTGAAGAGAGCTTCTCGGCCTCCATCTCCTTTTTCTGCCGTTCATTTTTGAACCACTCCATTGTAATCCGAACCGAAGTACTCAGCGCAAAAGCCATAATTGCCGGATAAACAGTGGAGATAGCCGAACGCCAGAAATTAAATTTGTGGCGGTGTTCGATCAGGTCGTAGGTTGTGTAGATAAATATGATGTTAATGGCGCTTATGGCAAGTAAGCCCAAGAAAAGCAGGAGAAAATAAAATCCGATCTGTTTTCGTAATAAAAACCGTGGAATCAGATATAGATAATTATAATAAAAATAACAGGCCATCAGCACCTGGAGAAACCAACCCATAATCATAAATCGCTCTCTTCCTTCGGCTGATTCAATGAAAAGAAGGGGAACAAGTAAAAAGGCCACCCAAAAAAGGATATGAATTAAAACGGTATAAGGCTTTGGGCGCAAACCATGAATTGCCTTCATTTTTAAACTTTTTTTGCGAATTTATTCAATTCCTCACCAACTTTAATCATAAAATAGACAGTCTATGGGTTTTTAACGATCGGAAAGATATTTTCACCGATAGAGAAAATAACCCGGAAAGATTAATTGTTATATTTGTCGCCGATGTTAAACCAGAAGTTACAACAGAGGTTAATACAGAAACTCTCCCCGCAGCAGGTGCTGGTGATGCGTTTGTTGCAGGAGCCAATACTGTCTCTCGATCAGAGAATAAAGCAGGAGATAGAAGAAAACCCGGCTCTTGAAGAGAACAGCACGGAAGAGGAAGATGTCGATACCAATGTTGAGGACACTACTCTTGATTCTATCGATTCGGATGAAGATGAATTCCAGGAACAGGAGGCCTCGGCCGATGATGAATTTACCTTTGAGGATTATGTCGATGAAGATGAAATCCCTGAATACAGGCTTGTTGCTGATAACAAAAGCCCCGATGAGGTTACCCGCGAAATTCCTATAATATCGGGGGTAAGCTTTCAGGATTACCTTATTGGCCAAATCGGGATGCACAAGTTTACCGACAAGGAATACATAATTGCCGCCACTATTATCGGAAACCTGGATGAATCGGGGTACCTGTGCCGCGAGATTTCAGCATTGTCCGACGATTTGGCATTCAATCAGGCCATCGATGCCACCCCGGCAGAAATCCTTGATGTTCTTAAAGTGGTTCAAACCTTCGATCCGCCCGGTATCGCCGCCCGCAATCTGCAGGAATGCCTGATTATCCAACTCGAAAACAAAGCCGATCGAACCTATACAACTGAACTGGCCGCAATTATCATCAAATTTTATTTCGATGAATTCAGCAAAAAACATTACGATAAGATTCTTCAGAAGGGAAACATCTCGGAGGAGGAGCTTCGGGAGGCCATCGCAGAGATACAGAACCTGAACCCCAAACCAGGCAATACCATTTCGGAGGTTTCACGCGAGAGTCATTACATCGTCCCCGATTTCATTATTACAAATACCGATGGTACGCTCGAACTCACCCTTAATACAAGGAACACCCCCGAATTGTCGCTTAACCGCGATTACATCAGCATGTTACATGAATATGGCGGCGCAAAACGGAAATCTTCCGAAAAAGATGCACTTGTGTTTATCCGGCAAAAACTCGATGCGGCACGCGGATTTATTGATGCCATCAAACAGCGCCAGGAAACACTTTATACCACCATGAACGCGATCATGGATTATCAGCGTGAATATTTCCTCTCTGGCGATGACACCAAGCTTAGGCCAATGATCCTGAAAGACATTGCCACAATTGTATCATTCGATATCTCTACCATATCCCGCGTGGCCAATAGCAAATATGTCCAAACTCCATTTGGCACCCTCCTGCTGAAAAGCTTCTTTAGTGAATCTATGCTGAATACCGAAGGTGAGGAGATTTCGACGCGTGAAATCAAGAAGATCCTTGCCGATACGATCGGTGTCGAAAATAAATCAAAACCTCTTACCGATGATGAACTCGTTGACCTGCTGAAGGTAAAAGGATATAACATTGCACGCCGTACTATTGCCAAATACCGCAAGCAGCTTAACATCCCTGTTGCCCGGCTCAGAAAAGAACTTTAACTCCGTAATGCCTGATGGAAAATAAACTTGCCAGGGGTATATCCTGTGTTTTTCACCCCTTGTTGGTTCCTACCTATATTCTTTTATTTCTCTTGAACTTTAACCATTTCATCTCCCGGTCGGTTCCCTTTTCTTATAAACTGGCGCTGGCGGGCGCTGTATTCCTTACTACCTTCATTTTCCCGCTGATTCTCACCTGGCTGCTTAAACGTTTTGAGCTGATTTCCTCTTTCTTCCTGATCCGGAAAGAGGAGCGGATCTATCCGGTTTTGGCAATCTCCATATTCTACTATATTACCTACTACCTGCTTAAGGGAATTCATATTTCGACCATCTTCAGTTATTATATGTTAGGAGCAACACTTCTGGCCATTCTCTCTGTGATGGTTAATTTCTATCATAAAATAAGTCTTCACATGATTGCTGCCGGTAGTTTTACCGGATTGTTATTAGGACTATCACTGAATTTCGGGATAAACTTCAATGCCGAGGTGTTCCTGGCAATTATTCTGGCTGGTATTATCGGGTACGCCCGTTTAAAATCGGGCACGCATAAGCCAGCCGAAATTTATTCGGGTTTCGTAATGGGGGCAATCGTAATGACGTTGTTAATTATCCTTCTCTGATCAGAATGGCATAAGCACAAAACCGACTGAAATCGGGTACATGTCGACACCTGTCGATTTCTGAAAGATACTTGAAAGTGAATAATATCCGGTAATATGAAACCATTTGTATCCAACGCGCAAGGTGGGGCCGTAAGCAAATTTCTCGAGGTTACTAATGCCTTTGAATGAGGTTTTAAGGGTGTTTTTTGACTCAAAAAGATAGTCGTCTCCAACCCATTTAGAATGCGCGTAAACCATATATCCAACTTTAAACCCGACACCCAGTGCGAATTTACTCTTCGACTTAAAACGGAATTCAATAGGGATTTCCAGATAGGGCAGGGTTAGTTTACTGCGTTTGTACTCCAGTTTATCTTCAATCTTAACAAATTGAAAATTAATGCTGTCCCCTTGAAACCTGTAATTCCAATAGAGGTTGTGAATGCTGATGCTCAACCCGATGGCAAAGCTGAATTTGCTCTTTCCCAATGGAAGGTTATAGGTGCCAAAAACATTGATTCCCTGGTTGATGGTGCGGGTCTTCATTCCATCGGGGGTATTAAGCCAGAAATCGGTAAACGCACCTACGCCAATGCTGATGCGTTTTTTGGTCGATTCATTGACTACCTGGGCATGGCCGGTACAGGGAACAAGGATCAATATACTGATTGCGACAGCGGTAAGGCTGATCAGGGTCTGTTGCAGGATTTTCATAATTAAGGTTTTACCATCGACAAAAGTAGGCAATTTATTTGATTTCCCGGGCTTACATAACGACCGACCGGGCAAAAAATTGGATCAGCCCCATAAGTTTTCGGGATAAATTCCCTTGCTCACCAGTTCACGAATGCTTTTTACCACAGCAAAACGGTCTTCCCTGTAAGTCATTCCAAACCATTGTTCATCACAACGAAGAATCCTGACTGTAGCCCGATGCGACCGGATAAGTTCATTAACCATGCTGGGAATGTAAAATTCCGCTTTCAGGTTTTCCGCGTTTGTTTTTATGAAGGTCTCGAACCCTTTGTTCAGGAAGCCGAAAAAAGATGGTGTAAATCCCCAGAAATTCATCGAAACAATGCTCTCTCCGGGAATCGTTACATACTGATCCTTCTCGTTTTTATAGGCGATAGCTGCATCACGATGTTCAATGTGGGTTCGCTCAACCACCTCAACGAGAAATGAATCTGCATCAGGCTGGCACACACCCCGCGAAACGGCGCCGAATTCCGACAAGGTATTGGCAACCCGGTAGCCAACCATGCAGTAATCGTTTGCCCTATCCACGGTCCAATCCTTGTAATAATCAGCCAGCGCCAAAAATGCACCCCGTCCGTAAAAATCATCGGCATTGATCACTGCAAACGGTCCGTTAATTTTACCATCGGCCATCATCACCGCATGGCCTGTACCCCATGGTTTACCGCGATTGTCGGGAATTTCAACACCTTCGGGCACCATCCATGTCTCCTGGAAAACATAATCAACTGCAATCTTCTCTTTCAGCCGTTCAACAAATGTCTCTTTGAAATCATCCTCATTTGATTCCTTTATGATGAACATCACCTTGCCAAAGCCGGCCTGAATGGCATCGTATATTGAATAATCAATGATCGTTTCTCCCGAAGGACCAATCTGGTCGAGCTGTTTCAGTCCGCCATAACGGCTGCCGATCCCGGCAGCAAGAATTAAAAGTGTTGGTTTCATAATCAAAAAAATTACTTCCAGGAACGAATTTTGTGTCCGGAAAATGCATAATAAAAAATAATGAAATAACAAGGAACCAGAATCCAATAGGCCTGATAAGGATTAAACAAATCGACCAGCCTTCCATAAAGCAATGGCAACAGGGCGCCGCCAGCAATTCCCATAATAAGAAATGAGGAGCCGATTTTGGTAAACCTGCCCAGCCCGTTGATGGCCAACGGCCAGATGGCGGGCCACATGATGGCATTGGCAAGCCCCAGCATGGCTACAAAGAAAACGGAAAGGTCAAACGGAAGGATCACCGAAACTCCTGCAAATTCAAAAGGTATATTTGCCTGATAGTTAAGTCCCGCCGTGAGGATAGCTAAAACTGCGAAAACAACTCCAAGCAATGCCGATATCATCAGCGCCTTTTCCTGTTTCAGATATCTGGGAATGAGTATGATCCCGATGATGTAGCCCAGCACCATCGCGGCCAGCGTGTAGGAGGCGAAATATTTGGAAAGTTCAAATGAAAAGCCCTGCGATTTTCCATAGTTTATAATGGTATCCACCGCGATAACTTCAACGCCAACATATACAAAGATAGCCAACACGCCTAACACCAGCTGTGGAAACTGAAAAATGCTGGTTTTGTCGCTGTTGGCCGATGAGGTGGTTTCATCTTCTTTATCTGTATCGATATCGGGCAGTTTTGAATACCGGAGCAAAATGGCAAGGATAACCAGGACAACAGCCATGATTATATAAGGGAGAATGATCCTGCCTGCCAGTTCGTCGAGCGCTGTTAACTTTTGAAGTTCATCCATTGCCCCTAACAGTGTTTTGTCATATTTGTCCATCCCTTTTAAAACGATGGCCCCTAATATGAGCGGACTAATAACGCCTGCGATTTTGTTGCAAATCCCCATGATGCTGATACGTTTGGCAGCGCTTTCGAGCGGGCCAAGAATGGTAACATAGGGGTTTGAGGCGGTTTGAAGCACGGCAAGCCCGGTTCCCTGCACAAAAAGCCCGGTGAGGAACAAACCATACATTCTTGAATAGGCTGCCGGTATAAATATCAACGCCCCGATTGCCATTAAGATTAACCCTAATGACATCCCGTTCTTAAACCCGGTTTTATGGAGTACAACCGATGAGGGAATAGCCATGACAAAGTATGAGATGTAAAAGGCAAAAGCGACAAAATAGGATTCGAAATTATTTTTTTCACATGTGATTTTAAGAAAAGGTATCAGGACTGAATTAAGCCATGTCACAAAGCCGAAAATGAAAAAAAAGATGCCGATTATCGTGATCGAAATAATGTAATCCCTGTTTATTCGACCTTTAAGTGGTAAGACTGGCTGGTGTTTCATTGATATAACTTTCGTTAGGAATTATGACAAATCACAACCCGCAAAAATAATGTAATTTTTTTCGTGATAACTTAATTTATAATACATTTGTGCGTAAGATGCTCCGGCAGATCATCAGGTAATATTTGTTGTGATGGTTTGCTGTAAAAATATTTATATCCATGGATACCCTGCATGAGAAATTCAATATTCTGATTGTTGACGATCGCAAAGAGAATCTGATTACCCTTGAAAGTATCATCCAGAATGAGGAATTGAATATCATCAAGGCCATGTCGGGCAATGAAGCGCTTGCAATGATGCTTGAATATGATATTTCGCTTGTGCTCCTCGATGTAAATATGCCTGGTATGGATGGGTTTGAAACTGCCGAGCTTATGCGTGGCAGTGAGAGGACCAAAAGTATTCCGATAATTTTTATTACGGCTACCTACCGCCACCCCAAGCAGATTTTTCGTGGTTATGAAACCGGTGCGGTCGACTACCTTTATAAGCCCTTAGATCGTAAAATCCTTCAAAATAAAATAAAGGCATACATTGAATTCTTCAAACAAAAACATGCCCTCCAGGTCACTACCAAACAACTGCAGAAAACTATCGAGGAGGTAGCCAAAGCCAAGCGTGCAGCCGAAGAGGCCAACATTGCCAAAAGTTCATTCCTGGCAAGTATGAGCCATGAGATAAGGACCCCGCTGAATGGAATTATCGGGATGACCGATTTGATTCTTATGGACAATGATATTCCTGATCAGTATTTTGAACATCTGACAGATATCAAACAAAGCAGTGAATCGTTGCTGGAGATCATCAATGAAATTTTAGACATTTCAAAAATCGAAGCCGACAAGCTGGAAATTGAAACCATCGAATTCAGCTTACGCGATATGATTGAAAAGGTGATTCGCCTGCTTTCAGTCAAAACCTTCCAGAACAAACTCGAATTCCTTTGCCTTCACCCTGCCGGAATGCCCGATCGGTTGATCGGCGACCCAACCCGCATCCGCCAGGTACTGATCAACCTGCTCGGAAATGCCATAAAATTCACCGATGAGGGAGTCATCACTCTCTCGATTGAAATCATGAAACAAAGCACAAATTCTGTTTCATTGAAATTTATTGTGAAAGATACAGGCATCGGCATCCCCGCCGATAAAATTGATATGCTTTTTGAATCCTATCGCCAGGCCGACATTTCCACAACGCGAACTTATGGCGGTACCGGGTTGGGGCTGACCATCTCAAAACGACTTGTCGAAATGATGGGCGGACAAATCGGGGTTGATAGCCGGATTGGAAAGGGCAGCTCTTTTTATTTTACCCTGCCATTGATCTCGCAGCCCTCACCCGGATCATTTCCTGATTTTGCCCTTCCCGAAAACCTTACCTCGCTTAAGGTTTTAATAATCGATGGGCACAAGGAGCATGCTGCACAGATGAAAGCGTTCCTTGAGGCTTGGAAAATAGGGACAACTGTATCCTTTTCGGCTAATGAGGCGCTTTCCATTATCGCTTCGCCGGATGGGAACAATTTCAAGGTAATTTTCATTGATCAGGTGTTGCAATCACTTGAGGGACAATCGCTCATCGGTAAAATCCGGAGTATATTTTCACAAAATTCATCTCCCGAGTTTGTGCTTATGACCGAAGATAAATCGATCCATTACATGCACATGATACAGACTTCGGGGATCAGATTTTACCTTTTCAAACCTGTATTGCAGAAAGATTTGCAAAACATAATCCAGCGTATCTTCCGAACCGATTTTAACCTTCCCTCTTCGGGCCAGTTTGAGTTCCAGGATGAAGCCAAAGACCGCCCGGCGCTAAAACTCAGTATCCTTCTTGCTGAAGACCAGCTGATCAACCAGAAAATCGTGGTTCAGCTACTGGCAAAAAAAGGATGGACAGCTACGACCGCCGTAAATGGCATAGAGGCCGTGCAGCGTGCCCATGATACAGAATTTGACCTGATATTAATGGATGTGATGATGCCCCTCATGGACGGATTTGAGGCAACACGTGGAATCAGAAACGATAAGACAGGTAAAAATTCGAAAACGCCCATCATTGCACTAACTGCCAATGCCATGAAAGGCGACCGTGAAAAATGCCTTGAGGCCGGAATGGACCATTATATTTCAAAGCCGCTTCACCCCGAAGAGGTATTTCAGACCATCGAAAAATATTGTTACAAATAATATTCAAGATCGCCTATGTTCATCATTAATTCCTGGAAAAAACTTATACGGACGTTAACCGAATTTGATTACCGTACCTTGAAAAACATGGGAATCGGTAAGGCATTGCTTTTGTGGTTTTTAGTGATCTCGCTTGTTCCCCTGGCGACACTCAGTTATATTAATTTCCTTTATTACTACCAGGGATTGAATGTGATGGCAAAAAAATCGTTGTTCACCACTTCTCAACTCAGGATGAATTATATGAACAGCTATTTTCAGGATATGAATGATTATCTTGAAGATGTAGCCCGTGGCCATTCTACCATCAAAGTTCTTGAAGGTTTACAGAATAATTATTCACGTGATGTAAAAGACAATGACCCTTTACCCGCTTCTGAAAAATGGAAAAATCTTTCGGAAGAATTACGTATTGATATCCTGAAAACCTACATACCTGAAGGGATCACGAATCTCTACTTCATTAATCCAAAAGGAGAAATTATCTTTGAACTCAACGAGGGGCCCGACCTTGGAAAAAATTTGTTTACTGGTTCACTTTCTTCAACTTTCTTTGGAAAAACCTGTTACAAAATCATGAAAAGCGGGAAACCCCTGTTTTCCGATCTTGAATATTACCCTCCAGCCAATAATGAACTCTGCGGCTTTCTTGGACAGCCTGTATTTAATGACAATGGTGAAAAACTGGGTATTGTTGCCGCCAGGATTTCAACCGAAAAAATTGATAAGATCATTCAGTTCGGAATTGGTTTCGGGAGTACAGGCCACGTTTACCTGGTGGGAACCGACCTGAAACTCCGGTCGGCAAGTAAAATGGGTGATAAATCAAAAATACTCAGGGAAACCGAGGAAAACAACAAAACGAGGATCTGGCAGGGCCTTAAAGTAAACAACATCATCCTTGATCCCAATGGAAAGCCAATTGCCGAAGAGGTGAGTATTTACAAGAATTCGAAAGGAATTTCGGTGATGGGGCTTTACCGCAACATCGATATTCTGGAAAAACTTGGGGTAAACTGGGCGCTGGTCGAGGAGATTGACCAGGACGAAGCTCATCTGGTAGCACGTGAACTTTCATCGTTTGCTAAAATCTCTTTGATCATCACCACCATTATGGTGCTCATCATCTCCACTTATATAACGCGGCGCTTTGTTAACCCGATCAAGAAAATTTCGGAATGGGCAAAGCAGGTTGCACACGGCGAATTGATACTTCGCGATATCCGCGTGGCAAACAACGAAGTTGGTGAAATGAAAGACACCTTCAACTGGTTGGTGAATTCACTACGATCATTTGCTGCAGTAAGTCAGTCGGTCGCGCTGGGCGACTATAGCAAATCGGTCACTGTACGCAGTGATAAAGATGTTATGGCCCAGAGCATGAACCAGATGGTTGAGAGCTTTAAAAATGTCGTAAAACAGGCAAAATCCATAGCGAGTGGCGACTACTCTACCAACGTCATGCCCCGCAGCGAATATGATACACTTGGGATTGCGCTTTACGAGATGACCATGAAACTGCGGGAGGCATCAATCGAGATCATGAACCAGGACTGGCTTAAAACCGGGATTAATGAGCTTGGTATGAAGATCCGCGGTGAAAAGAGCATGACTGATTTGTCGAACGAAATCATCAATTTCCTGTCACGGTACCTCGATGCCCAGCTGGGATTACTTTATCTGAAAGACGACCATAACCTCCTCAGGCTTGAAGCTACATTTGCATTCCAAAACGAGGAGGTAATCAGCAAAACTCTTGTTATTGGTGAAGGGCTTATCGGCCAGGTAGCCAAGGAACATAAATCCATTACCTTTTTTGCTTCTGAAAACAACACGCCGGAAGTCAATATAGGGCCTGAAAAAATTAAACCCCAGCATTTTATCGTCTCCCCGATCCTTTTTGAAGGACAGCTGATCGGAGTAATTGAGCTGGGTTCTTTCGAACCATTTGACGACCAGAAACAAAATTTTATCGAAGTTGCGCTTGATAATATTTCAGTTGCAATAAATACAGCAAATTCACGGGAGCGGGTTGAGGAACTTCTTTCCAAAACGCAGGAACAGGCCAAAGAACTTGTGATGCAGAAGGAAGAGTTGCGCCAGATCAACCAGGAGCTGGAAGAGCAAACAAAAGCGTTGCGCCTTTCAGAAGAAAACCTGCAGCACCAACAGGAAGAATTGCGTGTGATCAATGAAGAGCTAGAAGAACGGTCGAAGGTGCTGGAACTCCAGCGCGATGATATACGCCGAAAGAACGAGGCGTTGGAAGAGGCCCAGTATGAGATAAAACAAAAAGCCGAGGCCCTCGAAATTGCCAGCCGTTACAAATCGGAATTCCTTGCTAATATGTCGCATGAATTACGGACTCCGCTCAACAGTATCATGGTGCTCTCCGAACTTCTCGCAACAAATAAAAACAAAGGAATGAGTAAGGAAGAGGTTGAATTTGCCTCCATAATAAATTCCTCCGGCAAAGATCTGCTCGACCTGATCAACGACATTCTCGACCTTTCGAAGGTTGAGGCTGGCAAATATGAAATTGACATAGCGGAGATGAATCTTGAAGAACTCCAGGAATATGTAATCCAAACTTTTTCCCAGATCACAAATAAAAAAGGCATCACCCTCGAAACAAACCTTGCAAGTGATCTTCCTGAATATATTTTGACAGATTCGCAGCGTGTGCTCCAGATTGTTAAAAACCTGATGTCAAATGCTATTAAATTCACTGAAAAGGGAACTGTTAAACTTCGTGTATTCCGAGCCGATAAAAAGACAAAGTTCAAACATTCGGGGTTGAATGCCGATAATACAATTGCCATAGAAGTTTCAGATACCGGAATTGGAATTTCTGCTGAAAAAGCCAAGGTTATTTTTGAAGCATTCCAGCAGGCCGATGGCACAATAAGCCGTAAATTCGGAGGAACCGGTCTTGGGCTTACAATTTCACGCAGCCTGTCGCGGTTGCTTGGCGGGGAGATACACCTCCGCAGCATAGAGGAAGAGGGCTCTGCCTTTACGCTTTTTCTTCCGCTAAGTATTCCCGATATTTCATCGACTCCTGAAACCACCTACCCGCCAACTAAATCGGGAACCTCCCGAACCCCGGACAATGCAAAATCAGAAGATGCTAAAAGAGACATTAAACAAGATGTCTCCCATTCCAGGTATGACGAATTGCAAACCAGCTCAAGCTTTCTGCCGGATACCGTTTTTGAGAATAAAAAGATCCTGATTTGCGATGACGACATGCGCAATGTTTTCGTTCTTTCCAAAATCCTTGAAGAGAAGAAAGTGAACATACTGATAGGAAAAAATGGTCGTGAAGGGATAGAAAAACTCATGGCCAACCCCGACACCAATCTGGTATTGATGGATATCATGATGCCTGAGATTGACGGGTACACTGCCATGCGTGAAATTCGTAAAGATCCGCGATTTCGGCAACTTCCAATTATTGCAGTCACGGCCAAGGCGATGAAGGGCGACCGTGAAAAATGCATCGATGCAGGCGCCAGCGATTATCTTTCCAAACCTGTTCAAACAGAAAAACTTCTCACCCTGCTACGGGTTTGGCTACATAAATAATGTGTGGTTATTATTCTGTTATTCCTGATCGGTAACCACTGAATCGATTACTCCACTCTCTTGTTCCGGATTTTCATCTGTTTGGCCACTTTGTTTAAACGCCTTTTTGTGTTTAATCATTCTGCCCTCTACAATAAAAACGACCGATTCGGCAATATTGGTTGAATAGCCGGCAATACGGTCAATCTGGGTTAAAATGATAATGAGGTTTGTTGCCACCACGATTACCTCGGTTTTATGCATCATCTCATCGAGGATTCGGCCGGAAATTGCCTGAACCTTTGCTTCTATCGCATTGGCCGAGCTAAAAATATCCTTCACAAAAGTGATGTTCCGCGTATTCAGTATAGTTATTACATCCTTCACGATAAGATCGGCCATGCCGGCCAGTTCATCAACATGAAGTTCGGAGATGATCTCCCTGTACTCGTTTATGCCTTCAATTTTGGAAGAGATGTTTACTGCCAGGTCGCCAAGGCGCTCCAGGTCGTTGTTCATCTTCAGCGCCGACATTATCATGCGCAGATCGGTCGCTACCGGTTGGTTCAGGGCAAAAATGCGTTGGCATAATTTGTCAATTTTCACATCCAGTTTATCCACCTTATTGTCGGTGTCAACAACCTGTTGTGCAAGTTCTATGTTACCCGTCAGCAACGCTTCAAGCGAATTATGGATCTGCTCATACACGAGGTTGCCCATCTTAAGTATGCGCAGGTTCAGTTTATTCAGTTCCTGTTCAAAATGACGTTCCATATTTTACGATTTATCCGAACCTTCCGGTGATGTATTCTTCCGTGTGTTTTTTATCAGGTGTTGTAAATATTTTTCTGGTTTTGCCGAATTCAATTAATTCTCCCAGGTAAAAGAACGCGGTGAGGTCGCTCACGCGCGCGGCCTGCTGCATGTTGTGCGTAACGATGACGATAGTATAGTTTTTTTTCAGCTCAAAGATTAACTCTTCGATCTTTGCCGTTGAAATGGGATCCAGGGCGCTGGCTGGTTCATCCATCAGGATTATCTCGGGTTCAACAGCCAATGCCCGTGCAATGCACATGCGCTGTTGTTGTCCTCCCGAAAGCCCCATGGCCGAATCGTGCAGCCGGTCTTTCACCTCTTCCCAGATGAATGCTTTTTTTAAAGAAGTCTCTACAATTTCCTCCAGCTTCTTTCTGTTGTTAATCCCATTGATCTTGGGGCCATAGGCCACATTTTCAAAGATCGATTTAGTAAACGGGTTTGATTTCTGAAAAACCATTCCCACCTTTTTACGCAAATTGACTACATCAATCTGTTTATCGTAAATATTGATTGAATCAACCAGCACCTCCCCGGTGATCCGCACACTGGGAATCAGGTCGTTCATGCGGTTCAGGGTACGCAGAAAGGTTGATTTTCCACATCCCGAAGGGCCGATAAACGCTGTAACCTCCTTCTCGGGAATATCAAGGGAGATGGAATTCAACGCCATCTTGGCGCCATAATACAGACTCAGATCCCTTGTTTTAATTTTTATCTCTTTCATTCTTCAGGTACTTCGTGGGTCATTTGGCCTTCCTGCGCAGCTGTGAACGGATGATAACAGCTGTCAAATTTAACATAAAAGTAAGCATCAAAAGCACCATTGTTGTGGCAAACTGAATCGGCAGTGTTTGATCAACGTTAGCCGACTGGGTTGCCATAATATATATGTGATATCCAAGGTTCATAAACTGGTCGGAAAGTGAGGTTGGAAGTGTTGCCAGGTAATAGGCCGCTCCGGTAAACAGGATCGGGGCAACCTCCCCGGCTCCGCGGCTGACTGCTAATATGGTTCCTGTCATAATCCCCGACCGTGAACCTGGAATTACAATCCTGCGTATGGTTTCCCATTTTGTGGCTCCAAGGGCAAGGCTTGCTTCGCGCATTTCGCGTGGTACGGTTCGAATGGCCTCTTCAACCGAAACGATCACAACGGGAAGTGTTAACAAGGCCATAGTGAGACTTGCCCAGAGAATATTGGGCTGACCCCATTTCAATTGCCCGCCTAAAAAAACATTATCCATGCTGCCGCCAACGAACTTTATAAAAAACCCAAGCCCAAACAGGCCGAAAATGATAGAGGGCACAGTGGCCAGAGTTCTCACGGCAAACCGGATGGTTTGTGCCAGGATGGATTTTTCGCTGGCATATTCGGCCAGATAAATCGCCGTGATAGTCCCAAACGGAACGGCTGCAACAGACATTATTAATACAAGAAAAACCGTTCCAAAAATAGCCGGGAAAATTCCCCCTTTCATCATGCCATCTTCGGGAAAGGCAGTCAGGAATTCCCACGAAAAGGTCCCTTTTCCACCAATGATAATCACAACCAGTATAATAATGATCACCGCGATGATAAGGAAGGCGGAAAATGCCGTTGCGCCAATGAAAAGGCCGCCGGTTATTGATTTTTTCCTGCTCATGATTGCTTGCCCTGAAAACGTTTAACCAATTTTCCCTTCACATAGAATTCTGCCAGGGCATTTAGGCAGAAGGTAAAAACAAAGAGGAGGGAGCCTATCAGGAATAGCACGTTGTAATGGGTATCCCCAAACACGACCTCTGCCATCTCGGCGCCAATTGTGGCGGCCAGGGTTCGAACCGATTCAAAGGGATTGATGCCGATCATGGCTGCATTTCCCGTAGCCATCAGGGCAATCATGGTCTCTCCGAAAACACGTCCGATTCCGAGAAGGATGGCAGCAAATATTCCGGGAGTGGCAGCCGGAAGTGTCACAAACAGGGCGGTTTGCCAGCGTGTTGCCCCCAGAGCCAGGCTTGCTTCGGTATAAGTTGGTGGAACTGCGGTAAGGGCATCTTCGGTGATGGTAAAAATTATCGGAATAGCTGCAAGCGCCATGGCAACCCCTCCAACAAAGGCATTAAGCCGTCCGTCATATCCGAATATACCCTGGAAAAATGATGCCATCACCATCAGTGCGAAAAAACCGATAACGACCGACGGAAAACCCGCTAACAGTTCAATGGCCGGTTTTATGATTTCACGCAGCCAGTAAGGCGCAAATGAGGCGCAAAAAAGAGCAGCCAGGATGGCAATAGGCGCGGCAAACAAAATAGCGATGAGGGTTATTTTCAACGTTCCCACGAAAAGCGGGATTAACCCATACCTGGGATTGTCAGAAACAGGCAACCAGCTCTTTCCGGTCAAACTTTTAAACGTTGCTTCTTCCGATCCATGAGCAATTGTATCGTCAACCTGCGACTGGTTCTCAATCATCATGGTGTCTTTCGTGGTAACACCATACTGCTCCTGCCCTGAGGAATTGGTTTGTCCTTTGCTATCTTCTCCTGTATATTGCTCCTGTTTCTGTTGGTTTTCAACCCGTGCAACCTCCTTTTTTGGTTGGAAAATCGGAAGACTTTCACGGAATACAAAGAAAAAGATCAGCACAATAATGGCAATGGAGAGAAAAGCCACCCCGGTTATAATCTTTTCGGAGAGGAATTCCGATAACCGGAATTTCTTCCGCAAAGACTCTTTACTGAACACGAATCCACTGTTTTCTAATGACTTATCCATTACATTATGTTAAATATGATTGGCAGCATCTATTAAAATGCTGCCAATCACCGATTTTCAAATTTACTAACAAAAACTACCTTACCGGGAAGTATCCGATATCTGTTACAAGTTTCTGTCCGTCGGCGCTCAGAATCCAATCGATATAAGCCTTTAATTCACCTGTTGGCCTGTTGCAAAGGTACATGTAGAGATAACGTGTTATCGGATACTGGCCTTTTTTTATTGTCTCAGCATTTGCAACATAAGCCGCACTCTTGTCATCTTTTTTAACCGCGCAATGCTTAACCCCGGCGGCGTAGGCAGCGCCACCATAACCAATTCCGTATTTATCTTTCGATACAGCATTTACAACTGCAGCAGTACCGGGCAAAGTCTGACAACTTGCAGCATAATCGGTCTTCACAACCTGGTCTTTAAAAAATACGTAGGTTCCTGAACTGTTTTCGCGGCCATATAATTTGATATCCTGATCGGGGCCGCCAACCTCTTTCCAGTTGCGTGTTTTACCCGAATAGATATTGCTCAGTTGTTTTAAGGTTAACTCTTTGACAGGATTTGATTCATTCAGAAAGATGGTAACACCATCCTTTGCACAAGGAATCTCAACGCCAAGAGATGCATAACGGTCTTTAAGCTTATCCATCTCCGATTGCTTCATCGGGCGGCTTGAGTTGCAGATATCCGTAGAGCCGTTGATGAGGGCAGATATTCCGGTCCCGGATCCGCCACCGGTTACCTGGATAATCGATTCAGGGTGTGATTTCATAAAGACTTCCGCCCATTTCTGTGCCAGGATCACCATGGTATCAGAACCTTTGACGGTAATTTTTTTAGGAGCAGGCATGAATGCGAAGCCTGACACCGCGATCATCACAATCGCAACAATACTAAATTTTTTGTTCAATTTTTTCATTTGGTTTAATTTTTACGAAATATAGTAATTTTTGATTTCTTATTAAAACTTTACCTGTAAACGAAGGGTGAGTGTGTTTTGTTTGATGGAATTGCTGTAATCATATAATCCGGGTTCTCCGTTGACAGCATAGGAGGAGGTGACATTTCCAACGCCCTTGTCATTCACGCCCACCTTTTTGTTCAGCGGGATCTCATAACCCAGCATGATCTTGATATTGTCATCAAAGAAATAGGTATAGGCAAGTGTGATGGTCTGGTATTTGATATCTGCAGTACCACTCTTTAAGCTGTTATTTACAACCACTTTTGATTGTGCATTGGTAGCTACGACAGGATCGGTTCCTGCATAGGTGAATTTATCGGTGATGGTGGTTTTAATTTTAGCGTCGTACGCAGCAATGCCAATCTGATCGGAAGAAACCTTGGAATTGGGATCATAATAATCATACCGTGCAGCTACCTGGTGGTGTTTGCCAATGTTTTTAATAAGGTAGATATAGTAACCATTGAAATTTTTCTCGATTGCAGGCCTGCTGTTCGTGGTGGTGGTGGTGAGGGTGGTGAGGGTCAGCGTATCATTTTTTATCGAAGAGGTCATTCCGCTAACCACACTGGTTTTAGCGGTATAACCCGGAGTTCCGTTTACGCCGAAGATATACTCACCTTTCAGGGCGAGTCCTCCCAGGAAGTCAAAATAGAGTTGTGCTTCAATGCCAACCCAGTTTTTCTTTACCAGTTTGCCAATATTGTCAAGAGTTTTGTTGTAGGTGTAGTCTGAATTAAGGACGTCGGTTGTGTTGGCCTTGATGGCACCATAATAACCATGTGCGCCAATGCCAAGGGCGCCGATCTGACCAAGTTTGAAGGTATAGGTTACGCGTCCCATGAAGTCTTTGTGATTGTCAAAATCGTTATTTACCGGATTTATGTTGACACCGGAGGCATCAGGGATGGTAAGGCCATCGTTGCCATTAAACACCGCCAATTGAATTTTCAATGGTATTTTTGGAGGAGCTATTTCCAACTTGGCACCGGTTGCGCGTTCATCGGGGTAAATGGCACGGATCACTCGCGAACGCTCGGGCACCTCCCGATTACTGGATGAATATTCAACCTCGTAGTTTGGCCTGTTGAATTTACCGGCCCATAATGAAAAGGTCTTTAACCAGCGGTCGTTCAACTGAACATAGGCATCCTTTAACGTAATATTTCCGGGAACAAAATCGGGTTGAAGAACGAATACTACACCATTAATTGGTTCGTACTGAAATTTGATTCTGACTCTGCGGAGCATGAATACATTGGAGGGGTATGCATTGGAAGCTTCGTAATGCAAATACTGGGCCTGGATGTAACCTGACAATTTGATCTTTGTCAGTTTGGCAAGGTCGCCTTCGGCAGTAGCGATCCTTTCTTCAACACCACTGATCTTATCGCGCAGGGTGCTTACATTTTCTTTCAGTGTGTCCTGTTCCTTTTTCAGGTCATCAACTTGATTTTGTGCCTGGACTCTGGTTGACAAAACCAACATGGGAATTATCAATCCAAAAGTCAACATAATATTTGAAATTTTTTTCATATTCAATAAGTTTAATTTTGAGGCAAAGGTATCCCGACCTTCCTCAGGCATTGTTAACGAATGATTACCTTTAGGTTAAATAATTGTTAACGGATAACCGGTCAATAAAACTTATGAAATGATTTTCGGGATGATGTTTTGTTTCAGGATGACTTGAAAGTAATGATAAAGGAGGCGCCCGCGTCATTTTTAACTTTCAGCGCTCCCTCGATTTGTTTACATAAGATCCGAACAACCTGCAACCCCATGGTTTTTAGCTCGTCGAGACTCACATCGGTTGGCATTCCTATACCATCATCCTTTACAATAAGTGTGTTCATTCTTTTTTCAGGGTCAGACTTAAATGTGATACCTATATTTCCGGCCCTGTTATTCGGAAATGCATGTCTGTAAGCATTACTTAAGATTTCATTGAATATCAACCCTAATGGAATCGCAGCTTCAATATCAATGACTGTGTCGTCGGCTTCAAAGGTCACCATAATATCACGTCTGTTAAAATTTCCGGCGATAACAGATGCAAGAGACCGCAGATAATCAGGAAAGGAAATATTTTCAAAATCCTCCGACCGGTAAAGCATTTCATGCACCAGGGCCATGGTACGTATGCGTAATTGAAGATTTGTTAAAGATTGAAGCAACCTCTTGTTTTTACTCTGGCCCATCTGCATATTGATAAGGCTGACAAGAATGGCAAAATTGTTTTTTACCCTGTGATGAATTTCTTGCAGAAGATTTTCCTTTTGCCTTGTACCTTCAATGATTTCGAACTCTTTGTCTTTACGTTCCTGGATATCACGGGTTACTCCCACCATACCTTTAAATGCTCCGGTATTGGGATCGAATAGCGGGTTTATAGCCGATTCAGCCCAAAAATGAGCGCCGTCTTTTTTGATTGCCTTGTAAATTAATTGCCGTGACGACCGTGATTCGATCATTTCTTTGAAGTTGGCTTCTGCATAGGCATAATAATCAGGATGGGTAAGGTCATATGAAGACTTGTGTAATATTTCATCCGGTTCATATCCATAAACCCTGACAGAAGCAGGTGAGGCATAGATCCGTTTATTCCGGCTATCCGATTGAGTGATGAAATCCCCTGAGTTCTCTGAAAGAAAACGATACTGCCGCTCGCGTTCGCTGGTTTGCCTCTCGGTCGCCTCCCTTTCAATTATCTCGCCCGATAACATTGTATTCATCTCCTGCATCTTTCGCCTGATCCTGCGGTTAAAGACAAACATAGAAACAAACATTATCATAAAAACGCCTGCCCCGATTGTTATGACCTGAGCAAAAACGAACTGGTACTTTTGCGTGCCTATATTCAATGTCTTGATTTCATTTTCTTTCAGCAGTAGTTTCTCCGATTCCTGGATTCTCTGAATCTGCTGGTTGGCTTCAAGGATGGAGATATTGCTTTTGTTCCTCTCCTGCATAATTATTTCACTTTCCCTGACATAACGATCATAATTAGTGAGGGCTTTTTCATAATCACCGGTATTAAGATAATATTGATAGAGCTGCCGGTATCCGTTTTCAATCAGATGTCTCCGGTTATACTGATGCGCCAGATTCAAACCCATATCCATAAATATCTTCCCCGAGTCGGGCATCCCCAGCTTGTAATAGTCACCGGCAATATTGATGAAAGAGCTGTTAATCGCATCCGTTGCATTGACCTTCTGCCTTTCTTTCAAAGCTTTTTTGTCGAATTGCAATGCCATTGAATAGTCTTTCATTTGCGAATAAATATGTGCAATCCGTGTGTAATGTATCCCCTTCTCGAATCCATTTTCAGGCCCTGACGTGTTTATGATCTGTAGAAAAAGATCTAATGCTTCTTCGTACCGCTTTTGGTCCATCAGGAGGGTCCCGAAATCATCCTGTACCTCCAGTTCATTTATTTTATCACCGATTTTCCGTAAATCCGACATGGCCTCAAGATACAAATCCATCGACTTTACCCAATCATTCATTTGCTGATATGTTGATGCCATCAGATGATGGAATTTTCCTTTCATACTCTGGCTTTTTGTTTTTTGGGCCAGTTCCAGTCCGTTTTGAAAAAAAGAAAGCGCTTTGTCATAATTTTTCAAATTCCTGTTGAGGATTCCGATTTTAGCCAATACCGACATTTCGCCATTTGTATCAGCGATACATTGATAAATTTTCAGGGCCGCCAGATAGTACTCCTGCGACTGAACATATTTGCGGTTATTCTGGTAATAATTCCCCATCGCCAACCTGCTTATGGCCCTTATTGCATAATTGTTTTCAAGGACCGAAATACGAAAAGCAAGTAAAATATAATTAAACGATTTTTCTTGATTTGTATCACACAACTTTGCAAGTTCAAGATAAATTTCTGCCTTCTGAACCCTGGTTTCATGTGGCTTAATTCGGTAAAGGCTATCAAGCAAACAACGGTCTATCGGTGAGTATTGGGCAAATGAACCCCGGGTAATCAATATGAAAAAAATGGCCGGGATCATAAAATATTTCAGCATACCTTCAGTTGACTTTGGTTTCATTTTTCATCTCTGCCTTTACCTGCTTTAAAGACTTGTTCCATTTTTTATACAAGACAATACCTTCCAATGCAAGGCGCTCCATTCTGTTTCGCGAAACATGCACGTTGACCATATCTTTGAGCATTGTATTCCTGCTATTTTTCCAGTTACGCATTTCTTCGATCAGGGCAAGGTCCAGATACTTTTCAAGCAGTGGAACCCTACCCCCCTGATGATGGTACTTAAGCCTCTTAATAGTCTGTTCAAAAGAGTAGGCTTTTAGATTTGAAGCGCTCTCTATCCTTCTAAGAAAACTCTTTGTTTTTTTTTCAAAGATTGACGACAAAATCCAGGCTGTTTCGAGATAAAACCCATGCTTTACAGCCAGTCCGGCTTTACCGGTCGAAAAACTGTTTTCTCTCTTGTTCTTTCCGACTACTTTCTTTCCCTTTTTCATGGTAAAATTGTCTATTTGAGTTGATTGAAATTCCCAGCAGCAAACAGCGAGGAATCTTTGATCCTTGAAGATTTATTTCCTGCTCGCTGACTCCGTAACATGCATTGTAGAATGTACCCGCAAGGTTCTACAAATTTAGAACAGAACTGTTGATAAACTGCGTTGAATGGCAAAATTTTTACTTATTTAACAATTACTTAATAAACTGACGGAACCCTTGATTTACCTTTGTAATAAGATAAACCCGTTATCGAAAATCAAATCTGATACACAGCCAGTGAACCCATATTGACTCCATTTTTTATCTATAATAAAATAATTCATTATTTTTGCACCGAAATTCATTTTAACTAAATTTAATAACCATGAGTATCGAAAAGAAGGTTTTAAAAGCAAAACCAGTTTGTAAAGTCAAATTTTCTCTCTCCGGAGATCAGTATAAATCTGCATCATCCATCCTCCTTGTTGGAGATTTCAATAATTGGCATATCGGAGAGACCCCTTTGAAAAAAGCAAAGACCGGCGTATGGTCAGTTTCTTTGGATCTTGAAACAGGCAAAGAGTACCAGTTCCGTTATCTGATTGATGGTACAAACTGGGAAAATGATCCTGCAGCAGATAAATTCGTTGCAAGCGGACTGGGTTCCGAGAATTCCGTTCTGGCGCTCTGATAACGCCTTTGAAAGGGGCCCTGGCCCCTTTCATTCACTAACCAGCCAGATCGTCGCTTCAAATGGACTAATCTGCATTTTTTGAAAATAGCTGAATTCTTCCGGGATCCGGTGGGTCGAAAGGAGTACTTTCCCATAGGTATGTTCCGGGAGCGACAATGTTTTATTCCGTCCTGAAAAATTAAGGATCACGAGGATACGTTCATGATCGGTATGACGGAAATAGGCCATGACTCCCTGTTTGCCATTGGTCACCGGACTCCATGACCCTCTTTGAATGGCCTGGCTGGTTTTGCGGAGTTTTATCAGATTCCGGTAATGGTTGAGCAGTGAAACCCCATCGCCCTCCTGTTTCCTCACGTTACGTGAATGGGTGTCCCTGTTCAGGGGCAGCCAGGGTTCGGCTGTTGTAAACCCTCCCCCAGGGCTATCATTCCACTGCATGGGCGTGCGGGCCTTATCCCTACCGGTAAAGAGGGGCCAGAAACGCTTTCCGAGCGGATCGCAGATTTTATTTTTGGGAATGTTTCCATTGTGCATACCTATCTCTTCGCCGTAATAAATGAATGGAGTGCCCTTCATAGTCAGCAGCAGGGCAGCTGCTACCTTCGCTTTCTCTTCCCTGTTGATTCTCCATGGGAAACGGTCGATGCTTCTGAAGAGGTCGTGGTTCGATAAAACATTGCATGGCCAGCCAGCTTCTGGAATACTGTCATACCATGCCTGTATGCTTTTATAATAGGAATGGGCATTCCAGCGGCTGAAAATCAGGGAGAAATCAAATGCCAGGTGAATACCGTCATTTCCCTTTGTCATATACCGCGCTGCAGTTTTTGCATTTCCGGGAGGAGGGGCAAAGACTTCGGCAATGCTGGTCCTGTCGTTATAACGGTCGAGCAACTTCCTGATCATGGTCACAATGGTGACAGATCTTTTCCTGTTGCGGGAATAAATATGTTTCTGAAGCGCCGGGATTCCGAATAAGACCGGGTTACTCCTGAATTTTTTATCCTTGACGATCAGATTGATCACATCCAGCCTGAAACCATCCACGCCCATATCGAGCCAGAATTTCATCTCGTCAAAAAAAACGGCCGAAAGTTCAGGGTCCCGCCAGTTAAGGTCGGGTTGTTCCTCAAAAAAAGAATGAAAGCGTAAAAAGGGCTGTTTCCTATATTAACAAGTTTGAGGAGACCGCTGCTGGTATTGCTATTTCGAAGGGATATTCCTATGTTATTTGCGGACATATTCACCAGCCTGAAATCAGGACCATCACCACCGCCCAGGGATCGGCTACCTATATGAATTCGGGCGACTGGATTGAAAATCTTTCGGCGCTGGAGTACCATCAGGGTTCCTGGCGGATCTATCTTTACCGCGAAGACCTTTATGCCCAGGCCTATGCCCTTTCTTCAAAACAGGCCGAATCGCCAAGCCATAAGGAAACCTTTAAAGAACTGCTGAAAGAATTTAATCTCAGGTAGGAAAGCCGTTACTCCTCGTCATCTTCCCATTGATGCGATGCTGCCGGTTGGCGTTCTTTGATCAGCTCCACATACCGCTGGTAAACATCATCTACAATGGCTTCCCATGGGTGATAAATCGATTTCCTGGCGCCTTCGCCGGCTTTTTTAATCATGTCGGGGACTTTCATCAACTCAGAGATCTTTTTTGCAAGGTCAGCTGCTTCATTTTCGATCAGAAACCCATTCACGCCATCGAGAATCCCTTCTGCGGAAGAACTGTTCCGCACAATCACGGAAGGGACGTCAAACGCGGCAGCTTCCTGCATAACGAGCGGGGAGTTATCATAAACCGATGGAAAAACAAGCAGGTCGGAGGCGGCATAAATGTTTTGAAGTTCCTTGCGGTCGGTGATGACGCCGAGGAAGATCACCTGATCCTGAATTTTATATTGCCGAACCAATTTTACCATTTCCCTGGCGGCATATCCTTCACCCACAAAGACCATTTTAAATGACTCACCGGCAGCTTTCAGCATTTTCATTGAATCAATAATCAGCCTGACATTCTTCTCCCAGCGGTGCTGCCCCACAAAGAGCATGACAAACTCATTGGCCCCGGCATCGATCTTGTCAAGCCCTTTTTTCCTGTATTTCAATAATTTAGCCTTATCGGGCATGACCATATCGGTACCGTTTGGCATCACTTCAAAATTGCCAGCATAACCATACTCCCTGAGCGTTTGCCCTGTGGCGTTATTTGGCACCCAAACCAGGTCGGCAGAATTATAAAAATCAAGGGTTATTTTTAACAGGAAGTCGACAAAAAGATCATTGTTTATTACCTTTTTGAAGTCCTCACGGTATTTTGTATGAAAGGTTGCCACAAGCGGTACATTCAGTTTTGCGGAAAGTTTTGCGGCAAGCTGCCCGCTGATAAAGGGGCAATGGGCATGGAGCAGGTCGAATTTTATCTTTTTTATCTTCTTTTTAAAACTCACATCGATCAACGGGAGGCCGACCCTGTAAGGGTTCATGCCCGGCAGCAATACCGACTTGAACCGGTGTACCTTATATTCAACATTGTCTTTATAATCCTTGACCCTGGGTGCGATCAGCATGCTTTTGCCGTACTTTTCATTCAGCCAGTAAGCATAGCTGTGCGCGGTCATTCCCACACCATCCATGATCGGGAAATAGGAATCATTGAATTGACAGGTTGTAATTTGCATAAAATTTTTTTATGCAAATATCGATAGCTGCGGGGAGACTAAATCGAAGTTAACGATTTGTTAATGAAGATTTAATATTCTGGTAACTTGGTTGGCTTTTTTTCCAACCTTTGTTTGATTCCCCTGATAATCTTAAGCGGAGTATCGGTTAT
>JBAXKG010000025.1:0-37370 GCA_037137455.1 Bacteroidota bacterium
AAAGCCCCGAATGAAGGTTGGGTATTGAGAAATGGCGTTCCGGGGTTGAGGTCGCCAAGGTAATAGGCCCCGCCACCTGAAATTCCGAAATCCAGCTCCTGCGATTTTGCAGAATGAAAGAATAAAACAAAAAAGAGGGCCCCGATAACTGGCCTTCTGAAACAATTAAACATTTGCTTTTGATATGCTTTTATAATAATTCTTTTCAACAATTCTGAATAACGCTCAACACGCTGTTTTATTTGATACTAATACTGATTTTCATTAATTTTTCCCCTAATTCCGGTTATCCAATCCCCAGTTTAGCTTTTCACGGATGGTTTGAAAAAAATTTTTATCGGTCAACCTGAGGAGATTGATCTTGAAAGTTGCCTTTCGAATGATAAGCTCAATTGAATAATCGACCTTTTCGGTTCGCGAATCGAGGCTCAGCAGGAAACCGGCCCCTTTGCCTTCAACACAGATCTTAATTTCACTGTCATCCCTTATCACAATTGGCCTTACCGTAAGGTTGTGGCTGGCTATCGGGGTAATTAAAAAATTTTCAGAATCAGGAGTAATGATCGGGCCGGTACAACTGAGTGAATAGGCCGTTGAACCTGTAGGCGTGGCAACAATGAGCCCATCGGCCCAATAAGCATTTAAAAACGCTCCATTTATCCAGGTTTTGATAGTAAGCATCGACATAACATCTGGTTTGAAAACCGTCATTTCATTCAGCGCGTAATTGGTCGGGCCAAACAGTTTTTCAGGTGAACCAAGACTCAGAAGCGTACGTTTTTCGAGGTGGTAATTGCCGCTTTGAATGGCTTTGATTGCCGGAATAATATGCTCCTTTGAAATGCTTGATAAAAAACCAAGCCGGCCCATGTTGATCCCTGTCACCGGTATACCCGAATCACCCACAAGGTTAACAGCATCGAGAATTGTACCATCACCCCCGATGGAAAATAAAAAATCAACCTTGTTTTCAATCTCAGCCTGAGTGGCAAACAAACCGGGTTGCCGGTTAAAAGCAATCTTTCCCTTGAGACACTCAAAAAAGGGTTTATATACAAAAATTAAACTATCGTTGTTTTGCAGTTCGTCAACCAGTTCCTGGATGTAAGGAATAACCTTTTCGGCTACATTTTTACCAAACAGGGCTATTTTCATAATAATCGGGAGCGTTTTTTGAAATCAGGGTGCAAAGATACGGCAATTTTTAATTCATGCCATGCGCCCCTGTATTACCGGCAATTAAAGTGGTGAATCAGCTAAATATTCAGATAATTCATCAAAGCATCAAACCTGTCCTGCAGCCCTTCGCTGTATGCATCTTCCTGCGACCAGGATGCCTTGATAAGATAGTTGAACCTGAAAAATGTTTGAAGGACCGGACCAATGTCGATACGATTTATTTTGATTGTAACTTCGAGTTTGGTCGAATCGGGGAAAGATGTCATGTAAAGGCTTAGAATTTTTGCATCATTCGATTCGACTATTTGTGCAATTTCAGTTAAACTATAATCTTTATCATTTATTTCCAACACAATAAT
The DNA here is from genome assembly GCA_037137455.1 of Bacteroidota bacterium. Classification (GTDB taxonomy): domain Bacteria; phylum Bacteroidota; class Bacteroidia; order Bacteroidales; family FEN-979; genus CAIVAT01. The sequence goes on from JBAXKG010000025.1 coordinate 1,539, forward strand.
ACCCCCTGGATTATGAAGGGCAGCCACTTCGGCCAGATGATTCACCAATGTTGACAAACCAATTGCACCAAGGTACTGGTTCTTATCGTTTACTACCGGCAACATGGTTAGATGCAATGCGGAAAATGTTTTGATTACTTCATAAATATGCTGATCTTCATGTACATAAGCATGGACTAATGTTAATTTATAACTGCCGATCTCCTGATCAGCTTCTTGACGAGCCACGATTTCCGTATCCGAGATTACTCCAAGAAATTCAAACCCGTTAACAATCGGAAGATGCGAGCATCGAAACTCCTCCATCTGTGAAATGGCATAAGCGCCCGTATCTGTTGTTTTCAGCGGGATAATTGTATCGGTGATCAGTTGTTTAGCTATCATTGAGGATGCTAAGATATGAATTATAGCGCAACATACTCATTGCCCCGGTTTCAATACCCGCTTTCACGGCACATCCGGGTTCGTGAGTATGTGAACAGTTTTTATACTGGCAATAAGGCAACAACCGATCCATCTCTGGAAAACATCGGGGAATTTCAGACTTGTCAAAATCAATCAGCCCGAACTCCTTGATACCAGGGGTGTCTACAATAAACCCCATGTTCGAAAGTTCGTACATTTCAGCAAATGTCGTGGTATGCTTCCCTTTTTGATGGGTTTCCGATAACCCGCCAATTCGAGGATTAAGTGCAGGTTCAACTGCTTTAATTAATGCCGATTTTCCGGCCCCCGAATGTCCTGCAAACAGGCTGACTTTCCCGGCCAAAAGATTTCTGATCTGCTCAATCCCGTCACCGCGAAGCGCCGACACCTGGTAACATGAATAGCCTGCATTTTCATAAATAGAGGTCAACTCATTAAGAGCCCTGATCAAATCAGTATTACAAATATCAATTTTGTTAAAAATCAAACTGGCAGGAATAAAGTATCCGGCAGCCGTAACAAGAAAACGGTCGATAAATCCATTGGAGGTCCGGGGCTGGGCCATGGTCACGATCAGGTAAGCATGATCAAGATTAGCCGCGATAATGTGTGAAACCTTCGACAATTTGGTCGCTTTCCGGATGATGTAATTTTCGCGCTTCCTGATATGTGTAATCATCCTATGACTGTCACCAGTAATATGTTCGACCTTAACCCGATCACCAATGGCAACCGGGTTTGTATGTTTAATATCCCTGACCCGGAACTGTCCTTTCAGCTTGCATTCCAGCTTTGTGCCATCAGGCAGGCGGACTCTGATCCAACTTCCGGTCGATTTGATAACTATTCCTTCCAATTGACAAACTATAAAAATAATTGATGATTGTAAAAGTATGAAAAATCATACTAATACATATATTTTCCCAGGAAGGCATCTGATAATCCCTTCAAATTCAAGATTTAGTAAAGAGGCAGATACTTTACTCATAGGATTTTCTGATTGGATGCATAACTCATCAATTCCTAATTGTTCATGATCCTGTAATAATTTCACAATTTTTTCCTCCTCAGCTGTTAATTCAACAAATATTTTTCGTTGACATGGATGATGGGAGATGTTTTCTTCTTTCCACCCCATAAGATATTCAATGTCGTCAGCCTTTTGTATCAGGGCAGCACGATTTGTCCTCACCAGCCAATTGGGCCCTTCAGAAAAAGGGTCACAAACTCTTCCCGGAACTGCAAAAACATCGCGGTTATATGAATTGGCAATGTCGGCCGTAATAAGCGCTCCACCTTTTGGGCCGGCTTCCACCACCACTACTGCATCACACATTCCGGCAATAATCCTGTTCCGCTTGGGAAAATTGGTCCGGTCGGGCTTTGTTCCACTCAGGAATTCAGTAATGAGTCCACCCTGACCCACCATTTTCTCAGCCAGCGACCGGTGAAGCCAGGGATAGAGTGTATCCAGTCCATGTCCCAAAACCCCGATTGTTTTAAGTCCCATTTCAAGGGAACTACGGTGAGCGCAACTGTCAATGCCATATGCCAGCCCACTCACCACAACCACTTGCTGCCTGACTAGACCCTCCACCAGCTCATGGGTTACCATTTTGCCATATTCAGTCGCCCGGCGCGTTCCAACAATCCCAATCATTCGTGGTGAATTCAAATCGGCTGTTCCTTTGTAAAATAACAGGATTGGACTGTCTAAACACTGTTTCAGCCGATGCGGATAACAAGTATCCTGGAAATAGAGCGGCGTGATCCGGTATCTTTCAACAAAAGCAACTTCCTTCTCGGCACGTAAAAGTATTTCCTTATCATCCAGCGAATTTGCTAATAACTCGCCAACCCGCGGCATCTTTCTCAGCCGTTGACGCGATTCTCTGAATAACGCCTCTGCACTTCCGCATATCGAGACAAGTTTTTTTCCGAGCACATCCCCAACACCCGGTATTAATGTCAATCCAATTTGAAACATCAACCGCTCATCTTTTCCATCCATGTCTGATTACTTGTTAACCATCGTCATTTGTAATTCCTTCTCAGGTTAATCAGGTTCGTTCATAAAAGGTAGGGCAATGTGAATAACTTTTCATCGTTAGGAGCTAAAAATGAGTGTAAATTTGGTCTAAATAAGCACGAAAAGCTGTGTCTGAAATTAAAAAGGCACTTATTTGTCCTTTGGACTGGGGAATTGGTCACGCGACACGATGCATTCCTGTCATTGAAAAACTCAGGGAACAAGGATTTGAAGTTATCTTCGCTGCAAGTGGCCGCCCGCTCGAATTTTTGAAAAAGGAATTTCCAGGGGTCCCGGTTGTAATGTTTCCAGGTATAAAAATACGGTATCCCAGGAATGGTTGGATTGCCGGCAAAATGCTCTGGCTTGCACCGTTGATTTTATTCGACATCTGGAGGGAACATCGTGTTTTAAAAAAAATTGTTCGGGAATCAGGCATATCATTGGTCATTTCAGATAACCGGTATGGTTGCTGGAATGCAACCATACCATCAGTTTTCATGACACATCAGCTTGAAATACAGGTTCCTGCAGGATTACGATTAATAAAAGGCCCTCTTAATTTTATTAATCGCTGGTTAATAAATAAATATTCCGAGTGTTGGGTACCCGATTTTGAACCACACCGCGGACTTGCCGGAGATTTATCACATCCGGCCAGGCTACCTCTGAATACACATTATATCGGTATCCTATCAAGGTTCTCCAAACGTGACGAGTTATTCACAGAAAGCAATATCCAGTCGTTTGACTTACTGGTAATGCTCTCCGGTCCTGAACCACAACGGACAATCCTGGAAGAAAAAATCCTGATGCAACTTGTAAACATAAACATGCAGGTGGCTATGGTGCGTGGCATTCCGGAATCGGATGAAACATTTATTCTTGATGGTCGCATTCACGTGTTTTCCCATCTTGAAACAGCAAAAATGAAAACATTGATTCAAGCGTCAGCCCTGGTAATCGCCCGTTCAGGATACTCCAGTATCATGGATATTGTAACATTGGGAAAAAGGGCCATCTTTATTCCCACTCCCGGACAGCCGGAACAGGAGTATCTTTCGCATTATCTAATGGATAAAAAAATTTATTTTTCGATAAATCAAAAAGACTTTGATTTGCTATATGCAATCGAAATGTCAAAAAATTTCCCCGGTCTGGTCATCCGGAATGACTATTCAGATCTTATAAGCAGGATTAAAGAAAAAGCAATTATTTCTTAGCCTCTTTCTTTTGGGCCAGGTATATAAGAATAATACCTCCAATGACAAATGGGATGGATAACATCTGTCCCATGTTCAACGTTAACCCACGTTCAAATCCCACCTGAGGTTCCTTGATAAATTCAATCAGGAATCGCATCCCGAAAATAAGAATCAGAAAAAGTCCGAATAAAAAGCCATGTGCTGGTTTGCCATCTTTCCTGTAATAGTACCAAAGAAGCAGGAAAAAGGTAGCCAGATAGGAAAGACCTTCATATATCTGTGTCGGATGCCGTGGAACAAGGCCCTCAGAAGGGGTTGATGAACGCAGAAATTCAAACCCCCATGGCAGAGTGGTTGGCAGACCATAAATTTCTGAATTCATCAGATTTCCCATCCGGATAAGGAATCCCGCGAGGGCGGTGACAATCACGATCCTGTCCATAACCCATAGAAACGGTTTCTTCCGTACATACGAGAAAATAAGTAAAGAAAGAATGATTCCGATTGCAGCTCCATGACTGGCTAATCCACCTTCCCAAACCTCAAGGATTTTAATTGGATTTGCCAGGTACCACGATGGTTCGTAAAAAAACACGTGTCCGAGGCGCGCGCCCACGATTGTACCTATAATCATGTAGGTGGTGAGCTCATCCAGCAGCCTGATCGGAACTCCCTCTTTGTTGAAAAACTTTTGCATTATCAGGTAACCGAAGAAAAAGCCAAGGGCAAAGAACAACCCATACCATCTTACCGCGAAAGAGCCGAAGTGAAATATATCGGGGCTTGGGTTCCAGATTATTGATAATATTTGCATATCTAAGTAGTCTATTGAAACGCTTTGATCTTGAGATTAAACAGAGTATCTATTTTTGCAGCAAGCTTTGGTTGTTGATTTTCTGATGCAACCATCGACAAACGCTTGATAATTCCCAATGCAGTCTGCACATCCTGTTCAAAGTATTTTGTGTTTCCGGGCGAGAAGGAATAGTAATAATCAAGGTTCTGACTGTAAATTTGTGCAACCCGTTCAATGAGTTGATTTGCCTTGTCGCTTGCACCAGCCTTATAATAAATCTCAGCGTAAGGAAGCATATACATATCAAACGGAACCTTTGAATCGGGGAAATACTTTATATAAATATCAAGCATCTCAATGGCCTCCTTTTTCTTTCCCTCCGCCAGCAACGATTGTGCAACACGCATAAAATTGGTTTTTGGCCTGACTGAGTTATTGAGGCTTTCGGGATCAACATATACATGCGGATCATTGAGGTTGCCCCAGGCACATTTATTTTTCATGATGTCATAAGAAGTTTGTGCATCAACGCCTCCCATACCCTGGATATAATCATTGGAATCGACCTTCACCGGCATGAATTTGTATACCCAGCCCTGAACCGAACAATATGTATCAATTGACACACAATGATTTACACTTGAAGGAGCTGCAAAATACAATGACCGTTGCCACTTATTTGAAGCGATCAAATCAAGCAACATTAGGTCATTCTTGTACAATTGGTTCGAGCGAATGGTCCAGTATATTGAATCAACCATCTTCCCTTGAAGGTGTTTGGGCACAATACCATATTTTACACATGCAGCAGAATCAACAGTGATTTTAACCTTTTTGGAAGGGAAAAACTTCATCTTCTCCCCGTTCTGCAAAGTCAGGAATGTTTGCGGATCATCACTTTTGATAAAATCGATCATATCCTGCAGCTCCACATAACCCTTAATTCCGATATCATAGAACGGAATAATGTCGTTAGTGCCCTGCCTGTACTGCTCCTGGCTCAGTGTAAGAGGAACAGGTTCAGAGAGGTAGGCTTTCTGATACAATTGATTTATATACCAGGGACCGGAAGCAAGCATAAGGTTGACCACACGTACATCAGTACCGATTCCCTCTACCTCCTGGTCGTACCATAACGGGAAAGTATCGTTATCCCCATTGGTAAACAAAATCCCCTGCGGATCGCATGATTTCAGATAATTTGCAGCAAAATCGCGGCAGGCATATTTACCTGAACGGTCGTGGTCATCCCAGTTTTCTTTGGCCATGATGCCCGGAACAAGCAGGAGCGATAAGGTAAAAACAATTATAACTGAAATATTTTCACTAAGCTTTTTTTTCAGCCAGTTTATCAGCGGAATAATACCAAGCCCGATCCATATGGCGAAAGCATAGAAAGATGCCGCATAGGCATAATCCCGCTCACGGGGCTCATATGGTTGCTGGTTCAGGTAAACAAGTATTGCCAGCCCCGTCATAATGAACAAGAGCATGATGATCATAGTTCCTTTGAAATCCTTTCTGACATGAAAGAGAAACCCAATAATTCCAAGGATCAAAGGCAAGAGATAATATTTATTAGAAGCCCGGTTCTTTTTACTGTCGGGTAGGTTTGTCTGATCATGACCCAGCCTCATTTTATCCAGGAATGGTATTCCACTGATCCAGTTTCCATCTTCAAGACCACCAAAACCCTGCACATCGTTTTGTCGTCCGGCGAAATTCCACATAAAATACCGGATATACATGTGGCCAATCTGATATGTGAAAAAATATTTCAGGTTCTCTCCAAAGGTCGGAAGATATCGTGTCTCAGCTTTTCCATCTCCAGAACTAACTTCAATGGGAATCCCTTCTCCACCCCATTTTTTATAAAACTCGGCTGATCCTTTCCGCTGATTGCTCCACATTCGGGGAAACAGAGTAGTAAAACGCGTGTCCCAAACGGGAACGGTGCCCTTTCTATCGTCTATAATTATATATTTTCCTGATTTCAAATCTTTCTGATAAACCGGCTTCCCATCGGCATAATCCACTATCGGGGCGCTCCAATATTGTCCGAATGCAATCGGAAAATCACCATATTGTTCACGGTTAAGGTATGACAGTAAACTTATAGCATCTTTGGGTGCATTTTCATTTATCGGCGGATTTGAATTTGCACGGATCACCAACATCAGGAAAGAGGAATAACCAATTAGGATGAAGGTAAATGCCAAAAGGATAGTATTAAGTATGGTCTTTCCTTTTTTGCGTGTATAATGCAATCCCCAGATGATGAGCAGGATGAGAAGGAGAAAATAGACAGTCGTTCCAGTGTTGAAAGGCAATCCAAATACGTTAACAAAAAGCAATTCGAATTTTCCTGATAGTTCAACTGTATATGGAATTATAATAAACATGACAAATGCAAGGATGATTATCGACAGTAGAAATGTCAGAAACATACCCATCCTGGTGGTTTTGAATTTTTTGTAATAATAGACCATGCAGGTGGCGGGGATTACCAGCAGATTCAACAGGTGAACTCCGATAGCAAGTCCCATAAGGAAAGCGATAAGTATAAGCCACCGGTAAGAATGCTTTTCATTGGCGACCTCTTCCCATTTCAGTATGGCCCAGAAGGAAATTGCAGTAAAAAAAGAAGACATGGCATATACTTCGCCTTCAACTGCTGAAAACCAGAAAGTATCACTAAAGGTATAAGCCAGGGAACCGATAAAAGCAGCGCCGAAAACCGTAAACATCTGTCCATTAGTTATCTCATCATTAGTGATAACCAATCTTTTGGCAAACAATACGATGCTCCAGAAAAGGAACAAAATGGTAAAACCACTCGAAAGGGCCGACATCACATTGACCATCATGGCCACTTGCGAAACATCTCCAAAGGCAAATAAAGAGAAGAATCGCCCAATCATCTGAAACAAAGGAGCGCCGGGAGGATGGCCTACCTGGAGTTTAAAAGCCGTGGCGATGTACTCCCCGCAATCCCACCAGCTGGCAGTTGGTTCAATAGTGAACAGGTATACAGTTGAAGCAATGATAAATGTGACCCAACCGAAAATGTTGTTCAGTTTCTTGAAATTCTTCATAGAAAATTGTTTTTCTGAAATGAAGTAGCGAAAGTACAAATTTACCCGGAAACAGCGGTCATGAATATTTTTTCACAGCGTTCCTGAAGCAAAAAGAAAATATTTACTACCTTTGCGCCCGCAAATGCCGATTCCGGATCTTTAGCCCGTTGACGTTTTTAATAATGAATACTTCGTCACTCGTCATTCGTAAATAACATTGACCCATGGTGTAACGGTAGCACAAGAGATTTTGGTTCTCTCGGCCCAGGTTCGAATCCTGGTGGGTCAACAAAACAACATAATCTCAAACCATCGGAATCTGTTTTCTGACTACCCGGCATTTTGTCGGGAATATTCCCCCATTCACCGACTTCTTTAACCCTTCTGCCCTTTCGGATGTAACAAGTTCCCGGCCAGCCCGTCCTATTTTCGAAAATGACTACAACCACACAGAAAAAAATGAAGACCATGAAAACAAAAATATTATTACTCACCACTTTTATCGCTTTGAATGCGTCCATGATTTTTGCTCATAACCCCGAGTATAACTCAATGAAATTGGAATTCACCGATGGAATCGAACAGATGGCCCCTCCGGAGATAATGATCATGAAACTTGCACCGACCACGCCAAAAGAAGCTGAATTTGAAGAGGAAAATACATTTGACCTCATAAACATTGAAAAACTTGCTCCTGAAACACCAAAAGAATCGGATTTTGAAGATACGAATCTTCTGAATCCGGTTGTAATTGATAAGCTGGCCCCAACAACACCTGCTGAAGCTGATTTCCTTATATAATCTCACAAAAAAGAAACCGGATAAAAGATTTGGTGTTTCTAAAATATTGCTTATCTTTGCATTCGATTTACGTAAACAAGAAACGGGGGGACAAAAAGTCCCCTCTTTTATTAATAAAACATGATCACTGAAAAGCAACTAAAAAAACTAATCGACGATCACTTAAAAGAAAGTGAACTGTTTTTGGTTGATTTGATCGTTAAGCCCGGTAACCAGATTTCGATTTTTATTGATGGCGATCGACGTGTTATCGTTGAAGACTGCAGGAAGTTGAGTCGTTTTCTGGAGGACAACCTTGACCGCGAATCTGAAGATTTTGACCTGACGGTTTCATCAGCCGGCGCCGACCGGCCATTGAAACTTCCAAGGCAGTACAAAAAAAATATTGGGAATGCATTGGAAATAATCACCAAAGCCGGTGATAAAATCTCGGGTTTATTAATAAATGTCAGTGATGCGGGCTTTGAAATTGAACGACATGCAGAAAAAATAGCAAAGAAAGAGTCGGATAAAAATATTATGTCATTGAAATTTGACGAAATAAAATCAGCAAAAGAAGTAATCACATTTAAAAAGTAGAATTTTCACACAATGGAACATCTGAATTTAGTCGAAACCTTTTCGGAATTCAAAGAATTCAAAAACATCGACAGGGAAACCATGATGCGCATCCTCGAAGATGTATTCAAGCATATGCTTACGAAAAGGTTTGGGTCGGCCGATAATTTCGACATCATTGTTAATATTGACAAGGGTGACCTTGAAATCTTCCGTTCACGCACCATTGTTGAAGATGGCGCCGTTGAGGATGAAAACACCCAGGTGCCATTATCTGAGGCCATCAAAATCGAACCTGATTTTGAAGTCGGAGAAGAACTGTCAGAGGAAATAAAGCTTGGCAGTTTCGGCCGACGCGAAATCCTTGCCATCCGCCAAAATCTGATCTCGAAAATCCAGGAATACGAGAAAAACAATGTGTACGCCAAATACCGGGAAAAGATTGGTGAAATTATTTCCGGTGAGGTTTACCAGGTTTGGAAAAAGGAGATCCTTGTGCTTGACGACGAAGGCATTGAGTTAATACTGCCGAAATCTGAACAAATTCCCTCCGACTTTTACAGGAAGGGCGATACCATCAGGGCTGTTGTATCGAAGGTAGAGATGAAAAACAACAATCCCATCATCATCCTTTCGCGCACTTCAGAGGCATTCCTCGAGAGGCTTTTTGAATCGGAGGTTCCTGAAGTATATGACGGACTGATCAATATTAAAAAGATCGTTCGTGTACCGGGTGAACGCGCCAAGATTGCAGTTGAATCATATGATGACCGCATCGATCCTGTTGGCGCTTGCGTTGGTATGAAGGGCAGCCGTATCCATGGCATCGTTCGTGAGTTAAAAAATGAAAATATTGATGTCATCAATTTCACTAACAATCCATCACTCTTTATTCAGCGTGCTCTAAGTCCCGCGAAGGTTTCTTCAATAGTAATTATTGAGGAAGAGAAACGGGCCGATGTATACATGAAACCCGACCAGGTATCGCTGGCTATTGGAAAAGGCGGTTTTAATATTAAACTTGCCGGCAAACTTACTGGTTATGAAATCGATGTGTATCGCGATACCGATGTGGATAATGAAGATGTTGACATACAGGAATTTTCCGATGAAATCGATCAATGGATTATTGACGAATTAAAATCAATTGGTTGCGATACTGCAAAGAGTGTTTTGGATCTGAATGTTGAAGAATTAGTAAAGCGGACTGACCTTGAAGAAGAGACAATCAATGAAGTTGTCCGCATTATAAAAGCTGAATTTGAATAAAAAACCATAATTTTGCTCAATGAGTGAAGGCGTAACAAGTACCAGGTTAAGCAAAGCTGCACGGGAATTTAACATTGGAATCAAGACCGTGGTCGATTTCCTTATTAAAAAAGGATTCCCGATCGAAACAGATCCCAATGCGAAATTATCGCCAGAGATGTATAACCTCCTGATGAAAGAATTCGCATCAGAAAAGCATGTAAAGGAAGAAGCGAAAAAGATTGGACTTCAATTTACTGCTCATGAAACAATTACCATTGAGGACAAGAAATCTGCAACGAAGGACCGTGAAAAAGAACTTGATGATCTTTTCATAAAGAACGTCTCTTTAGATTTCGAGAAGAAGCAGTATGATGCCGATAAAAAATCAAGGGAAATTGTCGTAAAAGAGCCGGCAAAGGAATTGGAAAAGGCTGAAGCTGCAACATTATCTCCGGCTGAAACACGGAAAGCAACTCCGGTCAGCGCTGAGGAGATAATAGTCCCGGCGGTTGGTACTGCAAAAAAATCCATCACACCTTCCCATGGCGCTGAAGAAATTAAACCAAAAAAAGCTGAAGCCCCTGAACACAAAGAAAAAATAGATATCCCTAAGGTCGATGCACCAAAAAGTAAAGTATCACCTGAAGAAGTGACTGAAAAAGAAACAGAACTGAAGTCAAGGGATGATTTGAAAATAGTTGGCATGCTCGATCTGGGCGCTTTCGAAAAAAAGCCGACCAGGAAATCAAAGGGCAAGCCACAACCGCCTCCCGCTGATGATATTCCCGCATCATTGGACAAGGAACCGGAAAAGGAAGCAGAAGTTTTAATGCCAGAGGAAATCGAAACTACTCCATTTCCGGCAGAACAAATCGTTGAAGTCCCGGTCGATCCTGAGCTTATTGAACCCATTCAGGAATTTAATTTCCTCCCCACTGAACGTATAAAACTGGAAGGTCCGACTATTCTTGGCTCCATGCAACTTCCGGAACCAAAAAAATTCGAAAAGAAGAAAGCTCAACCAGTTGCCTCATCTTCCGATGAAACCCTGAAATCAAAGAAAAAGAAACGCAAACGTATTAAACGTCAGGGTGAAGAAGTCAGTCCCGGAACATCCGCCGGCGAAGTTGCGCGTCCAAGCCTCCACAAGCCAACACTGGCAAAAGACAAGAAATATCAGAAGGATGTACAAAAGACTGAAGTCACTGTTGAAGATATTGAAAAGCAAATAAAGGAAACCCTCGCAAGGTTAAGCCCATCAGGTAAATCAAAAGCATCTAAGTACCGTAAAGCGAAACGAGATGCTGTCAGCCATCAGATGCATCAGGAACAAGAACGCATGGAAGAAGGTAAACACGTAATTAAAGTTACTGAGTTTGTGACTGCCAATGAGCTTGCCTCTATGTTAAATGTACCAGTTACCGATGTCATATCAACCTGTATGGCGCTGGGAATGTTCGTATCTATTAATCAAAGACTTGATGCAGAGACACTTACGCTTGTCGCTGAAGAATTTGGCCATAAAGTTGAGTTTGTCAGCGTTGAAGTACAGGAAGCTATCAAGCAAAATGAACCCGACAATCCGGATGATTTAAAAGATCGTCCCCCCATCATTACGGTTATGGGACACGTTGACCATGGAAAGACCAAACTACTCGACTTTATTCGAAGCACTAATGTTGTTGCCGGTGAAGCTGGCGGTATAACACAGCACATTGGCGCCTACGAAGTACAGCTTGAGAATGGCAAAAAGATAACTTTCCTCGATACACCCGGTCATGAAGCATTTACCGCGATGCGCGCACGTGGCGCCAGTATTACCGATGTGGCTATAATTGTAATCGCCGCCGATGAAAACGTTATGCCTCAAACCCGTGAAGCCATCAATCATGCGCTTGCAGCCGGGGTTCCTATTGTGTTTGCCTTTAATAAAATGGATAAGCCCAATGCCAACCCGGAAAAAGTTCGTGAAGAATTGTCAAAAATGAATATACTGGTTGAAGAATGGGGCGGTAAATACCAGACACAGGAAATTTCTGCAAAGGCCGGAACAAATGTTGATCTTCTGCTTGAAAAGGTATTACTGGAAGCAGAAATGCTAAACCTGAAAGCAAACCCGATCCGCCTGGCAACAGGTACCGTGATTGAATCTTCGCTTGATAAAGGCCGTGGATATGTTGCAAAATTACTGGTCCAGAACGGAACATTGCGTGTAGGAGATATCGTTCTCGCCGGGGCAACCTATGGAAAAGTAAAAGCCATGTATAATGAGCGAAATACACCCATAAGGGATGCCGGCCCCTCACAACCCATGCTCATGCTTGGTTTGAACGGCGCCCCTCAGGCTGGCGATGGATTCAACGTAATGGCCGATGAAAAAGAATCTAAACTTATCGCAACCAAACGCCTGCAACTGCAGCGCGAACAGGGATTGCGTACCCAAAAACACATTACCCTTGATGAAATAGGCCGCCGTATTGCTATTGGCGACTTTAAAGAACTTAATATAATCGTAAAGGGTGATGTTGACGGTTCAGTTGAAGCTCTTTCCGATTCGTTGTTAAAATTGTCAAACGAGGAGGTTATGGTCAATGTTATCCACAAATCAGTTGGAGCCATCACTGAATCAGATGTTTTATTGGCCTCTGCGTCGAATGCGGTGATAGTTGGCTTCCAGGTGAGGCCTTCTGTAAGTGCACGCAAACTTGCTGAAGCAGAGCAGATTGACATACGTCTCTATTCAATCATTTATCAGGCTATCGAAGAGATTAAAGCCGCTATCGAAGGAATGTTATCACCCGAAATTGAAGAAAAAATCCTTTGTAACATTGAGGTCCGCGATGTATTCAAGATCACTAAAGTAGGTTCTGTTGCCGGATGTATGGTTCTTGATGGCAAGGTAACCAGAAATACAAAAATCAGGGTAATCCGCGATGGGATTGTAGTGTACACTGGAATGCTTGGATCATTGAAACGCTTTAAGGATGATGTGAAAGAGGTTCAGAGCGGCTACGAATGCGGGTTGAATATCGAAAATTTCAACGACATCAAGGTAGGAGATATCGTTGAAGGTTATGAACAGATCGAGATCAAGCGAAAACTCTGATAACTAACATTGCAGCGTTTGAACCCTGTCAGGGCCTATCGATACGATATCAACTGCTAACCCAACTTGATTTTCAATAAATTTCACGTATTCAGCCAAGGCATCAGGTACGTCCGCAATTTCTTTACAACCGTCCAGGGTCTCATTCCAGCCCTTCACCTCCTTGTAAACCGGATAAAGCCGCTCATCGCAAAGATCGAATGGAAAACTCTGCAGAATTTCACTTCCCAGGCTATAATCAGTGCAGATTTTTATTCTTTGAAAAGTATTCAGCACATCTGCTTTCATCATAATCAGGCTGTCAACGCCATTAAGCATAATTGAATACTTCAGCGCCGGCAGATCGAGCCAGCCACAGCGACGGGGACGCCCCGTAGTAGAACCGAACTCATTCCCGCTTATCCTCATACTTTCACCTTCAGCATTATGCAATTCAGTAGGGAAAGGGCCACTGCCAACACGTGTGCAGTAAGCCTTGAAAATTCCATAAACCTTTCCAATGCGGTGCGGAGATATCCCAAGACCGGAACAAACTCCGGCAGTAATAGTATTGGAGGATGTCACAAAAGGATAAGAGCCGAAATCAACATCAAGCATCGTACCCTGGGCGCCTTCGGCAAGTACAGATTTCCCCTGATCAAGACTTGTATTCAAAAATAATTCGCTGTCAATAATCTTTAGCGATTTCATTCGCCCGATTGATTCAAACCACTTCTCTTCGTAAGTATCAATAGTTAGTCCGTCGAGCAGGTACTGGCCATAATCAAAGCCATGATAACTTATTATAGCAATGTGCTCGTTTTTAAGCTGCTCGTATCGGGTTTTGAAATCAGGGTCCAAAATATTTCCTACCCGGATACCATTACGGCCATATTTATCAGTATAGGTCGGACCAATTCCTTTCAGTGTTGAACCGATTTTTGAATTTCCCTTTTCCGTTTCAAGTGCAGCATCAAGCAACCGATGTGTAGGCAAGATCAGGTGCGCACGCCTTGAAACAAGCAGATTTTCTTCAGGCTGTATCCCGGAATCATGCAATGTGTCAATTTCCCTGAAGAGGATAAATGGATCGATAATTACACCATTGCCAATCACATTCTGGGTTTTCGGATGAAATATTCCTGAAGGAATTGTATGGAGTACAAATTTTTTTCCACCGAAAATTATGGTGTGACCCGCGTTCGGACCACCTTGAAACCGGGCAATAATATTATAGCGGGGGGTGAAAACATCGACAATCTTTCCTTTACCTTCATCTCCCCACTGCAATCCCAGTATTACATCAACCTTCATAAATGGAATTTACTTCTTGGTTTTTAAATTACCGTAAAACGTCAGTGCGTATTGCGTTATATTAACATTGAATAAATTTTCAACATATGCCTTAACCTCTTCAATGCGGGGATCGTAAAACTCAAGAACTACACCGGAATCATTAAAAATAAAATGATCATGTTGCTTCAACAGAGTCGATTTTTCAAACTGGGCATAGTTTGTCCCGAACTGATGTTTCGTAACAAGGTCGCAATCGAGTAATAATTCAATTGTATTGTAAAGTGTCGCCCTGCTTACACGGTATTTGTGATTCTTCATCCGGATATACAGCGTCTCAATATCAAAGTGCCCTTCTGTGGCAAATATCTCCTTTAAAATAGTGTAACGTTCGGGAGTTTTTCGATGACCATGACGATCAAGATACTCGGTAAACATTTTACGCACGGTTTCGAAAACATCTTCGATGGGTTTTTTAATCATAACCTGAAATTTTGTATAAAGATAAACAATTATCCGTATTTAGAACGAATAAAAATAGATTTTTTCATTTTTAATCGACTCTTGTTACATTCGTGATCCCATCAACCATTGTCAATTTAGCTACTGCCTCATCCAGATTGGCCGTATTCCTGACATACAGAGTGATAGATCCCTGGGTGAGGCCGTTTTCAGCATCAATATGAAACGACTTAATATTAAGGTTCAAATCGTTTGAAATGATTCGCGTAATTTCATTGATTAAACCCTGCTTATCGATCCCGGTTACTTTTAAATCGGTCAGGAAAGAAATTGATTCCTGATTCGACCAGTTAACCTTGAACATTCTGTTTCCGAACACTGTCATCATTTCTTGTGCCTGGGTGCACTTTGTACGGTGTATAAGTATTGGAATATTATCCGGGGAGGAAAGTCCTATGACTTCATCTCCGGGAATAGGATTACAACAAGAGGCTACTTCAAATTCGATAGCTTCAGAATTTCTGTCGGCGATCTGCCCGAAATTTTCAATTTTTTCCGGTTTTCTCTCTTCGAAATTACCTGCTGCAATTTCTTTCGATTTGGTTGAATTCCTGGAAACATAGTTAAGCCATCCATTTTTAAAACTGGAGGCAGCAAATGCCTTCACCTCCTTTATCCCGACTTTATCCTGTGATACGGAATAGTAAAGGTCAACGAGACTGTTGAAATTATTTGCGGAGAGAAATTTCTTGATATTTTCATTTGTAAAATCCAGGCCGATCTGTAAAAACCATTTCCCCAGTTTTTCTTTTCCCGATTTGGCGAATTTTTTTTTCTCACCGCGAACAGCCATTTTAATATTCGTTTTCGCACGCGTTGTAACTACATAATTGAGCCACTCCTCTTTTGGAGTCTGCTTCCGGGAAGTGATGATCTCAACTTGCTGTCCGTTTTTCAATATATGATTGATAGGGGCCAGTTTTTTGTCAACTTTTGCCCCAATGCAGGTATCACCCAATTCGCTGTGAATCGCGTAGGCAAAATCAAGAACAGATGAATTGGCCGGAAGGGAACGCAATTCTCCTTGTGGGGTAAATACTGAAATCTCTTCAAGAAAGAAATAGCCTTTAACGTCATCGATAAACGACAACGCATCTGAATCCGGACTTTCAATCATCTCTTTGATTCGATCGAGCCAGTTATCAAGCCGGTTGTTCAGGTTCATCGATTCTTTGTATTTCCAGTGCGCTGCATATCCTTTTTCCGCAATATCGTCCATGCGCCGTGAACGGATCTGGATTTCCACCCATTCCCCCGTGTGGCTCATCACCGTCGTGTGCAAGGCTTCGTATCCATTGGCCTTGGGAATGGAAATCCAGTCGCGTAACCTGTCCATGTTCGGTCTGTAATGATCGGTAATGTTAGAATAAACCTTCCAACAATCCGATTTTTCAGTCTCAAGAGGCGAGTCCAATACGATACGGATGGCAAAAATGTCGTAGATTTCTTCGAACGGAACCTCTTTTTTCTTCATCTTCATCCATATCGCCGCAATGGATTTTTCACGGGCATGAATAGTAAACTGGAAGCCCTTTTCAGTAAGTGTTTTTTTTATCGGATAGATAAATTTGTTCACAAAACGGCTTCTGCCCTTGGCCGACTCCTTAAGTTTCCAGGATATAGTTTTATACACCTCCGGTTCGGTATATTTCAGTGCCAGATCCTCAAGTTCGCTCTTGATGGCATGCAAACCTAAACGGTGAGCCAATGGGGCGTAAAGATAAATTGTTTCGGATGAAATTTTCAGTTGCTTTTCATGCATCAAAGCATCCAGCGTTCGCATATTATGCAACCTGTCGGCCAGTTTTATCAGTATTACACGTACATCGTCAGAAAGCGTCAGCAGTATCTTTTTAAAATTCTCGGCGTGAATAGAGGCTGTACGCTGATCAAAAATCCCTTTAATCTTGGTAAGTCCGTCAATAATTGCAGCCACCTTTTCACCGAATAAACCGCGGATATCTTCAATGGTATATTCAGTATCTTCAACTACGTCATGGAGCAATGAACAAATAATAGAAGTGGCGCCAAGGCCAATTTCACCGGCAGCAATGGTGGCCACACTTAACGGATGATAAATATAGGGCTCTCCTGTCTTCCGGCGCATGTCCTTATGAGCCTCCAAGGCCATTTTGAAAGCTTTTCTGACACTTTTTTTATCAGCTGGATTGCGTGGTTTCCAAACTCTCAGGAGATTCCGGTAGCGTTTAAGTATTTCCTGTTTTTCAACCTCAGGGCTCTGCTGATACATCACTACGGGCTGTTTTCAAAATATTTTGCAAATTTATATTAAAATTTAGAATCAATTGAAATAAAGCTCTGATATCTCCTCCGGCGCAGAGAAAATTATTACTTTTGACAGGAGATCCTGTAGCCACTCCCACGATATGATGAAACGATTGTTAATGAGACTGTTCCTGTTGAACCTTCTGTTAACCATCGTATTCCCGTTAATGATCTTTGCAACCCATCAGCGTGCAGCAGAGATCACCTACCGTCACCTGTCGGGACTTACCTATGAGATCACCCTCATTTCCTATACATTTACCCCAAGTCCGGCCAATGCATTTCGCGACAATCTCACCATCAACTGGGGAGACGGTACTATCTCTGAAATCCCGCGAATCATTGTAAACTATCTGCCCGATGATATTACTTACAACAAATATCTTGGACAGCATACTTTTCCAGGACCATCAACATATATAATTTCATGCGAAGATCCTAACCGCAACGGGGGCATACTGAATATTCCGAATTCCATCAATACGCCATTGTTCATTGTTTCTGAACTTATGATAAGCCCTTTTATAGGAGGTTATAACAATTCACCTGTATTGTTGATCCCCCCTGTCGATAACGGATGTGTTGACCAGCCCTTTTATCATAATCCCGGCGCTTACGATGCCGATGGAGATAGTTTGTCATACAAATTGATCCCTTGCCGTGGAGCGCTTGGCCAGATAATTCCAGGTTACACTTATCCTCCTGCTTCCAAAAGTTTGACCTTAAATCCAGTGACCGGCGACCTTATTTGGGATAGTCCAAAACAACAAGGCGAGTATAACATCGCGATCCTTATTGAAGAATGGCGAAATGGGATCAAAATCGGAAGTGTTCTGCGTGATATGCAAATTATAATCATCGCATGCAATAATCATCCGCCTGTGATTGATTCAGTGTACGACACATGTATAGAGGCAGGTAAAAACCTTCGATTTCCTGTCAGAGCCTACGATCCCGACAGCAACAATGTGACACTGACAGGCACTGGCGGGCCTTTGATTATGACAAATGACCCTGCTACCCTTGAGCCAAATCCTGCAATAGGATATGGTCATGTCGAGGCGCTTTTTAAATGGAAAACGGTGTGTAATCACGTTCAAAAACGACCATACCAGATCTTCTTGAAAGCCAAGGATGACGCATCGCCGGTGAGCCTGGTAACAATAAAATCAATTAACATTCTTGTTATTGGACCAGCCCCACAAAACCTCACAGCCTTACCCGTGGGCAATACCATAAGGCTGAAATGGGATGATTATATTTGTCCGGCTGCAACGGGATACCAGATCTTCCGTAAATCTGATTCATCGGGATATGTGCCAGGCTATTGTGAAACCGGAGTTCCAGGCTATTTGGGGTACACCAAAATCGATGAATTCACTGATATATCCAGAACCACATATTTTGATGATAACAAAGGGGCAGGATTGATTCGCGGATTAAAATACTGCTATATGGTGGTTGCTTATTACCCCGACAAAGCAGAAAGCTATGCTTCGAACGAAGCCTGTGCCACTTTAAATAAAGATGTGGCAGTAATTACTAACGTCAGCATCAATACAACAAGTAATAACAATGGATCAATCTATATTGCCTGGTCAAAACCAACTGAAATTGACACTATTCCGGCTCCGGGGCCCTATAAATATATCGTGGCCCGGTCAAGATCAGATGCCCCTCAACAGTTTACATTCATCGACTCCCTTAACAACCTAAATGACACCATCTTCAGCGATACTTTATTAAATACGCAATCATTCGATTTTAATTATCGTATCGATCTTTACAACGTAACTCCAGGCAACCGCTTTCTGATTGGCTCTTCGCAAGTGGCGTCCTCACTGTTCCTTTCAGTAGTTCCAACTGACAAGAGAGTCAGACTGAGCTGGACCAATTCAGTTCCATGGGAAAATGACAAATTTGTGATTTTTCGCAAAGATCCTGATGTGGCCATTTTCGACTCTGTTGGTACAAGTTCTACTCCAAATTATCAGGATATAGGATTAGTGAACGGAATGCAATATTGTTACAAGATAAAAAGCATCGGAAAATATTCCGCTTCAGGATTTATTGATCCGATTATCAACTTTTCACAGGAAACCTGTGCGGTTCCTGTTGATAATATTCCACCCTGTCCTCCCATACTCACAGTCAGGACCGACTGTGCCGAACTTACCAATGTGTTAACCTGGACCAAACCAACCGACACTTGCCCTAATGATATTGCAAGGTATTATGTTTATTTTACTCCAAGCCAAGGCGAGCCTGTTCTCTACGATTCCATTCCTGACCCGCGAGATACTGTTTATTATCACAAGCAACCTAATACAATTATAGGCTGCTATGCCATTTCTGCTATCGATTCGGCAGGCAACCGTAGTAATATCGGCAATATTGTATGTGTTGATATTTCAGCAGGCCTCGAATGTCGATATTCCCTGCCAAATCTTTTTACGCCAAACGCCGACTCCTATAATGATTATTTCAGGCCAATTCACAATTTTTCGGTGGATGAGATCAATATTAAAATATTTGACAGGTGGGGCAAAGAGGTATTTGAAACGAACGATCCGGCAATTAACTGGGATGGGAGAGATAAAACAACAAACCAACCATGCAGTGATGGGACATATTTCTACGTGTGCGATATTTTTGAAATAACACTGACCGGCAGAGTCAAACGGAATCTTCATGGGTCGCTCACAATCCTCAGATAATACAACTAATTTTGTATCTTTGCCTGCGTGAAAAACTTTCGTAATTTTTGCATTATTGCCCATATCGACCATGGGAAATCGACACTTGCCGATCGGTTGCTGCAATGGACAGATACAATTTCTGAGCGAGATTCGAGAGAGCAGGTACTCGATGATATGGATCTGGAACGTGAACGTGGTATTACCATTAAAAGCCATGCCATACAGATGAATTTTCCATTCAAAGGGCAGGACTATGTGCTTAACCTTATTGATACCCCTGGTCATGTTGATTTTTCTTATGAAGTATCGCGTGCAATAGCTGCATGCGAAGGAGCCTTGCTCGTTGTTGATGCAACCCAGGGAATACAGGCCCAAACCATTTCAAATCTCTATCTTGCAATTGACCATAATCTGACGATAATTCCTGTGCTTAATAAAATTGACATGGATGCCGCCATGGTTGAAGAGGTTAAAGACCAGATCGTGGATTTATTAGGTTGCGACCATGATGAGATACTTGCTGTAAGTGCAAAAATGGGATTGGGGATCGACCAGGTTCTCGATGCTATTGTTACCAGGATTCCTTGTCCCTCAGGTGATCCGGAAGCTCCATTGCAAGCTCTGATTTTTGACTCATTATTTAATCCCTTCAGGGGAGTTGTGGCCTATTTCAGAATATTTAATGGATCTATCAGGAAAGGAGATCATGTAAAATTTGTTGCCACCGGAATGGATTATCATGCCGATGAAGTGGGAATTTTACGTTTGAAACAGGAGGTACGAAACACGGTTTATGCCGGCGATGTGGGCTACATAATCTCAGGCATAAAAAACAGTAAAGAGGTTCAGGTTGGTGATACTATTACCCATGTTGAAAATCCCTGTTCAAATATTATTGAAGGATTTCTTGGAGTAAAACCAATGGTTTTTGCCGGAATTTACCCAACCGATGCCGATGAATATGAAGTTTTACGCGATTCACTCGAAAAACTCAGGTTGAACGACGCCTCCCTTTCATTTGAACCGGAAGCCTCCGCAGCTCTTGGATTTGGATTCAGGTGCGGTTTCCTTGGACTGTTGCACATGGAAATCGTTCAGGAACGCCTCGACAGGGAATTTGATATGGATGTCATCACCACAGTTCCAAACGTCTCCTATAAAGTTTATACCAACAAGGGAGAAATGCTGGATGTTTACAATCCATCAGGGTTGCCCGAACCAAACTACATCAATAAAATAGAAGAACCTACCATTACCGCTAACATAATTACTAAATCTGAATATATCGGACCGATTATGACACTTTGTGTCAGCAAACGCGGTATCCTGAAAAACCAGGTTTACCTGACGACCGACCGTATCGAGCTAACTGTAGATCTGCCCCTTGGCGAAATTGTATTTGATTTTTATGACCGGCTGAAAAGTATTTCAAAAGGTTATGCATCATTCGATTATCATCCTTCCGGTTGGCAAACAGCCGATCTGGTGAAGTTAGACATTCTGCTTAATGGTGACATCGTTGATGCGCTGTCGGCCCTGATAACCAGGAACAATGCCTATGATTTTGGCCGTCGTTTCTGTGAAAAACTCAAGGAATTTATCCCCAGGCAACAATACGATGTTGCAATACAAGCTGCCATTGGCGCCAAAGTAATCGCACGCGAAACTGTGAAAGCCCTTCGAAAAGATGTAACTGCAAAATGTTACGGGGGAGATATCACGCGAAAACGTAAACTGTTAGAGAAACAAAAAAAAGGCAAGAAGAGGATGCGCCAGATCGGGAATGTTGAAGTTCCCCAAAAAGCATTTCTTGCTGTCCTCAAACTTGACAACTGATTGCTCTTTTTTGGTAACAATTCTGTAATTTCAGCGTCATATCCCTTATATTGCCTAACATTTAATTGATAAGATTATGAAAAATTTATTGAAATTATCCGGAATAATTTTCCTTTTGATTGCTCTTTCAGTGACTGCCAATGCACAGGATGGCAAAAAAAGTTCCATGCATAAACACGGCTGGTATATGGGTGACAGTACCCAGATGCACGATTTTAAATGCTTCAGGGATGACTTTAATATGAACGACTTCCCGTTCTGCAAGAATAAAAAGAAATATAATGGCCACTGGGCCGGGATTGAGATTGGCATTAGCGGTTATGTTACTCCCGATTTCAACATGAATTTCAATCCGGCGTATCCTTATATGAATATGAACACTGCCAGGTCGCTTACCGTGAATTTCAACCCGTTTGAACTCAATGTGAACCTTTATAAAAACCATTTTGGATTTACAACCGGACTTGGAATACAGATCAGCAACTATTATTTCACCGGTAACTATATCATGCTGAAAGATTCTACTGCGTTGGTGGCCTATAAGGTGCAGGATTCGCAAGGCAACTTTGTGAATTTGAAGGTGAATAAGATGGTTGTCTCATATATTAACCTGCCACTCTTTTTTGAATATCAAACAAATCCCTATCGCCGCTTAAGCAGTTTCCATATATCTCTTGGTGTGATTGCCGGGGTGCGCATCGGATCCTATACAAAACAAATTTACACTAACAAGGAGGAAACCTATTTTCTGGTTGATGATAAAGGGAATAAAATCGCCGCATATGATCTGGAACATCACGTGGTCCGTGACCGGGGTGCGTATCACCTCAATTCATTTAAGCTGGATGCCGCTTTCCGCATAGGTTGGTCTCACCTTAACCTGTTTTCCACCTATTCTCTAACGCAGATGTTCCAGAAAAATCAGGGACCTGAATTATATCCGTTTACAGTTGGAATTACATTGCTGGGCTGGTAGTAAAAAACCTCTCTTCAAAATTAATCAGGAACAGTTTTTTCGTAGCTCTTGTGACAGCTGTATAAAGCCAGCGTCCGAATTCTAAGTTTACCATTTTATCATTGAGATATCCCTGATCAAGAAAAACAGTATCCCATTGTCCTCCCTGAGTTTTGTGACAAGTTAATGCATAGGCAAACTTAACCTGCAAGGCATTAAAATATGGACTGGCCTTAACCTTCTCCAAACGTTCCCTTTTCGATCGGATGTTTTGGAAATCGGCCATGACAGCCTGGAAAAGGCGATTGTTGTCCGATTGCGATAAAGCAGCCGACTCCGACATAAGCGTATCAAGAACAATCTTTACGTCAAGCTCTTTTTCATCAGGGTAGTCAATAAAACGAAGCGTCACATCGGCAAACCGAAAACCATACATTTCCTCTATTTTACGGATCCGTATCAACTCAACGATATCACCGTTTGCGATGAATCCGGCAGTTGATTCAGCCGGCAACCAGAAATAATTATTCTTCACGATCATCAGGTAATCGCCGCAAGAAATTTCCTCTTCGAGAAATAGAATCCGGTGACGGATTTCACGGTTGTAAATGTTGGCCCGCTTGTTTGAGCGGCAGATAACCACGTTATTCTCCTTTTGCGACCCTGAATATGCATTGTTCAGCGCCTCTTCAAGGTCCTGTCCGGTTAGACGAATAATGTCTTTAAATCCATCCACGGAAAACATGGGAAATTCAACTTTCTTTTCCTGGATGAGCTGCCGCACTCGTGTTGCGTTAACCAATATCCCCGATCTTTTCGCCTGCCTTACGACCTCTGTCAGTTCAAATGTATCGATGTCAAGATGATAGGCGCTCTTTAAAAACCCAAGGTCAAGCGCCGGGCTGTAATCAAGACCGACAGGAGGCAACTGTGCCGCATCACCTATGAACAGCATCCGGCAATTCTCACCGCTGTAAACAAACCGGAACAGATCATCCAGGAGATTCCTGGTTGAAAACAATGCGCCTTCGGCCGACATCGAATGTTGGATCATTGAGGCTTCATCAACAATGAATAAAGTATGCTTGTGATAATTGACCTGAAGTTTCAGATCAATCAACCCATCCTTGTTGGTTCGGGCAAGGTAAATTTTCCGGTGGATAGTGTTTGCCGGCTTTTTTGTATAACTGGCCAAAACTTTGGCAGCGCGTCCGGTCGGCGCCAGTAAAACCGTTTTCTTGCCAATCTGCGGAAGCACATCAACGAGGGCTTTAACCACGGTGGTCTTACCAGTACCTGCGTATCCACGGAGGAGGAACAAGGCATTTTGTTGTTTCCACGAGATGGTCAGAAAAACAGCAAGCTCCCCTAAAAGTTTATCCTGGCCCTCAGTAGGTTCATAGGGAAACTCCTTTCGTAGCATGGCAATGACTTTGCTCATATCCATGGCTACCTATTCGTACCTGAGTGATTCGATAGGATCGAGGTTAGCTGCCTTTTGGGCTGGAATGATGCCACTGACCAGGGCCACACAAAAACACAGAATAACACCGGTTGCA
Source organism: Bacteroidota bacterium (assembly GCA_037137455.1). GTDB lineage: Bacteria > Bacteroidota > Bacteroidia > Bacteroidales > FEN-979 > CAIVAT01. The sequence continues at coordinate 25,917 of JBAXKG010000025.1, forward strand.
ATCCACACCCATGGCACTATAAATGCGCTGCCAATCAATAGTGAGATCACATTGCCCACCAGAATTCCAAGTATAATCCCTAACAAACCACCAAGCTGGCCAATGACTATCGATTCTACCAAAAACTGGTTGCGGATAACACGTTTAGTGGCGCCAATTGCTTTTCTGATACCTATCTCCCGCGTACGTTCAGTGACCGAGACAAGCATGATGTTCATCAACCCGATTGCAGCCCCTAATAAAGTGATAAACCCGATAAGCGTGGCAGCCATTGAGACATATTTAATATTTTCAATCAACATCTTGGCAATATTATCACTTTTAGTGATTTCAAACGTATCCTCAATTCCCACAGGTACTTTACGGATACTCCTTAAAATAGCTGTCGCCTCTCCGGTTGCCGCATCTACCAGTTCGGGCCTCTTTGCCATAACATTGATATTGAACGACATGCCTGGACGTGAAAAATTAGTACGGACATTGGAGACCGGGATAAAACAGGTTAAGTCCCCACTAAATCCCATACTTGACCCTTTTGATTTAAGCACGCCTATTACCTTAAACTTTCCAGGGCCAATGGAAATGATTTTGCCAAGAGGGTCTTCCTTTTTTTTAAATAAATCTTTGACAAGCCCGGCACCCAGGATAACAGAACTGAATCCATATTCGATCTCATTGGTTGTGAAATTCCGTCCGAATTCAACTTCATCACCGGAGGTGGTAAGATAATTCTCGTCAGCGCCTATAACCCGAACATTCGGATTGGTTTTATTTGCCTCATATTTCAGTGTTGCAATGCCGGTAGCACGTGTAAAAACAGAAGTGTACGCCGGAAAATCAAACCTGTCTTTAAATTCCCGCGCCTGTATGTATGTAATGGGTTCATAGCGTTTTTCTTTTTGGTCATTGCCACCCATATGGATATTCATAGATCTGTTCCGAATTGTGAGGGTGTTGGCGCCCATCATCGAAAAATTCTGGGTAAGGTAATACTTGATCGAATCAGTTGCCGTAAGAATTCCAACGAGGGCCATAATACCGAATGCGATGATCATGATAGTGAGAATGGTGCGAAGTAAATGGCTACGGATAGAAATCAATGAAATATTAATATTCTCAAGAACCATGGTGTTTTTCATAGGATTAACTTTAGTGCTTTTTTCCGTAGGCCAGATCGCCTGCATCACCCAACCCCGGAACTATAAATGATTGAGCTGTCATTTCATCATCAATTGCGCCAACCCAAAGTGTAATATCTTTCTTCGAAATATGTTTTTTAACATGCTCAATTCCTTCAACACTAGCCACCGCGGTGGCTATGTGAGTATGCTTTGGTTTGCCATGAGAGATGAGTTCACGATAAGCCAGTACCATCGATGAGCCGGATGCAAGCATGGTATCGCATAAGATCACGACCTTATCCTCGATTTCTGCTACCGAGGCATATTCAATACTGATTGAAAAGGTTCCATCTTTTCGATGTTGGCGAAATGCAGAAATAAACGCATTTTCCGATTTATCAAAGTAATTCAGCAACCCCTGGTGAAAGGGAAGTCCGGCCCGCAAAATAGTAGCCAGTAACGGATACTCAATCAACATCGGAACATTGGCAATGCCTAATGGCGTAATCACCTCCTTTGTTTCATAAGTTAATTCCTTACTGATTTCATAAGCAAAAATTCCTCCCAAACGCTCAAGATTACGGCGAAACCGTAAACTGTCCTTTTGAATTTCTGCATCCCTTATTTCAGAAATATATTGATTTAGGATGGAATTAGCCGTTGATAATAAATGCACCATGGTTTTTCAATTATTGTTAGATTCTCACAAAAATAGAGAATTTTATCTACTACCTGATTTTGCGGGCAAAATAAAGCGCCCTATCCACTATTATGGGTAACCGGTTCATTCGAAGTGACGGATAAAAAACTTCCAATGCACCAAAACTTTTATAAAACCTGCCAAGATTCTGATCATTGCCTCCCTCAAAATCAAGAATCAGCGATTTTTGTGCGTTCTCAGCAATAAAGCGGTCGATTAGTAAAAACATGGCCCCATTTTCACGGGCTTCAGGTGAAGATGCGGCAAACAGGAAATAAACCCTGTTTTGATCAAAAAGAAAAAAAGCAGCAGCAGAAAGAAGCCCCGTATCAGAAAATGCACCCAGGATATATCCCGTTTTCAAGGCCAGACAATGATTGATTATTTTTCGAATGGTATCATAATGGAGAGCTTTTAATTTCCCTTCCCTATTCCCATAATTTTCCCTGAAAAGACAAATAAGTTCATCAGCCCCGATCACCCTGCCGAGAGCAACTTCCATCTCCTGTGCTTTCCTTAAGTTTCTGCGGGTGTTTTGCGAATATCCGACTTTCAATTCTTCATGCATTACCGCTAAATCCAACTCATGATTTAAACGTTGGGTCAACTCGCCTTCAGTAATTTTGAAATTATTCTTTACATTTAGGTGTATCTCAACGAATCTGAATTTTGAGGGAATCGCCTTAATGAAACCATTCAACTGAACCTCTGTGATTGGGCCGGGCGAAAAAATTCCAAGTTGTTGTGCAAAAAATGGTTGATATAAATAACTGATGGCCCATTTACGTTTACCTGTCAGTGGAAATACACTGGTATAATCATCTTCGACCAATGCCTCCCAACCCGGACAAACCAGATCAAGATACCATGAAAAGGCGTAGATCCTGCGGTTGTGAGACTTGTTTATGCAGTCATCCCAACGATTTTTATCTATCCCGGTGTGTTTTAAGTAATGTATCATATTACAGTTCAGGTGGAAGCTATTTTAACCATCTCTTCATAAACCCCTCTCCAACCCTTCCAAGGTCCTGTTTCACCAAGACTCTCATTATGCCAGAGGCTGACAAATTCACCATTAACCGATTTAATAGTATTGATCATGCGTTTGATTGTATCGAGGCTTTCTTCCGTGCTTAGACGAAGATAATCTTTCATCGTTACATCCATTATTGAAACAGGATGAATCATCAAAGAGGTAGTTTCATTTATTTTCAAATCGAAAAACTGGAACGGAATAGCAATTCCAGCGCGGAAACCCGGATGTGACGCATATCCCATTGAATAATCATCGCTGATACCTAACTGAATCAGCCTCCGGTATGTCTCTGGCAAAGTGAGATGGAGAAAATGTTGACGGCTTATTGTAACATCACGGTTGATCACAAGGCATAGCGATGCATACTCTTTCTGAAGCTTTTTAAACTTTTTATTTGAATAAAGCGAGGGATGAATCCCGACTCCATGATGTCGGTCCAATTCGTTGAGCAAAAAATGAAATGATTTCGAAGTAACTGTAACATTATTGTCATCTCCGCCATAATCGGCAAATAGAATAAAATAGAGCGGAAAATTCTTATATGGTTCATGAACCTTGGTTATAAAAGAATAATTATCATATGAATCCAGGGTCAAACCAGTTAATACTCTGATACGCAGGACAATATCGTTAAAACGACCCTGCAATGCATCCTTTCCCAGGCCACCGAGTGTCCTTGTTAATGTGCGGCCTCTGTAACAAAATGCATGATCAACATCAATGGTTGGAACATAACGGTATTCCGGATACTTGAACAGAAGCCCGGGATATTTATTAACCAGCAGGTTCCTGACCATTTCAGCCCAAAGATGCACTACGGGAATATTCAAAAAGGTCCGCTTCCAGGCAATGCTCTCGAAGACTGGAAACCGGCCATATTTGTCCTTTATGTGCGGAAGATATTCTTCATAACGGCTAACCATATAAAAAGCTGCCGCAAATGGGTCGAAGGGCAATACGGAAGCAGGATGAACAGAAGTGAAAATGACCGGGACGCCATCAATTTCCGATGTTTTAATCTCACGCGGAGCGATCATCTCTTCAAAAAGTAAATCGGAAGCTTCAATAAATAACCCATCATCCATGGGTTTATTTGAATATGTCAATTTCGGTCCTGAATATTTAATGTACTCATCCGGGAATAAGGTAAATTGCACCTCCACGCCAAGCATCTCATTGATAAGTATATTGGCGATGTACCGAAGTCTGTTGGTGATACTGGATATAAGTATGAGCAGCATGCAAAACTTAGTTGGTACTTGCAGCCAAATTACACAAAAAACAAAAACTTTCGTACTTTTGAATGATATTTTGGAATAGAACCGGACACGTATATGGAGAATTTTATTGTATCGGCGCGAAAATACCGTCCTCAGACCTTTGACACTGTAGTTGGACAAAAATCGATAACCAACACTTTAAAGAATGCAATTAAAAACAATCAGCTGGCACAGGCCTTTCTTTTTTGTGGCCCCCGGGGCGTTGGAAAGACAACGTGTGCGCGTATCCTTGCTAAAACGATCAACTGCGGAAATCTCTCATCTAATATCGAAGCCTGTGACCATTGTCCTTCCTGTGTCTCATTCAATGAAAATGCCTCTTTCAATATTTATGAGCTTGATGGCGCCTCAAATAATTCGGTAGATGATATCCGTACACTGGTTGACCAGGTTCGAATCCCACCCCAAATGGGTAACTACAAGGTGTATATAATCGATGAAGTTCATATGTTGTCGGCCTCAGCCTTTAATGCCTTTCTTAAAACCCTTGAAGAGCCACCTGCCTATGCAAAGTTCATTTTGGCAACCACTGAAAAGCATAAAATTTTACCAACCATACTTTCGCGATGCCAGATATTTGATTTCAAGCGGATCATGGTTGATGATATTGCAGGTCACCTTCACCATGTTGCCAATATGGAAAATATTGCTGCCGAAGATAATGCCTTGCATATTATTGCCCAGAAGGCAGATGGAGCCATGCGCGATGCCTTGTCGATTTTTGATCAGCTTGTAAGTTTTGCTGGAAACCAGCTTACATATAACACTGTGCTTGAAAACCTTAATGTACTTGATTATGAGTATTTTTTCAAGATCACCGATCAAATACTGGAAGGGAATATCCCGGGAACGCTTTTGACAATTAACGACATTATCGATAAAGGATTTGAGGGGCAGCATTTTCTGATAGGATTCGGAGAACACCTGCGTAACCTGCTGGTTTGTAAGGATTCCACAACCGCGAAATTGCTTGAAACTGCGCCATCAATCCGCAACCATTATGTTGAACAATCAACACTTTGTTCTGTGGGTTTTCTCCTTAAAATACTAGACATAAACAACCGCTGCGACTTGAATTACAAAACAAGTAACAATAAAAAACTTCATCTCGAGCTTTCATTAATGCAAATGTGCGCCCTGGTTTTGAAGCCTGATATAAATCCATTATCACTTCCCAAACCAGCAATCCCGACAATGACGAATCCTGACAGCCCGGCAACCATATTACCGAAAGCTGCCCCAGCCATATTGAAACCATTACCTGTCCAACAACCTCAGTCACCCGAAATTAATAAAGAGCTGAATTCCCCGTCAAATTTCGACCCTGCCTTCTCCTCCGGCAATCAGCAGCCGGTTGTGAAAAAAAACTTAGAAACAATCAAAATGCGCGATATTCAGCATGACTTTACAAGCGCTACATATATAAAAAAACCTCAACCAAAAACAACACCAAATCCCTTAACGGCTGATGAAGATCAGTCACGTTATGAAACTGCAACCCCTTTTACCCAGGCAGAATTAGTGCTATGCTGGGATGAATTTGCCGACAAGCTTAAAAATGAATCCCCTCACCTTTATTCAACCTTGAAAAGTTCCCGGCCTGTTCTTCAACCCGACTGGAAAATCGAGTTCACACTTGCAAATATTGTTCTGGAAGATGAGATGAATTCAAAGAAAACCGAAATGATGGAATTCATTCGCAACCGACTAAATAACTATAAAATCCATCTGAAGACGAGCATTTCTGAAAATCTGAAGACAATAAAACCTTATACTGATAAAGAAAAATTTGACATGCTGGCAGAGAAAAATCCCGCGTTGCGAACTTTAAAAGAAGAATTGGACCTTGAAATAGAGTATTGATTCGTTTCAGGAATTGTTAACATCAGATAATTGACTTTATAACCCCGAAATAAAAGAAATTCCCATGGTTTATTGTATTGGGGAGACGGTTCTCGATATCATCTTCCAGGAAGGGAGACCAATAGCTGCAAAACCCGGTGGGTCAATGCTCAATTCAGCCATTTCCCTGGGCCGGTCAGGAGTACCGGTTCATTTTATCAGTGATTTTGCAAAGGATCAGCCAGGTGATCTTATTTGGGATTTTCTTTTGCAAAACCAGGTTGGGACAGATTATATTGATCGCATTGATGGTGGCAAAACCGCGCTGGCATTGGCTTTTCTTGATAAACACCACGATGCAGATTACTCCTTTTACAAAATGTTTCCGAAAAAAAGGCTGAACATCTCCTTTCCGGTCATCGAAAAGGGAGATATCATACTTTTCGGATCATATTATGCACTTACAGGTGACTTGCGCAAACGCCTGATAAGCTTTATCAGGAATGCCAGGTCAAAAGGTGCATATATTTTGTATGACCCTAACTTTAGAAAATCACATCTGGCAGAATTGGAAAAAGTCAAACCGTGGATCATCGAAAACGTCAGCTTGTCAAGTATGGTAAGGGGTTCAGATGAAGACTTTCGCCATATTTTCGGAGTTAATGATGAAAATAGTGCATTTATCCATCTGTCTGAGGCAGGATGCCAGCTGTTGGTTTATACAAAAAATAAAGAGAATGTTGAAGTAGTATCAAAAAAATTCCATCGGTCATTTAAGGTCAAACCGATTAATCCGCTTAGTACTATTGGAGCCGGAGATGCTTTCAACGCCGGGATAATTTATGCAGCATCCAACTTGTTCACCAAAACAGGAAATTCTGTTAAACTCTGGGAGGTTGACCCGAAAAAGTGGCCGTGGGATGATATCATTGATATAGCCATCGGCTTTGCTTCCAATGTCTGTCAAAGCCTGGATAATTATATTTCAATTGATTACGCCGGATATTTAAAAACAAATAACCATTAATAATCTCTCGTAAAACATGACCTGTGGAATTTACGCTGTATTTCTTCTGATTCTATCCAACATATTTATGACATTTGTATGGTATTGATATTTGAAATTCAAGGAGCTGAATTGGTTTTTTCTTTTTAATTTTAGCTGTTTATTTCATTTTTAAAAAGTAGCAAATGAAGGCAACCAAAACATCCATTGACACTTTTCTGTCATCACGTAAAATAGCAATTGCTGGTGTTTCCAGGGATCCAAAGAAATTCGGGCATCAGGTTTTTCTAAAACTTAAAGAAAAAGGATTTGAAGTTTATCCGATCAACCCGGCAATGGATATCATCGCCGGGACTCCCTGTTTTCACAGCGTCGATTCACTTCCGCTCAATGTGCACAGCCTGGTAATTATGACCCCGAAAAAGCAGACGAGGGAAGTTGTGGCTGAGGCGATCACCAAGGGAATCGACAATATTTGGATACAGCAGATGGCGGACACACCTGAAGCCATCGAATTTGCAAGTTCCCATCCGATTAACCTGATTACAAAAGAGTGTATTTTAATGTATATTGATCCCGTTGAAGGTATCCATAAGTTTCACCGGTCAATCAGACGTTTTTTCGGTAGCTATCCAAAATGATCTCTTTCGCACACGGTTTAGAAAGGATAGGGGGTTTTCTCATTTAAATCTTACTAACCCTGGCTGACGTTTGGTTGTCTGGAAATAATAATTACCTTTGCACCCTAATTTGAGGGAGCATAGCTCAGCCGGTTCAGAGCATCTGCCTTACAAGCAGAGGGTCACAGGTTCGAATCCTGTTGCTCCCACCACCAAATCAGCCACTTACGATGAAAATCTGAGTGGCTTTTTTCATGGTTGAATACTTTTATACCTACACGGCACTTATTTTGGATCAATCGGAAAAGTTGGGGTGGGGTAGCTTTACTCCTGAGGGTGGCATCGTTTTATTCCATATACTGCTATCAGTTCATATCAGGGCCAAAACGCTTACTGGTATTGGCTTGAATCAGAGCCAAAACATACTGACAAATTTGAAATCATATCTCAAGCATCAATACTGTAGAGGCGGCTTGATTGTTTAGGAAATTACCAAATTCCGGTCTGTAATCTCATTACTCATTCATAAATCCTAGCGATATGATTTGGTTTTATTTTTCCAAAGATTAATTATTGCACGATCGATTCGGTCAGGTGGATAGTTGCATTCTTTTCGAATTTGAGCGATTATATTGTTCCGTATTTCTATCGTTGCAAGCCTTTTAAAAGAATCATTTGTAATTTCCCTCAATGACCATATACTGCATTTACCATCCAAGCAATTTCGGCGATAACTAAATACGCAGTGTTTCATTTCCGATCCTTCCTCGAATAATTCTAATCCTGATTTTAACTGATGTATCATATAGTCCCTGTCCTCATAAGAGCAAATAAAGTCTGGTCTGTCAATACCATTCCATTTCATATTATCAAAGTCTATTTTGTCATACTTATTTCTGTTTCCCAGAGCTCTGTGCCAGGCATTAATGTTTGAAATCATTGAAATTAAAGTTGTTTCCTTCATGCTGAAAGATTTTCGGTCTGCCCTTTGATAGCGGTTGAATATTATAAAGTCGATAATAGGTCCGTACTGAAAATCAGGTATCTGCTTTTCGTATTTTTTAAAGAAACTGAAAACGTCTGTCCAAAATTCAATATCGCCTTTGATTCTTTGAACCGTGATTTTATTGATGACTGATTCCATCAGTTGCGAAATAATCTCCTTTCTTAAATTTAAACCAACAATTTTTGCATGAATAATTCCGCATAGCAAGGGATCATTCGTGATTTTGACATCATCAGGGGAGAAATTCAGAAAAATGTGCGCTTCTTTTTTTGAAAGTGGCAAAGGCAGACCAGAAAGTGATTTTAGACTGTTTCCTGCAAGAAGACCGAATAATATATCTAATTCATGCGTTGATAAGAGTGGAAGGTTTTTTACCAGATACCAGATGGGTTGATATTTAACAAACAAAGTGGTGAACAACAACTCGTGAGTTTTTAATGAGTTTTCTTTTCGCGATAGAGTCGTATCCAGGAAATTATCGGAATAAATTCTGTGCTCTTTATATTTGGCCATGATAAGAATTGATTTAAAAACATGCTTATCCACCAGTTCAATTCCATTTTGTTGAGTTAACAGAAGGTGCATTATTCTTTGTGAAAAATTCTTAAGATATTTTATGTCAGTATTTGGACTGCCATAGAATATTGTTTGAATAAAGAAAGAAAGGTTATCTGAGAAGAGTTCTAAAATATGAATCAAGGCTTCTTTCTGAGAGCTGAATTTGTTAATCAAAAAGTAGAGATATCCTCTGATTATTTCTGATTCTTTGATAGGCAGATTAGAAATTCTCAGAAATATTGAAGTTATTTTAAGAACGGAAGATTTACCTTGCACTTGAAAACATGATGAAAATGTACTCAGCAAATTTTCTGTTTGCCTGTTTATGCTGATTTTGGAAGGAATACTGAGAATAGTTGCAATCAGGGCAATCTGGAATCCGTTTTGATCATACATCTTTGAAAATACCATTTTCCATTTCTGTAGATGTATCATTGAATCATCATCAACTTCTTTTAACCAAAACTCTTCCTGCCAGATCTCCAATGTGTGAACATTTGTCAATAGGTCATGACACTCTTTTGAACTCAGTATTTTTAAAATTCTCAGGATGCTGCATATTTTTACAGGATTGGATTTCCGTATGAGGTGGTAAAGAAATTTCCAAAATCTGTCATTGGCAATGATGATTTCGTTTGATTCGTAATAGGAACGTAATATTCGTGGGAGCTCGGTATCAGACTTATAGATCTCGTATAAATCCAGAATAGAAGCTGAAGGAGGTAAAGGATGATTTTCAATGGATAATAGGTCAAGAAAAAAGACAATAAAGCCACGAGGCAAAGAGGATCTGCCTTTGAAGAAATCAACGAAGTATTCCTTGTTGCTTCCTTTTATTTCTGTTAAATCACAAGTCCCGGAGAGTACTTTACTAAAAAAGTCAGTTAGGCTGCTTTTGATCTCCTGTGCCTTATTATAAGTGTGCCTCACCATCTCAGGACTATCGATACCGCTAAGACACAGTATCTTTGTCCTCATTTTTTTATTTGGTTCGGCTGGAGATCGCTGGTGTTACATGGACAATAAATTAAATGATTGATTTCTCAATCTTGAAGGGTTTCTTTTAAATGGAAATGGATGCAGCAAATTTAGTAATTTTTTATTAGGTCATCACCTGTTTCCCAAAATAAATTTCAGTTCTTATATATGTAATTGATAATCTATACTTTATATCCAAGATTGGAAGCAAATCTTCTGACCGATTCAAATACATCCTCTTCCAGGATACACAATTGCAGTTCCATTCCCTTGGTTGAAGAATAGGTCTTTTCCAATAATTGTGATATAATCATAAATGCATTGAAGGTATCAACCCGCCAACCACCAATTGGCAAACCACATCTGATTGTCTTCAATCCGCGAACAGTTGCATCGCGCATGGCCATGGTAAAAGCGCTCAGAATTATTGATTTCTGTGATGTGTTTTGCATATCTGATAAATGTGTAAGTGTCGCGGCCAGAAAAACAATTTTAAAAGGAATACTGCCTGGCATCGAAATTGAGACACTAGTGCCGGCGGCTAGTGGATAATGAACTTGTGATTCAATAAATTTCCAGGTTTCAGGGTACAAATCCCCAAATGTCCTGGCTGCCTTTCCGGCCATTCCCATTGATACCCCGTCAATTGTCAATATGACAGCATCTGAACTACGGTCAAAGAGGCTTTCATGATTGATTTTTAGTTGCATAGAGGTCACAGCATGAATATTACCCACAAATTCTAACTACAAAACATAGTTATAACCGCCAGCCCTTGTCAATAAGCTTTCTTTTACATTCTTTGCAGAATCCGGTTTCATTTATCGTTGTGTTGCGACCTTCTGCGTCCTGCATGAAGCAATGTTTGTCTGGGCAGTGCAGAATACCCTGGGTATGTCCGAGTTCATGGATGGCTACCTTAAACAGTTGGTCGATTTTATCGGTTCCACGGAGCCGGTATGATGATGCAATACATGCTTTCCCAGGACAGTAACTATATCCGAAAACTCCCCAGTCAGGGGAACGCGCATCTGTACATGAAATATCCAGTATGGTAAGACCAATAGTAGCTTGACCGGCCGGGGTGTTACGGTCGAGAAACTCGATGAGTGAATCCGCGCGGTATCGATTCCTGGGAGCATAAAATGCTGACTTTGGGAGAGGAATAGGTGCTTTGATGATTATACCGGGAATGATCATTGACAAATGTTTATAAACATACGATACGTATGACGGGGGTATATCTTCAAAAGGCTGGATAACAATAGTTACCTTATCGGGTGACGGCAAACAGAATGAAAACAATG